>CANNLO010000054.1 GCA_947505055.1 Methylococcaceae bacterium | reverse complement strand
TCCCTTCTGGTTACCCCGTTGCAATAGTCGATGACTTTACACCAATGACCAACAAACCTTTTGTAAACATTACTGCCACCCCAAAAGCCATGTTGGATCGAAATAGAGAGCTGTTAATAGTCTGGAGTGACACGTCTCCGGTTTCACTGGGCACAACAACAACTAACGAAACAAATCCGGAAGCTCATACATCTACCTCACCTCCAAAAAACCGGACACAACACGAAACACCTGAAAGCAAACATACGGGTGAAACCAGATGATGAATAATTACATCGGCTCTGGCCGTATTATTACGACCATTATCATGGCGATGTGCCTCAGAATTGTACCTTGGCCGGGCTTCTTAACCGGCATAAATCCAGATTGGGTTCTATTAGTACTGATCTACTGGTCAATCGCAATTCCTGAACGCGTCGGTATTTTTCATGCCTGGACAATCGGCTTATTAACTGATGTGTTAACCGGAAGACTATTTGGACAATATGCACTGGCCTATTCATTAGTTATTTACATCTGCCTGATCATGCACAAACGGTTGCGTCAATTTCCTTTACACCAACAAGCATTTTTTATTTTCTTTTGCCTGTTATTTACCCAAATACTTCTATTCTGGCTAAAGAACATTCAAAACCCCGCTCAACTACATGCCTCTTTTTGGCTGCCCGTTTTTACCGGAACTTTTTGCTGGCCTTTTATCTATACTGTTCTGCGCCGCGTCCGTTTGTCACGACGCACTAAATAAATTCATCCGCAGCAGTTATGTCTCGTATTTATACCGTAAAAAACAAACTGGAAGAGAGCCGTTTATTTATCAACCGCATTATTGTGGCCTTTATTTTGATCTTGCTATTAACATCCGGCCTGATTTTACGACTGGTTTACCTTCAAATTGTCGGACACGAACATTACGCAACGCTGGCAAAAGACAACAGCATTAAGATTGAGCCTCTGGTTCCGACGCGTGGCATTATCTATGACCGACGCGGCAAGGTGTTGGCTGACAACACCCAATCGTTCAGTCTTGAACTAATCCCTGAGCAAATCAAAGATCTTGACGATACCTTGCAACGCCTACAAAAACTGCTCAATATTTCTGACGAAAAAATCGACCAATACCAAAAACAGCGTAAACGACAAAAACGCTTTACCAGTACGCCATTACTCATCAGCATGAATGATGAAGAAATCGCTAAATTTGCTGTAGTAAGACCTTATTTTCCTGGTGTTGATATTCAGGCTCGTCTGGTAAGACATTACCCATACGCAGATTTGGCATCGCATGTTGTCGGTTACGTAGGTCGGATCAATGAAGCAGAAATGAAATCATTACCCATCGCAGAATATCGCGGCTCAACCCATGTCGGCAAAATCGGCATAGAAAACACCTATGAAACCGAACTCCATGGCAAAACCGGTTATGCGGAAATAGAAACCAATGTCCAGGCGCGTGCCATCAATACCGTAAACTCGGTTCCTCCGATACCGGGTGATAATCTATACCTGACACTGGATATCGATTTACAAACAACTGCCTACAATGCATTGGATAAGTATAACGGTGCCGTTGTCGCCATTGAAATCAAAACCGGCGGCATATTGGTCTTCGCAAGTCGCCCGGGCTTTGATCCCAATCCATTTGTTATCGGCATAGCCAACGATGCCTACCAAGCACTCCAGTCTTCAGAAAATCAACCCCTTTATAATCGTGCCCTACGGGGCCTATATCCGCCAGGATCAACCATCAAGCCGTTTATTGCACTTGCCGGCCTTGAATTTAATGCCATCAGCGCCGAACACCAACTGTTCTGTCCAGGCTATTATCAACTACCCAATGTCAGCCATCATTATCGGGATTGGAAAAAAGGCGGGCATGGCTCTGTTAATATGACCGAAGCCATCACTGAATCTTGCGATGTATATTTTTATAGTCTGGCTTCTACACTAGGCATAGACCGTATGCATAGCTTCCTGCAACACTTTGGCTTTGGCGAAAAGTCCGGAATTGATCTATCCGGTGAAAAAACAGGGCTACTGCCCTCAAAAGAATGGAAACGCCAGCAACATAATCAATCCTGGTATCCTGGTGAAACCTTGATTACCGGCATTGGCCAAGGCTATCTTCAAGTCACGCCAATACAACTTGCCAAAGCTACGGCGACCCTGGCCAATAAAGGCAAAATTGTCACACCTTTTCTGGTAAAAAAATCCGTTAACACCGAGGATTCAGAGCCCGAAAAAGTCGCGCCTACAGACAACATTACAATTAAAGCCGAAAATATCAACACCATCATTTCGGCAATGATTAATGTTATTCATGATCCTCACGGCACAGCAAAGGGGATCAGCAAAAACATTAACTATCAAATCGCAGGTAAAACCGGGACAGCACAGGTTTTCAACATTAAGCAGGATGCCAAATACAACGAAAATGACATTGACTTCAAATTACGCGACCATGCTTTATTTATTTCTTTTGCACCAGCTGATGATCCAAAAATTGCCATCGCTGTAATTGTTGAAAATGGGGGTCACGGCGGCTCGGTCGCAGCTCCAATCGCTGGACAAGTTATCAAACAATATTTGGAAGGTAATAATGAAAACTGAAACCCGTAGCGAACAATTTCATCCTCCATCCGTACTCGGCAAAATTCTTATTAAACTTCACATTGACATCCCTTTGTTTATTGGTTTGATTCTGATAGCCCTATTGAGCTTTACAATTTTATATAGTGCCGGCAGTCAGGATATCGACGTACTGTTGCGCCAAGCAGCCCGAGTGGGATTGGCTTTTATATTAATGACAGCGCTGGCTCATGTTGATCCCTATCAATTTAAGCGCTATTCAGCATTACTATTTAGCTTTGGAATATTATTGCTGATTGCCGTGCTCGTTCTTGGGCAATTCGGCAAAGGCGCACAGCGTTGGCTAGACCTTGGGATATTTCGTTTCCAGCCTTCTGAAATGATCAAAATCACCACGCCAATGATGGTCGCCTGGTATTTGGCCGAGCATGCCTTACCCCCTAAATCAAAGCAATTATTGGTTGCCAGCATACTTATCATTATTCCAACATTGTTGATTGCGAAACAACCCGACCTAGGCACAGCATTACTGGTTGCCAGCTCCGGCGCTGCGGTACTATTTTTTGCAGGACTTTCCTGGCGCTTCATTCTGGCTATTACTGCAATGCTTGGAGGAATGACACCGGTACTCTGGCATTTTATGCGCCCCTATCAACGTGACCGGGTACTTACATTTTTGAATCCGGAAGCTGATCCTCTGGGCCGAGGTTATCATATTATTCAATCCAAAATCGCAATTGGCTCTGGCGGTATCTATGGAAAAGGCTGGCTAGGCAGCACCCAATCTGAACTTGATTTTTTACCGGAAAGCTCTACCGACTTTATCTTTGCGGTTTTTGCCGAAGAATTTGGACTTTTCGGCTGCCTTGGTTTGCTCTCTTTATACTTACTGATCATTAGCCGCTGCCTGTTTATTGCCTCACAAGCTCAAGACACTTACAGCCGTCTATTAGCCAGTAGCTTAGCTTTTACCTTTTTTGTTTATGTATTCGTTAACATCGGTATGGTCATTGGCGTATTGCCTGTGGTTGGTGTCCCATTACCTTTAGTCAGTTATGGCGGAACATCAATCGTAACTTTGCTTGCTGGCTTTGGCATTCTCATGTCGATTCACACCCATAAAAAGTTTCTGCCTCATTAATAAAATCCAGTAAAGACGAAAATTATGCGCCATATATTTATCACACGCATAAAATAAAATCACCTAATTAAACATAAAAAAGCAATGACTTATAAAAAAAACATCATTCGTCTTTCGTCTTTCATACTGTGCCTTTTTTTGATCGCCTGCACCCGCAACATAAAGGAAACAGAGAATACCTTTATTGAAGAGATGGTAAAAAAACACAATTTCGACGAACAAAAACTTATTGATTTATTCACAGCCGTCGAGATCAAACCTGACATTCTCAAAAGAATAGCAACGCCTTCGGAAGCCTTACCCTGGTATAAATATCGTAAAATATTTCTCACCGAGACACGTATAAACGCTGGTGTAAAATTTTGGCAGGAAAATGCAGTTGCATTGGCCGCAGCCGAAATAAAATATGGTGTTCCGCCTGAGATCATCGTCGCCATTATCGGCGTAGAAACACAATTTGGGAAAAACACCGGAAACCATCGAGTCATTGATGCCCTTTCGACATTAGCTTTTGCCTATCCACCACGCAGCCAATTTTTCCTGACTGAACTCGAAAACTTCTTGCTACTATGCCGCGAAGAAAACATTAACCCCAACGAACCTCTAGGCTCCTACGCCGGCGCGATGGGAATGCCGCAATTTATGCCCAGCAGTTTCAGAAACTATGCTATTGATTTTAACAACGATAATCGTCGAGATATTTGGCATAACAACAACGATGTGATTGCCAGTATTGGCAATTATTTTGCTGCACATCATTGGCAGGCCGGTCGAATTGTAGCTGTTCCTGTAAAAGCTAAAGACGATAACTACAAATCGGCACTGACGAATGACCTTAAGCCGAATTTAAGGCTTGCTGAGTTAGAATCGTTCAACTTAATTATTTCGAGGCCAATACCTACAGACAGAAAAGTGAAACTGCTTAGCTTGGAACTAGAGCATGATCAGGAGCTTTGGGCGATCTTAGACAATTTTTATGTCATAACTCGCTACAACCACAGCCCTTTATATGCAATGGCCGTTTATCAGTTAAGCCTATCTATCCTAAATAAAAAAGGGGCACTCCCATGAATAAAATTATAGCGATCCTATTAATTTTTGTTTTATGCAGTTGTACTACCGAACAGGTAAAAACGTCTGATCTTTCGACACCACCTTCGGATACAACTGCCTACTCAGATCAACTAAGAACAAAGCTCTATTCTAAATTACGCATTGGTATTCTAGATAATCACAGCAACACCGAAGACGAAACTCTTTTACCCCGCATTACCCGTTACCTTAAACAAGGCGTAGCCTCTTGGTACGGTTCCGATTTTCACGGCAAAAAAACTGCATCTGGCGAAATATTCGACATGTATGCCATGACTGCTGCCCACAAAACATTGCCACTTTCCTCTTACGCTCGCATCACCAACCTAGAAAATCAGCGTAGTGTTATAGTTCGCATCAATGATCGCGGTCCTTTTCATGGCGACCGGGTTTTAGATTTATCTTACGCCGCCGCAAAAAAACTGGATCTTCACCAGTCAGGTACGGGAGCTGTTGAAATCAAGGCGATTGCGCCTGAACAAGCATTAACGCAACTTCAAAACACAGCGGTTAAGCAAGAAAAAAATGTCTATTTGCAAATAGGTAGTTTCGACAATAAAAAGAAAGCACAAAAATTGCAAAATAAAATTACCGCAAACCATTTAGCACAACCTGAAATACTCCCCTCAAAGCACCAAGGTTCTACTCTGTACAAAGTTCAAATGGGACCCATCCAATCTTCAGAAAGTGTCGACAAACTTAATTTACAACTGGCAAAACTAGGTATAACAACAACTCAATTTGTTACTGAAACCGGTCAAAAGCAAATCTCCATGATACAATAAGCCTAAGTTTCACTAAGCCTAACGTTAGAGAGCAATGATCATTTTTAAAAATTTTTCTTTATTTTTATTTTTTAGCTTGGCTGTAGCCACAACTTTGGTAAACGCAGAAGACGCGGAAATTACCACGCCGGCAGCACCTACCATTGCTGCCAGCGGCTACATTTTAATGAGCCATGATACCGGCAAAGTGCTGGCTGAAAATAACGCTGATGTTAAACTTGCTCCGGCCAGTCTAACCAAGATTATGTCGGTTTATGTGGTGTTTCGCGAAATCAGCAATGGCCATTTACATTTGGATGATATGGTCACCATCAGCCAAAAAGCCTGGTCAACCCCCGGCTCAAGAATGTTTATTGAAGTCGGTAACCAGGTAAAAGTCGAAGACCTGTTAAAAGGCGTTATTATTCAATCAGGAAACGACGCAAGCGTCGCCTTGGCCGAACATATTGCCGGCGATGAAACTACATTTGCCGACATGATGAATCAACATGCTGAACGTCTGGGCATGAAAAACAGTCACTTTCAAGATAGTAATGGCCTTCCCATCGATAACCATTACACCACGGCTCGTGATCTGGCCATACTCACCCAAGCCTTAATTAAAGAATTCCCTGATTACTATCGCTGGTTCTCCCAAAAAGAATTCACCTTCAACAACATCGTTCAGCATAATCGCAATCAGTTGTTATCTCGCGATGAAACAGTAGACGGCGTTAAAACCGGCTTTACCGACGCAGCGGGCTATTGCCTAGTCGCTTCTGCCTTAAGAAACAATATGCGTTTAATTTCCGTGGTCATGGGAGCAAGCAGCCCAAATGCCCGGGCCAATGAAAACCAAAATCTGCTAAATTACGGCTTTCGTTTTTTCGAGGCACACAAACTTTATCAAGGAAAAACTTCACTTTCAGAAGCCAGAATTTGGAAGGGTGACGCCAAAAATGTGCAAATTGGCCTTACAGAAGATCTTTATGTCACCATTCCCCGTCGCCGTTACTCTGATCTTAAAGCCGTTATTACCCTAGACAAGAAAATTACCGCTCCGGTCAAGGAAGGAACAAAGCTTGGAACCGTCAACGTAACGCTAAAAGATGAAGCCATCGCCAGCAAAGATTTGGTCGCGCTAAAATCGGTAGAGGAAGGAAATATTTTTCAACGACTCTATGACAGCGCAATGATGATGCTTGAGAAATCCGATGGACAATAATACCGTCTATTTGAATGGCGTTTACCTGCCGTTAAGCGATGCAAAAATATCGGTTATGGATCGGGGCTTTTTGTTTGGTGACGGCATTTATGAAGTTATTCCGTCCTACTCTGGTCATTTGTTTCATTTTGAACAACACATGGCGCGACTGGAAAACAGCCTGGCATCAATTCGTTTAGAAAACCCACATGATTCAGAAAAATGGCGCGAGATTTTAACGCCTTTGCTCGATGCCAATTTGGATCAGTCTATTTATATACAGATTACCCGGGGGGTTGCGGCTAAAAGAGACCATACCTTTCCAGCAAACGTCATTCCAACTGTATTTGCAATGAGCTCTAACATTGTTGGTTTTACCGATTTGGAAAGTGGCGCAAAGGCCATCAGTATTGATGACAGTCGCTGGGGTTTATGCAATGTCAAAGCTATTACTCTTCTAGCCAATATTTTGCTTAGACAGCAGGCAGTTGACCAAGGTTGTGCAGAAGCTATTTTAGTTAAAGATGGCTATGTTACCGAAGGTGCAGCTAGTAATATATTTGCAGTCATCGACGGCATCTTGATCACACCTCCCAAAGGTCACGAAATTTTACCGGGAGTGACCCGCGACGTAATCTTGGAACTTGCGCGAATTAACAACATTGCCTGCAGCGAAGACATAATTTCACTAGACGCACTAAAAACAGCCAGCGAAATATGGCTAACCAGTTCTACTCGAGAAATCGTACCCGTCGTGCAATTAGACAATGAAACCATTGCAAACGGTAAACCAGGACCGGTATGGAAAACTATAAACCACCTATTTCAAACTTACAAGAAATCCAAACCATGAGTGAAAATCTAATCGAAGACACCTTATTAGAATTCCCTTGCCAGTTTCCAATCAAGGCCATGGGAAAAACCAATCTCGAACTCGACCTATTGGTTATAGAAATTGTTAGCCGCCATGTAGTTGATGTTCACGAAACCGCTGTTACCAGGCGCCCTAGCAAAGATGGTAATTACATCGCCGTAACCGTTATGATTGAAGCCTCCAGCAAGCGACAGCTGGATGCCATTTATCAGGATTTATCTGACCACCCACATGTGTTAATGGCTTTGTAAAGGCGGATTTTTTAAAAGTGTATCCAGCAACTGCTGCCTCACAGCCCACAAAAAATATAATCATTTGAATGGTAGTGCTACAAAATCTTGGATTGCAAGATTATGAATTCACTTGGCGTGACATGCTGTACTTTACCCAAAATCGCGATGCAGACACAGCAGACGAACTCTGGATCACCGAACATCCTCCTGTTTATACACTGGGCCTAAACGGCAAACGCGAACATTTGCTGGCTATAGGCGAAACTCCGGTCATTAACTCTGACCGTGGTGGTCAAGTGACTTATCATGGCCCCGGCCAGCTAGTTATTTATACTTTGCTGGATATCAAACGACTTAATTTAAACATCCGTTCCCTGGTCACCCTCCTTGAACAAGCGATGATCTTTGCCTTAGCAGAATATGGCATTAGCGCAATCGCCAAAGCCGAGGCACCCGGTGTTTATGTCAAAGACAAAAAAATTGGCTCAATTGGCCTGCGCATTAAAAATAATTGCTGTTATCATGGTTTAAGCATCAACAATCACATGGATTTACGGCCTTTCGACCATATCAATACCTGCGGTTATAAAGGTCTTGAAGTAACCCAACTCGCCGATCTGGGCGTAAACATCAGCACGACAGAACTGGCTATCTCTGTTACTAACGCAATTATTACGGCATTACAAAAATGACTTATCAAGCTCCCTCTCGCTCTACGCCCGAATCTCACCAACGCAGCACCGAGAAGCTGGCTAAAATTCCAATCAAAGTCGAGCCTGCAGAATCTACCTTGCGCAAACCTGAGTGGATACGCATAAAAATATCGGCTAGCGACGAAATTATTCGCATTAAACAACTGTTACGTGAACACAAATTGCATACCGTTTGTGAAGAAGCCGCCTGCCCCAATCTTGCCGAATGTTTTCAGCACGGCACCGCAACCTTTATGATCATGGGTGACTTATGCACCCGTCGCTGCCCTTTTTGCGATGTAGCACATGGCAAACCACTCGCACTCGATATTGATGAACCCCAACATCTGGCCGATGCAATACAAGCTATGGCATTAAAATATGTGGTCATCACCTCAGTAGATAGAGATGATTTAAGAGATGGTGGCGCCGAACATTTCAGTAATTGCATCAAAAAAATTCGTCTGCTAACGCCAAGCACCAAAATAGAAATCCTGGTTCCTGACTTTCGGGGGCGCATTGAAAAAGCCGTTGCCATTCTTGCCGAACAACCTTGCGACGTGTTCAATCATAACTTGGAAACTGTACCCCGACTTTACAAAAAAGTACGTCCAGGCTCCGACTATCAAGGTTCATTAAATCTACTGCAACAATTTCACCAGACTCAACCGCAAGTACCAACAAAATCCGGTTTAATGCTTGGTGTAGGAGAGCTCGAACACGAAGTTCATCAGGTTATGAAAGATTTAATTGCCCACGGATGTTCAATGCTGACACTGGGACAATATCTCCAACCCAGCAAAGCTCATTTGCCGGTTGAGAGCTATATCACTCCTGAACAATTTGATGAATACGGTAGAGTTGCAAAAGCGCTGGGATTTAAGCAAGTCGCCAGCGGCCCGATGGTCAGATCATCCTACCATGCCGATCTTCAGGCTAAAGGTGTTATGCAGGACTAGTAATAGTCCGATATTTAACTTGAAAGCATTTGATATTTAATGCCCATAAATTTCTGACAACTGGCACTACAGGTCGATAGCTCCAATTTGAACTTGAAAAGGGTCAAGTCAGTAGCCTATTGCTTGAACACACTTTATAATAGTCGATTGAAAGCCTAGAATTTTGGTTTATTTATAACCACAATGACTCTCAGCTTGATCACCCTCAACTCAACAGCTCGAAACAGGAATCCTTCATGTCACAGAAAATTTTAGATGTAGTTAAGCCCGGTGTTATAACAGGTGATGACGTTCAAAAAATATTTGCCATTTGCAAAGAAAATAGCTTCGCTTTGCCTGCAGTAAACGTCATTAATACTGATTCTATTAATTCAGCTTTAGAAGCCGCCGCAAAAGTTAAATCTGCTGTAGTCATTCAATTTTCAAATGGCGGCGCAGCCTTTGTTGCCGGTAAAGGACTTAAAGCAGAAGGCCAACAAGCAGCAATTCTGGGCGCTATTTCTGGTGCGCAACATGTTCATGCTATGGCTGAAGCTTATGGCGTACCGGTTATTTTGCACACTGACCATGCAGCTAAAAAACTACTCCCATGGATAGATGGCTTGTTAGATGCGGGCGAAAAACATTTCGCTGCAACCGGCAAACCTTTATTCAGTTCACACATGCTGGATTTGTCTGAAGAAAGCTTGGCAGAAAACATTGAAATCTGTGGTCAATATTTAGCACGCATGTCCAAAATGGGCATGACTCTGGAAATCGAATTAGGCTGCACCGGTGGAGAAGAAGATGGTGTTGACAATAGCGACATGGATCATTCCATGCTTTACACTCAACCTGAAGATGTGGCTTATGCTTATGAAGAATTGAGCAAAATCAGCCCGCGCTTTACTATCGCTGCGTCTTTTGGAAATGTTCATGGTGTTTATAAGCCTGGCAACGTTAAATTAACACCAACTATTTTGGCTAACTCACAAAAACACGTTTCTGAAAAATTTAACGTTCCAACCAACACTTTAAATTTTGTTTTCCATGGCGGTTCAGGTTCTTCAGCTGCTGAAATCAAAGAATCAATCAGCTACGGTGTAATCAAAATGAACATCGATACCGATACCCAATGGGCAACGTGGGAAGGTATCATGAACTACTACAAACAAAATGAAGGTTATCTGCAAGGCCAAATTGGTAATCCTGATGGCGACGACAAGCCTAACAAAAAATACTACGATCCACGCGTCTGGCAACGTGCCGGTGAAGTTGGCATGGCGACTCGTTTGGAGCAAGCGTTTCAGGAATTGAATGCGGTTAATACACTGTAAATTTTTAGACTGAATAAAAAGGCCGATGCAATGCATCGGCCTTTTTTTTGTCCGGCAGACTATGCGTATCGAGTTTTTTTAAACATCAGATTATCAATTATGCCCATAAAAAACACCTTGTCCTATAACAACACATGACTAATAACCCACCGACAGGGTAAACTATATAAATATATTAAATTAGGGTTGGCACAATGACAGCATCAAACAATGTACATCCGCACGAGATTCATAAATTTGGCTCAATGGCAGAACGGTGGTGGGATCTTCAAGGCGAATTTAAAACTTTGCACGACATTAACCCGCTTCGCCTCGAATTTATCAAGCGCTATATCGAAATTTCCGGCTCGCGCATCGTTGATGTCGGCTGCGGCGGGGGTATTTTAACCGAAGGCCTGGCAAAGCAAGGCGCAGAGGCCTTAGGTATAGATTTAAGTGAAGACTTGATTGATATTGCCGATCTGCATGGTCTCGAATCTGGCGCAAATGCCCATTACCAAAAAATAAGCGCAGAAGATATGGCTGCTCAGCAACCCTCAAGCTTTGATCATGTAACCTGCATGGAAATGCTTGAGCATGTGCCTGATCCAGGATCTATAATCTCTGCTTGCGCCACTATGGTAAAGCCAGGGGGGATGGTGTTTTTTTCAACACTCAACCGCAAACCCAAGGCTTATTTGCTGGCTATTCTTGCTGCGGAATATGTATTGCACATGTTACCCAAGGGCACACATGATTTTAAGACCTTTATCAAACCCTCGGAACTTTGTCAGTCGACCCGCACCGCAGGTCTTGAATTGCAGGGCATGGTAGGTATTGAGTACAATCCGTTCAGCAAACGTTTTAGCTTAGGTAAAGACATAGACATCAATTACATCGCCGCTTTTAAGCGCCCCTTGTAAAATATGAGCGCTGACTTTAAATTATCTTGCGTATTATTCGACCTGGACGGTACCTTGGTAGACACCGCACCAGACCTGATTTCATGCTTAAACCGTGCCCTACAGATTCACGGTTTTGACACGGTTTCCCCTGAAAGCGTCAAACCGTTCATTTCCTTTGGTGCTGCGGCGATGATTAAACAAAGTCTAACTTCCAGCGATGAGCTATTAAAGGCAAATATCCTGGAGACCATGCTGACTCATTACCAAAACAATATTGCCGAGCACTCGGTCTTTTTCAATGGAATGACAGAGACCTTGGCGGCAATTGAAATGCAAGGTCTAAAATGGGGTGTGATTACCAATAAACGAGAACGTTTTACTAACCCGCTAATGAAGGCCTTAAAGCTGACTGATCGCGCGGCTTGCATCGTCAGTGGTGATACCACTACCAATGCCAAGCCACATCCGGAACCAATGTTGGCGGCGTGTAAGCAGGCAGCAGTTAATCCACTGGAATGCATCTATATCGGCGATGCAAAACACGACATTACCGCAGGAAAAACCGTACAAATGAAAACAGGAGTGGCACTTTACGGTTACATTAATCCAGGCGATGCCCCAGAAACCTGGGGCGCGGATGCCTTAATTGAATCACCCAAACACATTTCAACTTGGATAACTTCACTGTCATGCCACTAAAAAACCAAGTTATCCTAATTACCGGTGCCGCAGGCGGCCTGGGAAGTACTGCTGCATTGGCCTTAGCCAAACAGGGTGCGCATATTATTTTACTGGATAAAAACATTCCCAAACTGGAAGCAGCTTATGATTCAATTTTGGCCGTTAACGGGCCAGAACCAATTATGTATCCATTTGATCTGGCCGGCGCCAATGAAAACGATTACCAGGAATTAGCGGATAAAATTGATGAAAAATATGACTCACTACAAGGCATTTTACATTCTGCGGTAGAATTTAGCAGCTTCACGCCAATGAGTGAATATAAAACAAAAGACTGGGGGCATACCTTAAACGTAAATTTGAATGCGCCCTTCCTACTATGCCGAGTGCTCATGCCTGTTTTACAAAAGAGCAAGCAAGCAACCATTGTCTTTACTTCTGATTCCTCAGCCAGAAAGTCACCAGCTTATTCAGGTGCTTATGGCGTATCCAAAGTAGCTATGGAAAGCTACGCAAATATACTGGCAGAAGAACACGAAGCTTTCGGTAAAATCCGTATCAATACGCTTATACCTGGGCCGGTTGATTCCCCGTTTAGAAAAAGAGCCTATCCTGCGGAAGATAAAAGCAAACTACCGACAATGAATTCATTAGCTCCTATTTATCAGTATTTATTTGGCCCAGAAAGCCTTGGCGTTACCGGCCAGACTATCGACGCCCGAACTTTTTATTTATAACACAATTACTATGGCTGAAAGAGAAGACGTTGTTTTAACCCGTGATGTCAACATTGTTACCATCCCCGACGGTAATACCGGAACCTTAAGTCAAGGTCAAATCGTCACCATTCATCAGGCTTTGGGAGATAACTATACTGTGGTTACCGATCATGGTCACATGGTGCGCATTGCCGGAGCTGATGCCGATGCCCTTGGTAAAGAATCTCATCAATTGCAGACACTGGTTTTAGAAACTGATGCCGCTGCGGTGGAAAAAAACTGTTGGGAAGTGATGAAAACAGTTTATGACCCTGAAATCCCGGTCAATATAGTAGACCTCGGTCTTGTTTATCAATGCAAAGTCACTCAGGTTGATGAAAAACTTAATGATGTCCATGTCATCATGACCCTCACTGCGCCAGGCTGTGGTATGGGACCGGTGATTCAAGGCGATGTAGAAAAATGCATTCGCGCGCTCCCAGGTGTTGATCGGGTTAATGTCGAAGTAGTACTTGACCCACCTTGGGCTAGGGAAATGATGTCTGAAGTTGCCCAGTTGCAATTGGGTTTATATTAAGTTGATTACCGAATATTACATTCATCGCATTTTTTAAGACTTTTACTACTATACTCAATTCTGATAATCACCCCATTACAATAATTTATGGTGCAATGATGCTGCTTCTTTTACAGCGTCGCACAGGGCAAAACTCCTATGAATCGCGGTTTCAACATTATTCTTGCAGCGCAGTTCTTTTCATCTATCGGCGATAACGCGCTTTTATTTGCTGCAATAGCATTACTTAAAAGTCTAAGCGCGCCTTCCTGGCAAATTCCTGTTTTACAGCAATTCTTTGTATTTTCTTTTATCGTTTTAGCACCATTTGTAGGGGCTTTCTCTGATGCATTACCTAAAGGAAAAGTTATGTTAATAAGTAATAGCATCAAGATAATTGGCTGTACTGCGATGTTATTTGGCTTACATCCCTTGTTGGCTTATGGCTTCGTCGGTATTGGAGCCGCCATGTATTCGCCGGCTAAATATGGCATACTCACAGAATACCTACCTCCAAGCCGATTAGTATGGGCTAATGGATGGATGGAGGGATTGACTGTCGGAGCAATCATTCTGGGCGCCATATTTGGAGGATTATTAATTGGTAGTAGCGTTGATGATTTCGTTGCTCTTCATATTAGATCACTTCAATTCAACGGAGGCATCGATACGGCTCCAGAATTTGCTATTTTTGTCATTTTGATTCTATATTTTATAGCAAGCATTCTTAACTGTTATATCCCAAAGCTTCCAATTGAACACACGCTAACCAATCGATCTCCAGGTTTCCTGCTGGCAGATTTTTGGCGTTGTTTTCTACTCTTATGGAAAGACCCATTAGGACAGGTATCTCTCGGTGTCACTTCATTATTCTGGGGAGCAGGAACAAGCTTGCGCTTTATTATTCTTACCTGGGCAGCCGCAGCACTTAATCTTAATATGGAAGAAGCAACTCAATTAACTGCTGTTGTAGCAATCGGCCTGGCAATCGGTTCCGTAATAGCCGCCAAGACTGTACCCTTAGAACATGCTGTAAAAATATTGCCCTTGGGGATAGCTATGGGCTTGGTTGTATTAAGCATGGTTTTGGTGACTGACTGGAGGGTTTCAGTTTTGATATTAATACTGATAGGCACTTTGGCAGGTACTTTTTTGATTCCGATGAACGCATTGCTGCAACACCGTGGCCACAAACTCATGGGCTCTGGCCATTCAATCGCTGTTCAAAATTTCAATGAAAATCTTAGTATTTTATTAATGCTGGGCGCTTATGCAATGATGATTGAAGCAGAATTATCAGTTAACACCATAGTCATCGCATTTGGACTTTTCATTTCGATAACAATGGCTTTACTAAGAAATAAACATGGGCATGATCAGGATTAATATTTCTAAATTGGTCATATGCATGCATAGCTAACATCCATTGATAAACCTGCAATATCTTCCGGCACTAACTTAGACCTTTGCACGTTTTTGCCTTATAGGTAGATTTACGCTGCTCAACATACAAAGCACAAATACTTCCGGAATAAGTGACGTTAAAGTTCGGCCTGTAGTCCAGGTATACCGATACGCTGAATTAGCATGGCATTGCCTCCCTCTTCATAAACGGGGAGTCGACCCTCCTTCTCCCAGAGCCTAAAAGCCAACGCATGAGACAAAACCCGGATTGGATAATCACGTGGCAACTGCTGCAAATAAGGTTGTATGGTTACAAAATCAGTTGCACCGTATTGTTGCATAATAAAACGCAATCCACCGTTCGCCGGCCCGATATTATATGCAAGTAGTCCCAGAAAAAGATCGCCATGCATTTGATTAAGATAATATTTAAATGTGGCTGCTGCTATAAATGCATTATGTCGCGGGTCTTGTAATGAAGTTTTGCTAACTTCCAGCTTTTTTTCAACCTGTTCCAAAATAACTTTAGGAACCAATGTAATTTGAAATAATCCTCGCCCTCCATCTTGGCTATCCCTCGGCAAAAAAGATGATTCTGTTGCCGCCAAACCTTGTAGCAAATTAAAATCTATATCAAAAATTTTAGCTGCTTCTGCAATAACTGGATTATAGGGCTCAGCACGGTGAACCAGTTTTAATAATTGCCCGGAATCATATCGCCGATATGCTGCATAGACCTGATGCGCCATTGTTACTCGACCGGCTTCCTGCTTACCACCTACCAACAAACGAAAATGACTAATTGCTTGAGTAAAATGATTTTGTAGCACAAACCACCCGATAACCAGGGCAAAGCTGATCGCTAAAGCGGGCACTAACAATACCGCCCTCGCTTGCAACCATTTACGAAGTTTCCACCACGCTATCAATAATAACGCTGCTGCAATTATCAAACCCAATACACCGATCGCAAACGGCAATAAACTGGTAAAAAATCGGCTTCCGGAAAACCAATTAGCCGAATAACCAAGCAAAACCATAATTGCCGAGATTGCCGCTATTGCTAATCCTAATACTTCTATACCTATTATTAAGGCTTTTTTTCTAAAGCTGCCCACCTCTCGTTTAGGCACTACTTTACTACTTACCTTGCGAGATTTTCTTGGCTTAGCTAGCTTTACTTTCGGATTACCATCCAACTTGACGCTAACTGGTTTTCGAGGAGGTACTGGTTGATTCATACAAACACTTTAATAAAACTATTGTGATACAAAAAACTGAAATACCTGAAATCATAATTGATTATATGTTAAAAATCAGTACTCACAGTGTGAGTAAAATTAATCTACACTTTTTATTCGCGTTATTAATGCTGAAAAATATAAATGTCCAATATAATGTAACACCAATTTCATAAGACAATGCTATCTTGAGCAACCAGAACAGCTCAGGATAAGTCAATCATGTATAAAACTCACTTAGCCCATCTAGTCTACAATTTTAAGACGTTGCGCAATCTTATGGCAAAAGCCACGCCTGCTCGTTCGGGGGATTATCTTGCAGGAGTAGCAGCCACTAACAACCTTGAAAGGGTTGCTGCTCAAATGGTACTTGCTGACGTGCCTTTAAAACGCTTTCTAAATGAAGCCCTGGTTCCTTATGAACTAGATGAGGTCACTCGTTTAATTATTGACGATCATGATAATGTTGCCTTTTCTGCTATCAGCCATCTGACGGTCGGAGATTTTCGTAACTGGTTGCTTTCGGAACAAGCCTCAACTGCAACACTTACTAAGATAGCACCCGGCTTGACACCTGAAATGGTCGCAGCTGTTTCAAAAATCATGCGTATCCAGGATTTAATCCTGGTCGCAAAAAAATGCCGTATTATCACACAATTCCGCAACACCATTGGCCTTGAAAACCGTTTATCAACTCGCCTGCAACCGAATCACCCTACCGATAGCCCTGCCGGTGTTGCTGCCAGCCTGGTGGATGGCCTCCTCTACGGATGCGGTGATGCAGTCATTGGTATTAATCCGGCCTCAGACAATCTTGAAGCAACCTCACGTCTGCTGCACATGCTATCTGATGTGATCGAACGCTATCAAATTCCAACACAATCCTGTGTCCTGGCTCATGTAACGACCACCCTCAAAGCTATTGAACAAGGCGTGCCCGTTGATCTGATTTTTCAATCAATTGCGGGAACCCAAAAAGCCAATGAAAGCTTCGGCATTACTCTAAGCTTGTTAAACGAGGCGCATCTTGCCGGATTAGAACTAAAGCGAGGGACTATTGGTAACAATTGTATGTATTTTGAAACCGGACAAGGCAGCGCCTTATCTGCTAATGCCCATGAAGGACTGGATCAGCAAACTTGTGAAGCCAGATCATATGCTGTTGCACGGAAATTCAAGCCCTTATTGGTCAATACTGTAGTTGGATTTATCGGGCCTGAATATCTTTATGATGGCAAACAAATCATTCGGGCAGGTCTTGAAGATCATTTCTGCGGCAAATTACTGGGTCTGCCAATGGGTTGTGATGTTTGTTACACTAACCACGCTGAAGCCGATCAGGATGATATGGATATGCTGCTTACCCAATTTGCTGTTGCCGGTGGCAGTTTTATCATGGGTGTTCCCGGCGCTGATGATGTGATGTTGAATTATCAATCAACTTCCTTCCATGATGCCCTTTATGTACGCCAAGTGCTTGGGCTAAGACCGGCGCCAGAATTCGAACGATGGCTACAACAACACCATATTTTTAATCAAGAAAATCAATTAATGCAACAACCTGTTATACCGGCATTATTTAAACAGACTTTACAAAAACTTGACGAGTCCAGCGATGAATACCAATAATCCAACAACCTTAGATTTAGACCCCTGGCACAGTTTGACTCACTTCACTCCGGCACGTATCGCTTTAGGTCGGGCAGGTATGAGCCTTACCACGTGTGCTTACCTTGAATTCCAATTAGCCCATGCTTTGGCCCGCGATGCCGTCAATACCCCATTGGATTTTGAAAAGCTTGCACAGCGATTGCTCATTCATGGTTATCAATCACTGAGACTCGAATCCCAAGCAATTGATCAGGCTATGTATCTACAGCGACCTGACCTTGGGCGCTTGTTAAATTCAACGTCTATAAGTTTTTTACAACAATTCACAGCCATAGCGGCTGATACCGTTATTGTTGTTGCCGACGGCTTATCTTCTAAAGCTATAGAACAACACGCTGTACCGTTTCTGAATTTATTATTGCCTGAAATGCAACAAAAAGATTACATTCTGCCGGCCGTTTGTTTGGTAAAACATGGACGGGTTGCAATTGGTGATGCCATAGCTGAAAACTATGCAGCTCGTTTGTGCATAGTTTTGATTGGTGAAAGACCGGGGTTAAGCTCACCGGATAGTTTGGGAATTTACTTTACTTATAAGGCCATAGCTGGCCTAACTACCGATGCAGACCGCAATTGTATTTCAAATATTCATAGTAACGGCCTGACCTATCAGCAAGCTTTAAATAAGCTGCTGTTCCTCATTGATAAGTCTGAAAAACTAAAACTATCCGGCGTTAACTTAAAGGATGAGTCAACTAACTGTACAATAGAGCAGTTACAACAAATTAACTTTTTACTTGATTAACCAACGCATTTCCGCATAAAGAAATTAAATGATTTTTCATTCACTGCTAAATTTCATGTAATTTACACAACTTACATGAATAGATTGTGAACTCATTATGCCAAAAAAAGAAACAATCCATAAATTATTGACCCCATTGTCAACAATAGCATCCTCTAGTATAGTTAAGTTGTAGTTTAATCAACCTTTCAATTTATACGAGGACTTAACCATGAACGACTTACAAAAAGATATTTTAACGGGCACGATATTTATAATCGGCTTGGTTGGCTTTATTTCCGGAGAATTTATCATTTCCTCCACGCTATTTGCCTCAGCAGCCATCGCAAGTAATGTTAATGCAAACCGTAAAAAAGCAAAATCAGGTCATTTTTCATGGGATTAATGCCCCACAGCTCTATATCACTAAATAAAACAACATGAAGGCATCTTCGGAGGCCTTCTTGTTTTTCATATATTCAGCCTGAAACATCAAGGAATGAACAGACTAATATCTTGCCTGCTTTTTATTCCATACCCCGCAAGATATATTACGAATATCTAGAATTAATGCAAAATAACACAGCCAAATAGTTGTTATTTAATTAAAGCTTGGCCGAACCTAGCTTACCAATAAATTCCCAGCAATAAAAAACTTCCAATTAACATAAATTTCATCGACCACATTTCCATTGAACATCCGTAATAACGGTCATAATGATGCATAATCTCTTCAACTTTATTGCCACCAACCTGATCTCGCATGTGAATTCTTTTTACCATGATACTTTCTCCTCTTTTATTTTAATTATTTAATCAATACGATCTATAACTGCGCATTTGCCCAACCAATACGCCCTGTATTTCCACTTGAGTTGGATTAAAACGCATAACTTCCATTTCTGAGTTGCCCGGAATTAACAATGTTTCATGCGGATACTGTTCAATAAATTTTAAGGTAGCATCACTTTTATCAACTAATGCCACTACGATTTCACCATTACGAGCATGGCAACGCTGCTCTATAACCACCCAATCTCCATCAAAAATCCCCTCATCAATCATGGAGTCACCCTTAACCTTTAACACATAACAAAGCTGATCTGTTTTGATTTCATCGGGAATGTTCATGTAACGCACATCCTCAATCGCTTCAATGGGTTTGCCGGCAGCAATCATGCCAACATAACGCAGCGTATGGGCTGTTTGCGTGGTTTCCGTTGCGTTTTTTATGGCTTTTTCGGTTAAACGTATTCCCCTATGCTTGCGATCCAAAGACTCAATTAATCCAACTTCAATTAGACCCTGAATAAGACGATGCAACGATCCTCGTGATTTTAGACCTAATGCCAAACACAACTCCTCCAATGTGGGTGGGTGTGGAAAAGCATCAGTATTTTGCAATAAGAACGCAATAATTTCTCTTTGTTTTCGGGTAATTGTATTCATTAGCTTGCTTTCAATTTGTTTTTTTATAAGAATAGCACAATATAAAAAAAGAACAAATAAAGAACAATGTGATTTTTATTTTTATACGAGTAATACTTAGGACTTGCTATTAAATTTCCGGGGAGTCGCTATTTTTGCGAAAGCTTTTATGGGCATCCCTGCCCAACAAGT
>CANNLO010000053.1 GCA_947505055.1 Methylococcaceae bacterium | reverse complement strand
TGATTATTATCGGCTAGAGGTTTTAAACAATCCAAATGGCACTGGACATCAAAATATAAGGACTTTCATGAAATACGGTTGGGATGGCGTTTGTTTTGATGGCGTAGCGTTGACGGCAAAATAAGTTTGATCGACTTCCTCATTATCGGTCAGGGTTTGGCCGGCAGTCTGCTAGCCTGGGAACTGATTCAACGCGGCTGCAAAATCATCATTATTGATAACGGCCTTGAAAACGCCTCCCAAATTGCGGCCGGCCTGATTAATCCGATTACCGGCATGCGCTTTGTAAAATCAAGCGACGTCGACACCCTGCTTCCGGTAGCAAAACAATGCTATTCAAACCTGGCCGATTTTTTTCAGCAGAGTTTTTATATAGAAAAACCCATGCTGCGGATTTTTGATAGTACGAATGACTTAAAAAACGCCGCCAAACGCTTTAATAATCCGGATTACCTGGCTTATCTCAACACGCTGCAAACCCAACAAAACACAATCGAGAATCTGGCTGTTCCGTTTGGTTTTCTGGAACAAAGGCAAACCGGTTATTTATTAACCCGACACCTATTGAGCAACCTTAAAGCTTTTTTCATTGAAAAAAACAGTTACCGGCAAACTGCTTTTGATTTTCAGGATTTGCAGTTTGAACCGTCTTTATGCTGGCAGGATATTCATCCAAAACAGATTATCTTTTGTGAAGGCTATCAAGCCACCCAAAATCCCTGGTTCTCCTGGTTGCCGTTTCAACCGGTCAAAGGCGAAATCCTGACCCTGCAACATCTGACAAAACTGCCTGATAAAATACTTAATTATGGAAGCTGGCTAATCCCGCTGGATGAGCAACACATCAGGATTGGCGCCACTTTCGACCGAGACAATCTGAATACCGAAATTACCGAACACGGCAAACAAAGTATGCTTAGTAAACTCAAGCAACTCTCAACCGAATTGAACCAAGTAAATCTGCTTAACCATCAAGCCAATATCCGGCCTTGCACTTTGGATAAACAGCCGTTTATCGGTCGCCATCCGCAATATCCGCAACTCGCTATTTTTAACGGTTTTGGTGCCAAAGGCAGCTTGCAAATACCCGGCTACAGCCAACAGTTCGCAGATACCTTATTAAACAACACTCCCCTACCCTCTTCCTGTAACAGTCAGCGCTACCATGAAACGCATTTCTCTGCTTAACACCGCTCACGACTTACTCAGCGATATCCTTAAGCCCGGCGATATTACAATTGATGCCACCGTTGGCAACGGCCACGATACCTTGTTTCTGGCTGGAAAAATCACTCCATCCGGCCAAGTGTTCGGGTTTGACATACAACAGCAAGCCATTGATTCAACGCGGGATAAACTTCAGCATAACGCCTTATCAGATTGCCTGACTTTGTTTCATTCCAGTCATTCGGAGATGGCGAAAAAAACCCCCGCGCATCTCCATGGCAATATCAAAGCGATCATGTTTAATCTGGGCTATTTGCCGGGTGGCGATAAAAGCCTCATCACGCAAGCCACGTCTACCTTGACGGCTTTAAACATTGCCTGTCAGCTATTAACAACTAAAGGAGTTATAACTGTCCTGGCCTATCCAGGGCATGCGGGTGGCGATAGAGAAACCAGTCTGATCAAAGACTGGTGCGAACAACTGAATGCCGAACAATTTGCAGTGAGCACACTCTACAGCGCAGAGCCTAAAGACTCGGCGCCTCGACTTTTTGTTATACGAAAGCTATAACTACTGACATTACTATTGCAAATTAGCTTGGGGTGCGTGACAAAAATTGTTTTATTTTAAGGATCAACGCCTTGTTCATCCATCGACCAAATACATCTTCCCAGACTGCAGATACATAAAAGCTGGGGTGTAAAAAACTACAACCCAGCCCACTAACATGTAAACAAATCTATCAATTAAATCCTTATCTTACTGAAAACGATTTCGTTACAGGGGTTGCCGGCGCAAAAGTCGCATTGCCGGCTTGATTGGCCACTACAGTACACGTACCAGCGGAACGACCTGTCACTTGGGTTTTAGAAACCGAACAGACCGTAGGCGTTAAAGAACTGAAAGTGACCGCCAGTCTTGAGCTGGCAGTGGCTGCTAGCGTACCTTTTCCTTTAGTGGCCAGCGAAGCTGGGGCAGTGGAAAAGGTAATGGTTTGAGCTACTTTAGAGATAACAACAGCTGCAGCATTGACGCTGATAGCCATGGTCACTTGGGGCGCAGGCGCAAAGCTGGCATTGCCCGCTTGATTGGCAATCACATTACAGGTGCCAGCGGTTGAACCTGCAGTTATTGTTGCGCCAGTCACTGAACAGATCGTTGGCGTTGTGGTGCTAAAAGCAACTGGAAGCCCCGAACTAGCCGTTGCAACTACACTGCCAGAGAGATTAACCGTCAGTGATGCTGGCGCAGAGCTGAAAGTAATGGTTTGACCCAAAAGCGCTAGCGCAAAGTTAACTGACATAATCTCCCCCTGTGCCGATATCGAATTTAGGGCAATGCCGCTAGAACTACCGTTGTACAAACGCGAATTGGGAAGACTCAGGTCATCAAATGCGGTGTTTCCGGTGCTATTTCCAGCAAAATACAGATCGTTAGCCTGACCCCGATTAGTATTTACATCCATAGTCGATACGTTATCGGCTTCTTCAAGATCAATGAACTTATGAGTCTTGATATTGTTGGGCGAATACAAGTTTGTTGCCGTACGCATGTTTTCATCGATATGCCATACCGCCAGACCACCCGGTGTTCCTGTCACGCCGGCAATACCGGCAATAGCCCCCGATAAACCGGCGTCATAGCCATACTGACCTCGATTTTCGAACAAAAAGTACTGTTTAGGGTCGCTGGTTGTTTGCATTTGCACACTATTTGTAGCTGTTGCGGCAGGACTTCCCGCCGCTGGCAAAGAAATGGGCCCAAGGGCGTTAATAATCGGATCAACCCAACCTGAGTAAAATTTACACCAGGCATCTGGATGAACCGGGCTTTGACCTAGATAGGTGTCCGTAGTTTTGGAAGCCCAGTTTCCCGCTGCCATCAGACTGAAACTACCTATGCCCTGAGAAGCATTGGTGGTGTCGTATAAGTCTGGGAGCTTTAAAATAAGATGCCCCAATTCATGAGCCATGATACCTATGGTCGCAATATGGTCTTTAATGCTGGCGGTGTTATTCGGGTTACAAGCGGCGGTCGCTCCGTGTATTTCACCAAACTGTGCGTAACCGCCCTCTCCATTATGCGCATCACCCACAATCTTGCCATCGAGCGTAGGTGCAATTAAAGCCGGCAAAACAGCCCATCGATGTCCCCAGATAGAAGGGGAAGGGGTACAGGCCGTGCCACCAAAAGCAGTCTCGTAACCGGCCGGAATAACCACAACCGCTAATTCATTGCTATCGACATAACCATCAAGATTGCGGTCATAATCAGCAAAATTGACATAGGGATCGGCAGCAGTAATAGCGTCGACGGCTAATTGTTGATTGGCTGTGCCTGTGGCGCCTGCCGTATTCGGATGAGGTTTGTTTAACTGTAACCAGCCAACCATTCCGTCATTGGCTATACCGTTATTAGCCGAGCTATCATTAGGAAAAGTTTCATTCGCCGGAACCGCATTAAATCGACCATAAGAAACTTCTTTAAAATACGCTGACAATTGGTTTGAAAGTAAGTCGGCAAAATTTGCAGTCGAGTAGGTATGAAGCTTATCGGTAAACTCAACCAAAATGAACAAGGTTGGTACATTACCTACAATAGATGTGGTAACCAGACCAATAGACGCGCCAGCTGCAGACGGACCATTAAATACTGCGCTTGGACTTTCAAATGTCGGTTGATTGATTGGTTCTGGACGAATGTGACGATTAATTCCTGATGTTTCTGGTTTGTCTCGACCTAAAATTTTGCCGCTTGGGTGCAATTTTTTATCGTCACCTTGTGTCGCATAATGCCAGTCTTCGGTTTGTTCGTCTTTGATGACGGTGTAACCCTGATCTGTTTCATACCAGCTTCCCCACTCATCGCCTTTGGGATGGATTTTAAAAGGCTTGCTGCCAGGAAGACCATTAGACTGAGATACATTAATATACAAGTCCGCTACCTGAGCCGCGTTCACAATTGCGCTGCAGAGCATTAAAGAGACTAAAGTTGTCCCTAATAACGAGGGGCTTTTTTTCATAATTTCACCTAACCTTATTTATAATTAAAATGTATCAATTCTTCACCTAAGGAAGAATTGGTCAAAACAGCTAGGTAAGAAAAATTTGCCAATTTTAGGCAGATTTTGATTGTCTGGCAGTTACTCGACTAGCTCTATAAAACAATTCTTTTGTTTTTAAGTACCATTATTAGTTCCATGAAAGCATAAAATAGTTCATTTAAAATGAAAAAAAAAAATGAAAAATATGTTTAAAAAAAATTAATATATTTAAATTATGTATATTTCTTTGCATATAGAAAAAATTAAATGTTGCAAGACAATAGTCAAGTATTTTATTGTCACAAGAAGGTTTCAGGTTTTCATTTGGCCCGTATGCATTGGATTTCTCCCAGCGTTGTTTATACAAAAATGATGGCAGGCTTGAGTTAAGCTCCAATCAATTTGCCTTGCTTAACGTTCTGGCTCAACACGCCGGGAAACTCTTGTCAGAATCTTGGCTTAGCTAAAAAACATATGAAACAGATACTATCTGTTATCATTGCGCGCTTTATTTATCCATTCCAATCCAAGGACAAGTCATGTCAGAATTCACTAATGTAACCATCGTCAAAAAAGCCAATGTCTATTTTGGCGGCAATGTCAGCAGCCGGACAATCACGTTTGCCGATGGCTCATCAAAAACCTTGGGTTTTATGTTACCCGGTGAATATACCTTTAATACAGGTGCCCCTGAAATCATGGAAATCATTGATGGCGATCTGGAAGTTTTATTGCCGGGTACAGAACAATGGCAAACCATTAAAGGCGGCGAAACTTTTGAGGTGCCTGGCAACTCGGCCTTTACCATGAAAGTTAAAGCACCCAGCGATTATTGCTGCTCCTTTATCAAATAACACCATGAAAAAAATCGCCATCTTTGCCGATGTGCAAAATATCTATTACACCACCCGGCAAAGTTATCAACGGCACTTCAATTATGCCGCCTTCTGGTCTCAGGCAACCGACAACAGACAAGTGGTAGCGGCGTTTGCCTACGCAATCGACAAGGGCGACAGCAAGCAACAGGGCTTTCAGAAAATCCTGAGGACGATTGGATTTAACGTTAAGTTAAAGCCTTATATTCAGCGTAGCGATGGCTCTGCAAAAGGCGATTGGGATGTTGGTATCACCTTGGATGTGATCGAGTATGCCGCCAAAGTTGACGTAATCATTTTAGTCTCCGGCGATGGCGACTTCGACTTGTTGCTGGAGAAAGCTAAAAACACCTACGGTACCAGAACAGAAGTCTATGGCGTACCGGGATTAACGGCACCCTCTCTTATTAATTCGGCCAGCCAGTTTATCGCCATAGACGATAAACTGTTACTGTGAACACTCAACAACTAAAATCTGTTAGAATAGTGTTTTAATTCAAAACCGTAAAACGCTAAATGGCGCTTAAGTCAACCATCTATAAAGCCGACTGTCAGATTGCCGACATGGATAGAGGCTATTACCAATCGCACAACCTGACCATTGCCCTGCATCCTTCTGAAACCGAAGAACGCATGATGGCCCGGCTGCTTGCTTTTGTTATTAATGCGCATGAATATCTGCAATTCACTAAAGGCCTGAGCACTGAGGATGAACCTGATCTCTGGCAAAAAAGCCTGACAGATGACATTGAACTCTGGATTGATATGGGTATGCCTGATGAGAAACGTCTGCGCAAGGCCTCCAGTCGCGCTGACAAAGTCATTCTATATACTTACGGCGGACGCAATACGGTCTGGTGGAACCAGATTAAACCAAAACTTGAGCGATTTAAAAATCTGACAGTTGTTAATCTGCCCAAGGAAGCCACAGATCAGCTCATCCCCATGGTAAAGCGTACCATGCAACTGCAAATCAGCATCCAGGATGGACAAATTTGGGTGAGTGACGAACAAAACACTGCCACTATAGTGCCTGATGTCTGGCTTAATTAACTCAACACCAAGCTCGGTGCTTTCTTCTTGAACTTTAAATCTAACCCTTCGGAACAAAAACTTGATCTCTACAGCTAACATCACCATGCAGTTCGGGGCTAAACCCCTGTTCGAAAACGTCTCTGTCAAATTTGGCGACGGCAATCGTTACGGCCTGATAGGCGCAAACGGCTGCGGCAAATCTACCTTCATGAAAATCTTGAGCGGTGATTTGGAACCTTCCGCTGGCAACGTCAGCCTTAGTCCAAACGAACGCCTGGGTAATCTGCGTCAGGATCAATTTGCCTATGAGGATTATCGCGTCCTTGACGTGGTGCTGATGGGCCATGCAGAAATGTGGGCGGCGATGTCCGAGCGCGACACCATCTACGCCAACCTCGAAGCCACTGAAGACGATTACATGCACGCAGCTGAACTCGAAGCCGTGTTTGCGGAATATAACGGTTATACCGCCGAATCCAGAGCCAGTGAACTATTGCTGGGTTTGGATATTCCACTGGAACAACATAATGGCCTGATGAGTGCCGTAGCACCTGGCTGGAAGCTGCGAGTTTTGCTCGCACAGGCGTTGTTTTCCAATCCAGACATAATGTTGCTTGATGAACCTACCAACAACCTGGACATCAACACCATACGCTGGCTTGAAGAGATTTTAAATCAACGTAATTGCACCATGATTATCATCTCGCATGATCGCCATTTTTTAAATAGCGTTTGCACGCACATGGCTGATATGGATTACGGCGAACTGCGCGTTTATCCGGGCAACTATGACGATTACATGATCGCCGTTACCGAAGTTCGTGAACGACTGCTTGCCGGAAACGCCAAGAAAAAAGTCCAGATTGCCGAACTGCAAACTTTCGTCAGTCGCTTTTCCGCAAATGCTTCCAAAGCCAAACAAGCAACTTCGCGCGCCAAACAGCTGGACAAAATCAAGCTGGATGAAGTCAAACCTTCAAGTCGGGTTAATCCGTTCCTACGCTTTGATCAAACCAAAAAACTGCATCGCCTGGCGCTGGAAGTCGAAAACCTGAGCAAAGGTTATGGCGAAGAACCTCTATTCAAGAATCTGAATCTTATGATTCCTGTTGGTGAGCGCGTCGCCGTGCTCGGCCCTAACGGTATTGGTAAATCAACACTGTTACGGACTCTGGTTGGTGATTTAACGCCGGACACCGGTGAAGTTAAATGGTCTGAAAACTCTGAAGTAGGCTATTTTGCACAAGATCATGCCGAAGATTTTGCCGAAAACCAAACGCTCATCGAATGGATGAATCAATGGCGCAAAGAGTCTGATGACGATCAAGCGATACGAGGCACTTTGGGACGTTTATTATTCAGCGCTGACGACATTAACAAATCCGTTAAAGTCATTTCGGGTGGTGAACAAGGCCGTATGCTGTTTGGCAAGCTAATCCTGCAAAAAAACAATATCATGGTCATGGACGAACCTACCAATCACTTGGACATGGAATCGATTGAATCGTTGAATACCGCGCTGGAAAATTATCCAGGCACCTTGATTTTTGTCAGTCACGACCGTGAATTCGTGTCCTCACTGGCAACCCGGATTATTGAATTAACACCCAACGGGATTGTTGATTTTAACGGTAATTATGAAGATTATTTAAGTAGCCAGACTTCGTAACCGATCAGCCCAATAAAAAAGCCAGCGTTGAAGCCCAGGTTATGGTATTCACAGCTGGCTTTAGCTTTATAAATCAATTACAAATATTTAATTTAGCCTTGTCCTGCTTGCAATATTTTACCTTCTAAATTAGCGACTGTTCTATTAGCCACACCAGATACTTTGATATTTCTCTTTACAATACCTGCATAATTTTCATGCAAATGACCATGAAAAATATGCTTGACGCCCATCGCTAGAGCTAAATCACCTATTACATCAAAGCCGTGCCGATGAGAACCGGGCGCTTCATGTGTCACTAAAATATCGGCCTTAAGCGCCTTTAAAGCCTCAAACTCATCATGCCAAATCGCACCTTTGTATTTTAATGACATAACTGAATGCCTGGCATGGGTAGACTGACTATTTATATAATGCTGCTTGTCTTGCCATTTAGGAGGCTGCGGCGGATACCAGACCCGACCCAAAAAAATACCCCCAAGACCAGCAACTCTAAGTCCGGCAATTTCGGTAACCTTTAAATGCAAACCCTTATCAGCCAAAGCAGAATGAAAAAGATGGCGATGCTTGCTGGGGGTTTCAAAATCATGATTTCCAGCTATCCACCAAATTTGGGTTAAACCTATAATGCTCTGCAGACAAATTTCCAAAGGTTTTTCCAAATCATAATCACCCAATAACACGACTGCTTCTGGTTTATACTCGTGCACGGCAGCAATCAACGGCTCAAAATCGCCATGCGGATCGCCCGCAAATAAAATCTTGTTGTTAGGGTTCAAACGGTTACTCCTGTTAACTGGAACCTGACCCGAATACCAAAAAAATAACTCTCTAGCTATTATTAATTGGCAAGGGTTTAAAATTACAGCGATTATAGACAAAAGTTACCCTGATTAATATCAGGCTATTGAATATAAACATAACCATCTGAAGTATTGGACAATTACTGACCATAAAATTGGCCAATAAATAAAAAAAGAGGGAAATCCAAGACAGCCCAAAAATCAATCGAACGGATTAAACTGTTTTCAGGAACTGCCAATGGAATTATGATTAAATATACATATAAACGAAAATATTGTTCCGATATCGAATGGGAGTGCTATTCAGCTAATCGCTTGCCAATACGGCAATAAGCCTCTTTAAGTTCCTCAGCAACTATTTTGGCCTTTTTAATGATTTCATCAGTGGTTTCAACTGATTCATCTGCTATTTCAGTTGCTTTTGTTTTTAAACCGTTCCACTGATTTTCAGCTTCTTCAAATTCCTGCTTGGCCTCCATCGTTGCCAAATGTATTTTTAACGTAATTTCATCCCGCTCAAGCTGCAACTTATCCAGTAAATTATTAAACTCTTCTTTTATGGTCATGACTTTCCTCATTATTGATGGGGTTTGAATGGAAATTTTTAACTATTGCTAATCACCCTTAGGATAAAGAATTAACATTGGCCAAACAATAAGTAATATTACTGATACAGCATGCCAAATCGCATTAAATCCACTGCAACCCGGTGGATTTTGTTACTTCATGATTAAATAAAACCTGAAAAAAAATAACTGGTATAGTGCAAGGATATAAATACCAACCTGTAGTCTTATTATTTGACGGACATATTTATGACGCACGAACTATTATTATTACGCCATGCCAAGTCAGATTGGTCAGTTGAGATGGATGATTTTTCCCGTCCCTTAAAAAAACGCGGCAGACGCGCAGCCAAACAAGTAGGTCGTTGGCTATATGAGCAGCGTTTGATACCGGACGCCATACTTTGCTCCCCTGCAATGCGAGCTCTATCTACTGCCCAACGTGTTTGCAAACAATTGGACATAGACGAATCAGCTATCACCTTTAACCCACACATTTATGAAGCAAACGCATCGACTTTACTTGAAATATTAAGAGCAAATGATTATGGCCAACGAGTGCTTTTAGTCGGCCATAATCCCGGACTTGAAGACTTACTCATGAAATTAACCACTGAATCTGTTCCGTTATCCGCTAACGGAAAATGTATGTCTACTGCCGCTTTGGCTCATCTTTCATTTGATGGAAACTGGACCGAATTATCAGACGACTGTGCAAAATTAATCACATTGATTCGCCCGGACAGCCTGCCTGAATAATCAAAAGAACGGAAAAAGCTTATGTTAAGACTCTTCAATATCGACAAGGGCCGCCTCAAAGAACAATCGCCAACCCAAGATCAACTTAAACAAGCCGTCGCTAAAGCTTCCTGGATCGACGCTCACGACGCCAGTGAACATGAGCGAACGCAACTCCAAGCTTTTTTACGGGCCGCGCTGCCTGAATCAGATGACGTCGAGGAAATTGAATCTTCTGCGCGTTACTTTACAGACAATACCGGCGTTCATGTTCGCTCTTTATTTCTTGCCCAAAGCGAAGGCAGACACAGCACCGCAACTGTCGCATTTATTCTGCAGAACGATCGCTTAATTACACTGAGGGAAGGCGCTCTGGCGGATTTTCGCTTATTACGCATGCGTGCCAGACGAGGACAGGTTGAAGCGCATTCGCCACAGGAATTACTGGTTATCATCTTTGAGCAAAAAGTAGAAAACCTAGCCGATGCATTGGAGGATATTCATCGCAAACTGGAAGAAGTGAGTTATCTGGTATTGGAAGAAATAGATTCCGACCTTGAAAATGCCATTGATCAACTGGCCAAACTGGAAGATAGCAACGGTAAGATTCGTTTATGTCTAATGGACACGCAACGCTCCATATCCTTTTTGCAACGCCATTTGCGTAATCATCCGGAATTACAGGAAACGGCACGGGAAATCATGCGTGACGTAGAAACCTTGATGTCACACACTACCTTCCTGTTCGATAAAATCAATTTCTTGATGGATTCAACCCAAGGGTTTATCAATATTGCCCAAAACAAGATTATCAAGATTTTTTCCATTGCTGCAGTGGTCTTTCTCCCCCCTACTCTGGTAGCCAGCATTTATGGTATGAATTTCCAGTATATGCCGGAACTTAATTTACAACTGGGTTATCCGGGCGCACTAGCCTTAATGCTACTCGCGGGAGTTTCACCTTACTGGTTTTTTAAGCGCAAAGGTTGGCTGTAAAGTCATTAGGACTCGAAGGACTCTATAACAGGAAAATTCTTTAATAATTCCTGCGCTGAGCCAAAAAACAAACTCACAGACATAAAAAAAGGGTTATCATCTGATAACCCTTTGTTATTTGGCGTCCCCAGGGGGGTTCGAACCCCCGTTACCGCCGTGAAAGGGCGGTGTCCTAGGCCACTAGACGATGGGGACTAAAACTGGTTTAGTCAGCCTAAAAATAAACTGTAAAACTAAATCTCTATGACTCGAACAATCATAAAAACTAAAAACTAACCTTAAAATGGCGTCCCCAGGGGGGTTCGAACCCCCGTTACCGCCGTGAAAGGGCGGTGTCCTAGGCCACTAGACGATGGGGACTAAGACTGTTTTTATTCAACTTTTTGGTGGAGCCAAGCGGAATCGAACCGCTGACCTCAACACTGCCAGTGTTGCGCTCTACCAATTGAGCTATGGCCCCAAGCTGAGAACGGGCATTGTACAGTAATTGCAGGTTGAGTCCAACTCTAATTTGAATTTATATACTTTATGGCACGTAAGATTCTAGCCAAGGTTTTTTCCTTGCCCAATAACGACAAGGTAATGTCAATGGCCGGCGAAACTGCTGACCCGCAAACCGCAACGCGCAGAGGTTGAGCAACCTTCCCCAATCCCAACTCCATGGCTTCTGCAAGATTCAGCACAATTTGATGTAAGGCCTCGCCATTCCAGTCTGTGATCTCAGCAAATTCATCATGTAATCGTTCTAAAACCTTATCTGAACCGACTGTGAAATTCTTTTTAGCCGCCTTTTCATCATAATTCTCAAATTCCTTATAAAAATAGACACTGGCTGCAGCCATTTCTACCAGGGTTTTGCAACGCTCCCGCTGAGCCTTAACCATATCAACCAAGCTTGGACCTTCGGAGGGATCAATACCCAATTCGCCCATATGCCAGCTCAAATGGCGCGCCACATGAGCCGGATCACTGTTCATAATGTACTGATGATTCAACCACAACAACTTTTCGTTATTGAAAGTAGAGGCCGACACATTTACGCTCTCAAGCGAGAAATGCTCAATCATTTCATCCAGGGTAAAAACCTCCTGATCGCCATGCGACCACCCCAGACGCACCAGATAATTCAACAAAGCGTCGGGCAAATAGCCATCATCACGAAATTGCATAACACTAACCGCGCCATGTCGCTTAGACAATCTAGCCCCGTCAGAACCGAGTATCATCGGTAAATGCGCGTATTGCGGCAACTTGGCTCCCAAGGCATTTAAAATATTCATTTGCCGAGGGGTGTTGTTAATATGATCGTCACCACGAATAACATGCGTGACCTGCATATCCATATCATCAACCACTACCGTTAAATTGTAAGTCGGCGTGCCATCACCCCTTGCAATAATCAAATCATCCAGCTCTTTATTGGCAACTACAATGTCGCCTTTAATCAAATCAGGAATGGTGACTACGCCGTCGACCGGATTTCTAAAACGGATTACCGCAATCCTGTCACTTTTCGACTCGGCCAAATCCCGACATTTGCCGTTATAACGCGGTTTTTCCTTGTTAGCCATTTGCTCGCTACGTAATTGCTCAAGCTCCTCTTTACTGCAACAGCAATAATACGCATCACCCTGATCCAACAACTGCTGAATTACCTGCTTATAGCGATCGAAATGATGGGTCTGGTAAAAAGGACCCTCGTCATATTCCAGACCTAACCAAGCCATGCCTTCCAAGATAGCATCTACAGACTCCTGAGTTGATCGTTCCAAATCAGTATCTTCAATTCTTAAAATAAACTTCCCGCCATGCTTACGTGCATAAAGCCAAGAAAACAGTGCGGTACGCGCACCACCGACATGCAAATAACCTGTTGGGCTTGGGGCAAAACGTGTTTTTATACTCATGATATTATTTGGTTAGTTAAATTCTGTTTAATGTAAAAATTTAAGAGACTATCGCCACGAAAACATGAGAATTAAAGCCTCTTACTCTTTGTGTTTTCGGGATAAATAAAGGACCATTGAGGTCTGTTTAATACTGGATCGACGAGTTATTGGCTAAACTTAAATCGACGAATCTAAATCAAAGACTCTGATATTCATAAGCGCCTTATCGGCCACCAAGGCACTACACACACCCTGAGCCAAAACCAAATCACGCACGTGCCATTTTGTAGCTGGACCATAATCAGCAGGAACCCTTAAAAACGTTGTCTGATTTTCCGGATCAATAACACAATGACTTAAACCCAAAGCTATACCTCGCCCCGTGGCTTTAACAAAGGCTTCTTTACGTGTCCAGAAATGATAAAATACGGACATTTTTTGCCCCTCGGGCAGATTGCCCCAATAAATCGATTCTTCTTCAGAAAAACATTTATCAACCAAGGCAAATAAATTGGCCCTGGGTTTGCAATTTTCTATATCCACTCCTAACTGACAATTATAACCTACAGCGATCACCAAAACGCCAGCCGAATGCGATAGATTAAACACCAACTCTGGATGATCGACAAGATAAGGCTTGCCATGCCCGGTTTTTTCTATATTTATCTTGCTTGGCTGCTCATTAAGTATTTCAGCTAAAATTGTTCTTAAGCGACCACGCACCCCAACATAGCGTTTACGTAACTGTTCATTTGCTATTTTTGCAGCATGGGTTTGTTCGATAAAATCAAGAATACGCCAGTAAGCCTGAAAATGAGCATCCTCTGCGATTATATTGCCATGCCATATTTCAATCGCCTCAGGGTTCGACACTCGCCCGTCCTTCACCACGCCTGTCACTGGCTGCGGTCAGTTGATGCGTCGCTTTATTTAGCTGCACTGCCTGCATATCACCATAATGATATCGCGCTTCTTTCAACTGATGCCCCATTTTAGCCAGCCCAGTCAATTCCTCTTCCGTCATTGCATTTTTTTCATACTCAAGCACATCCGGAAGAAATTGATGATGGAAACGGGGCACCTGCACCCATGAATCAGGTTCATGACCTTTAGCAAAATCCAATGCCGCCAACAATACCATTGAAATAATTCGACTGCCCCCGGGAGTCCCCAAAACAGCAACATGCTTTTCGTCCTCCAAAAAAGTTGGCGCCATACTGGATAACATTCTTTTGCCCGGGGCTATTGCATTGGCGACCCCACCGACCAAACCATAACCATTGATTGCGCCAGGCAGACCGACAAAATCGTCCATTTGATCATTTAATAAAACACCGGTCCCAGAAGCTACCAAACCTGCACCAAAGGGAAAATTAATACTTAAGGTTGCCGCAACCCGATTGCCCTGCGCATCAATAATCGAAAAGTGTGTCGTGTTATCACCTTCAGTTTGCGGCTTAATTTCACCTGACAACATCTCGCTGGGCAAAGCCTTGTCAATTCTTAGACTGCTGCGTAAACCGGCGGCGTAATCCTCATTTATCAAACGTTTTACAGGTATGGCGATAAAATCCGGATCACCCAAATACAAAGAGCGATCATGATAAGCGCGACGCATAGCTTCGACAACAAGATGCTTCCGGGTTACTTCATCAACCCTGTTTAGATCATAGCCAGACAAAATATTTAACGCCTCAAGCAAAACAATACCACCAGAAGATGACGGCGCTGCGCTGGTGATTTTTATGCCCTGATAAATACCTTTAACGGGTTCTCGTTCGACTACCGAATAAGCTGCAAGATCCTGCTTTGTCCAGATACCACCGGCCTTATTAACCCCAGCGACCAGTTTCTCGGCTATTTCGCCACTATAAAATCCTTCGCGACCAGACTCAGCCAATTGCTTTAAGGTATAAGCTAAATCCGGTTGCCGGAGTATTGAATAAGCTTTTGGAATATCGCCATCAACCAGAAATATCCGGGCAGTGTTGGAATCTTTTTTTATTACCTCAGACCTGAACTTAAGCAGTTTTCGATATCTTTCACCAACAGCAAAACCGTTCTGCGCCGCCCTAATGGCAGGCTGCAGACTTACCGCCAATGACAAACGTCCATATTTTTCAGATAGATGCGCCAAAGCTGCCGGCAAACCTGGAATAGCAGCGGCCAAGGCACCATCCAGCGACAAACCTGGATCGACTTTACCTGATTTATCCAAAAACATCGTTTGATGAGCTGCCGATGGCGCTTTTTCCCGACCGTCAATCATCGTTTCGAAGCCGTCCTGTTCACGGTGTAACAACCAGTAACCCCCTCCACCCAAACCTGAACCGGAAGGCTCAACGACCGCCAATGTCGCACTAATAGCTACCGCTGCATCAAAAACATTTCCGCCTTTGGCCAAGATTTCAAACCCGGCAGCAGTCGCCAAAGGGTGGGCCGTAGCAATTGCAACCTTAGAATCATCTGCCTCAATTTGTGATATTCCGAAGAAAACATTTAAAAAGAGAATTACACAATATTTCAATAACATTTTTTATTTACTCAAACCTAAACTTCTTAATTATTTACAATTAAACCACATTTACAAGCTATAAACACATGCACCTATCGCTTAAAAACACTTGAATTCCAGAACAAAATTACAACTATAAATAACAGCCTACGTATTCACACCAATATTATTTCTTATTTTTCTATTTAAAATATCGAAGCACTGCCTAACCAAGACACCAATCAGATTCATAAATGAGACAATAAAAATGACTGTGATTACAAAAAACTTTAAAGACAAAGACAAAAATATACATGTTTTCAGAAAAAGCTCAACCATAGACTCTCAGGATCATGATACCAAAAACACCAAACTAGCTTATTACAGAAATGAAAAAAGAAAACGCTCCTTAAGCTACGAACTGGATGACTGGATTAAGGATGATCTCGAAAATTTAGCTTAAATCCATGCCATTAGCCCTTTGGAGATTATTATGAAAAATAAAGAATTAGATACAACTCAAAAAAATCCTGACTTATCCACAGCATCTTCTTTGGGAAGTTTACTTTCCTTTGATGAAATGGATAGTTTTTTTGATGATTTTCTTTTACGCAAATGGCCTCGTAAACCAGCCTGGAGAATGGCTGCCATTGAAGAACCGAATATCTTACGAGTTGACATTATCGAACACGAAAATGACATAGAAGTTCAGGCTGCATTGCCTGGATTTAAAAAGGAAAATATCGAAATCTCTATTAACCATCAGACAATTACCATCCGCACCCTCACAGAACAAACAAATGATGAAGAAAAAGATAAATATTCACGGCGCGAAATCATGCGAGGAGAATGCCTCCGCACCTTAACCTTACCTGACACTGTCGATGGTGACAAAGCACAGGCTTCATTTACCGATGGAATATTAAAAATAATCATTCCTAAAAGTGAAAAAAACAAACGTAAAACAATCGAAATTCAATAGACCATATTAACTTAGGGCTGCCAATAATCTAAGTCGGCAGCCCTTCCCTCCAAAAGGGCAAAAAATCATAAAGCTCTTTGATCATCTTCGCAAAACCTATCCCATTCTCTGTCCAGCAGTATTTTTTCAGGTTTAGAGTACCCCTACTTAAATCCAGTTGAAGAAACTCTTTCAGTAAACGTCGTAGCCATCAATCTCGATATTTGAATTATCTGCGCCGAATTAATGACATCATCTTTGAAACAAGGCAAATCTAATTACCCATTTTTATAACCGCAGTTTATAATCTGTCATTTTTTAAACTACAACACATACAATGTGGTGTATTCATGCTCAAGAACTTCCACTTTTACTAATATCATACCCTTATAGACTTTAAACAGTTTGGCCAAACCTAATGGCCAGCATCTTGCACTTGTGCTTTTGATTATCGTTTTTTTTGAGAACAGTTTTAAATGACCAAAGTTAAATTAACGCTACTTATTTTTAATGTCCTGTGGCTGTTTGCAATATCCGAGACCAGTTATGGCCGCCATGCGGCAATCATTATCGATGCCGATAACGGCAATATTTTGCATGAAGTCGAAGCCACGCAATCATGGTATCCAGCATCACTTACCAAACTGATGACCCTGTACATGACTTTTGACGCTTTGAAATCAGGGCAAATCCATCTGTACGATACTTTAACTGCATCATCTCATGCCTCACAACAACCCAATAGCAAACTCGGACTCAGACGTGGCGAACATTTAACCGTCGAAGAAGCTATTCTCGCGATTATTACCCGATCGGCAAATGATGCTTCAGTGGTGCTTGCGGAACATTTGGGCGGTACTGAAGAAAATTTTGCATCTAACATGACCGAAAAGGCTCATTCTTTAGGTATGTACAACTCGCATTTCATGAACGCTACCGGCCTGCCCAATAACTGGCAGGTGACAACCTCCCGGGACATGGCGGTTTTGGCCTGGAAAGCACAACGCAATTTCCCCGAGTATTATCACTATTTTGCTGCTCACAGTTTTAACTTTAAAGGCACTGAATTACGCGGCATCAATAAATTTACCGCCAAGTATCCCGGGGCTGAAGGTATGAAAACTGGCTTTACTTGTGGTTCCGGTTTCAATTTGATCGGCGCAGCACATCAAAACGGCAAACATCTGATCGGCGTAGTAATGGGCGGCATGACCAGTAATGAACGTTACCAGCTAATGATACAAAAAATGGATGCCAGTTTCGCCAACCTAAGTAATATCGATCCCGCAAGAAACATTAATACAATTGCAACTAACTCCGCAGCGCCCCCACCTTACCAACTTGATTGTGGCAATGCTGCGGCGACACATGCAATTCCAACCTCTATTGCAAGTAACTATAAATCCGTACACGCCAATAGCAGACACACCAAACCTGCGGTTAGAATTCGACAAAAAACAGCAGTTCCAACCAAGTCGAACATCAAGCAGCTTAACAAATCGATCGTTTTAACAAAAAAGAACATTAACCATATCAATCCGGTTATTAAAGTCACCAACAAGGTAGCGGCTAAAAGTAAAAACTTTTATAAAGCCAAAACTGTTACCAAAGTGGCCAATAAAACCAAGCTAACATATCACCACTAAAAAGCTACTCGCGCTTAACAATTGACCTTCGTCCTCAGCAGTTTGAAAAACTGACTACTGAGGACTATTTCATATTCCAATACTTGCTTTCAGTTTCACGCATTCCCCGCACTATCAAGTCCTTATCTTGAACATTGACAGTAATAGCTCCACTGTCGGCACTACTCATCCACTTTGCATTAACATGAGAATAGTTTGCCAGGACTTCTTTATGAGGATGGCCAAATTGATTACGGTAACCCGCTGGAATTAAAACATACTTGGGCTTTATGGCTTGAAGAAAACCGGGCGTGGATGAGGTTTTGCTTCCATGATGCGGTGCCAGGATAACCTCTGCTTTTAACGCCGCACCATAAGTTTCGACTAACCAGGATTCTGTTGCCGCCTCGATGTCTCCGGTCAACAACACTTTAAGATTTTTCGCCTGTATTTGTAACACGCACGATTTGTCATTTTCCGAAGCAAATCCCTGATGCGGTGACAACATAGTAAAGTCGACTTCATCCCATTGCCAGGATTGCCCCGCCATACATTCAAAGGGCGCGTAGTCTTTTAATTGTTGTGGCACGCTGGTCAGGACTTGCTCAGTAGTCATCCCTCGCATTATCGAAACCGTACCGCCGATATGATCGTTATCACCATGACTGATAATAAGCTTGTCTATTTTGACCTCTCCTTGTGACCGCAAAAAAGGCAAAATCACATTTTGACCGCTATCACTTTGTTCAGAAAATTTGACGCCAGCATCATAAACCAGTAGATGATTACTGGTCTGAACAACCGCAGATAGCCCTTGTCCAACATCAAGTAGAGTCATTTTAATGGCGCCCGTTTCCGGTTTTTTTGCCTCAGTAAAAACCAGCGGTAAAAACATAACAAGACTTAGCCATCGGACTGGAATACCAACCGGAGCAAGTAACAGCAAAACACCCGGCACCGAAAAAAATAATGCCCAATATGAAGGTAGCGCATGATTGACTGTCGCAATTGGCAATTCCGCCATATAAGCCAATAACCACCATAAACCCTGCAATACAACATCAACCAGATAAAACAATTTGTCAGCAAGCGTTACGGATATAAACATAACAATTACCGCCAATAGCGCCAAGGGCACCACCAGAAAGCTGATAACAGGCACAGCAAACATATTGGCAAATGGCGCAATGACTGAAACCTGTTGGAAAAAGAGCAGAAGCAAGGGTGACAAACCTACTGACGTGAACCAGTTTAATTTAACTATACCCCAGGCATGTCCAAGTGGACTCATACGACCGGACACCCCGTAAACAATCAGTAGCACCGCCAGAAATGACAACCAGAATCCAACGGCTAAAATCGCTAAAGGATCAAATAACAACACCCCAAACAAGGCAACCGCGAGGGTATTTAACGGACGATTATTTCTCTGTAAAATAATAGCGGCCATAGCGATAGTTAACATGATCACAGAGCGCTGGGTAGGAACAGAGAACCCGGCCAGACCCGAATAAAAGACGCCTACCAAAACAGCCGATACAGCGGCAACCTTTTGAGGCGATAACTTAAGCCAGCCAGTCCATGCCCATAATTTAAGCACCAAAAAATAGACTAAGCCCGCTATAAGTCCAATATGAGAACCCGAAATCACAATTTATTATCTATTAAAACGTAAATTATGACAAACGATACAATAAGGTTTTAATTAGGCTCAATGCCTTGTAAGCCGGGTGTGGCTTGGGCTAACTTACCAAGACATCAATTAGGTGTAACTCTTCAGTAGGGTATACCCCCATTCTGATGAATAATAATTCTGCTAATAACAGTACTGTATGCTTCAAGTAAATCCATCAAAAGCAAAATAAGTTGATTTGGGCGAAAGTTCGAACTTTGGAGTGTTCGAGGGGAGTCGTTATAAATACTCGGACATTAATCAATTTAGGAGAACACAATGCCAAGAATACGACGCTTACACCGACTTGAACCTGCCGAACAGAAGTACATTTGTGAAAACTTGGAACTAATCCACAATAAAATAAATGAAATATATGCTAAGGTCGATCAACGCTTTGGCCTTGGTGATAAACGGGCATTGAGATTACAAGCCTTGAAACGAAAACTTGCTGAAGTTGAAAGCTTATTTACTGAGATAACATCAACTGGATCAGCCACTTCGATGTAAATGATGAAAAACAGCCCCACCGACAGCGAATCCGTGGAGCAATGTACAAAGGGATTAATTGAACATGACTATTTATGATGAATCAATGCGGGTAGATATTACTTTTCGCTATGAGTATGGAAGTCAATATCTTGTTAATCTCAAATTAGTTTTATTAAAACAGGGAGTAACAAAATGTTGATTGCAATTAACCCGCATATTATCAACAAGTCGATAGAAGATGTAAAAAAACACAACCACTCATTTGAGAATGTTGATATTTCAATCGAACAGCTAAGTCAACATATCAAGAATGGATCGGCTTTCTGTGCTCAGTACAAGAAAAAACGGTTGACCGCAAATTTCACAATAGCCGGATTCTTAGCTGTTGATATTGATAATGGGTTAAC
>CANNLO010000052.1 GCA_947505055.1 Methylococcaceae bacterium | reverse complement strand
GCTTTGTCTAATGCAGTGCAATACTAATTACACTGCAAGTTTAGAGAATTTTAAATTCATTCAGCTTAATGTGCTAAAAGTCTACCGAAAAATGTTCCCTGATATGGTGTTGGGATTAAGTGACCATACGCCAGGACTATCTACGGTACTTGGTGCAGTATCGTTAGGCGCTCGTATGATTGAAAAGCATTTTACCGACGATACTAGTCGCAGCGGCCCTGATCATAAATTTTCAATGAACCCTTCATCTTGGCTTGATATGGTTGAGCGTACTCGTGAATTGGAGAATGCCTTAGGTTGTGGAATTAAACAGGTTGAAGATAACGAGAAAGAAACGGTTGTGATACAGCGCCGTGCGATTCGTGCGACTGCTGACCTAACTGCCGGAACAATATTAACTCGCAATCACATGACGGTATTACGTCCTTGCCCAGCAGATGCTTTGCCTCCGTATTATTTTGGTGAATTAATTGGCATGAAAATCAAATATGAAGTAAAGGCTGGGGAGCATCTTCGATGGAAAAATGTCGAGTAGGCATTGTTATCCCCGCATTTAATGAGTCGGCAACAATCACTAGTATTGTTGAGGCTGTTGGGAAATATGGAGTCCCAATTGTGGTTGACGATGGATCGACTGATAACACAGCTTCATTGGCGCTAGGGTCTGGCGCTGTTGTTGTCATACATGAAGTAAATCGAGGATATGATGTTGCACTCAATTCTGGTTTTATAAAGGCCGCCGAGTTGGGATCAACAATTATTGTTACAGTAGACGCAGATGGACAACATGACCCATTACTCATTCAGCAGTTTATTGACGCTATTGAGTTGGGTGCCGATGTTGTTGTTGGTATACGTAGTCGTCGACAACGTTTTGCAGAACATTTGTTTGCTTGGTATACCTGCTTATGTTTTGGGGTGAATGATCCATTATGTGGAATGAAGGCTTATAGAACTCTTGTTTATGAAGAGTTGGGACACTTTGATTCGTACGGTTCGGTTGGCACTGAACTAATGATTTTTGCCGCAAAAAATAAATATCGGCTTGAGCAAATAGCGTTTGATGTTCGCGAACGTAGTGGTGAGTCAAGGTTCGGACAAATGCTTTCGGCTAACTACAAAATAATTCGTGCAATGATGCTTGCAATCTGTCACGGAAAATATTTTTCAAGGTTAACTTAAGACTTTCAATTTAAATAAAATCTCAACAAAGGTAATCTAAAATGAAAAAAAACACTTATTTAACACCGCAAGAAGAGTTTTGGGCTGGAGAATTCGGGAAGTCTTACATAAACCGAAATGATGGACAAGAACTTTTGGCATCTAATCTTGCATTTTTTAGCCATGCACTAAAACATGCCCCGCAGATTTCATCGTGCCTTGAGTTAGGCGCTAACATTGGGATGAATTTGCGAGCAATTAAAATGCTTTACCCTTCAATCAAATTAAAGGGTGTGGAAATTAACTTGGATGCTTATGAGCAGCTCACAGGGTTAATTGGAGACGGGGCTCTCCATGGCTCAATATTGCACTACCCAGTGCATGAAAAAGTTGATTTAGCATTAATAAAAACAGTAATGATTCATATCAATCCTGAGCATTTGAATACTGTATACGAAAAACTTTATCAGGCATCTAATCGATACATACTTGTTTGTGAATATTACAACACTACACCCGTAACTATTAATTATCGTGGCCATACAGACCGTTTATTTAAACGTGATTTTGCTGGTGAAATGTTAGATAAATACACTGATTTAGTACTTATTGATTATGGTTTTGCCTACCATTGAATTCCACCCTTTATGAATGATGACATTACTTGGTTCTTAATGGAAAAGAAATAATGATTGATAAACCACTGGCGGTTCTGGTCGTCGGTTGTGGAAACATAGCAGGCGTTTTCGACCAAAATCGGAGTGGGAGTAATCTGCCATATACACACGCTGGAGCATATTCCCGTGATGAGCGATTTAGCTTGGTTGCGTGTGTAGAGCCTGATGATGACAGTCGAATCAAGTTCATGAATTTTTGGGGAGTACCTGATGGATTTCGTACAATTGACGATGTTTTGGATTTCGGTTGTCAGTTTGATGTCATAAGCATCTGTTCTCCTACAAGCTGTCATGCACATGATCTTGATGTTTCTTTGCGCTTAAAACCTAAGTTAATTTTTTGTGAGAAACCTGTTACAACATCAATCGTAGATACCGAAAGGTTGGTCGAAGCTTGTCGTAACGACAAGATCTTGCTTGGAGTTAATTATACGAGACGTTTTGATCCTGCCATTTCAGCATTGCAATCTGATATGCAGGCAGGTAAATGGGGTCAGTTGAGATCTGTGGTCGGTTGCTATAACAAAGGTATCCTGAATAATGGGTCGCATATGATTGACCTTTTACACTTGCTAGTAGGTCCTATAAAGGTAGTTAAAGTTGGCAAGTCAATAGAAGATTTTTTTGAAAACGATCCAACCATCCCTGTTTGGCTGGAAAGTGAGCAAGGTATACCGATACTTCTGGCTTGTGCGCATGCGGCAGATTATGCATTTTTCGAACTTCAGTTTGTATTCTCACAGGGCGTGTTAACCATGGAGGATGGTGGGCTTTTCTGGCGGGAACGCCGCATTATAGATAGTGACACTTTTAAAGGCTATCGAGTGCTTAATGAAGGTGAGCGACGAGCAGGTGAATATCCACATGCCATGATGCAGGCAATAGATAATATTTATGGTGCAGTAACAAAACACGATTTATTGCTTAGCTCGGGAGATTCAGCACTTTTGGCGCAAAAAATGTGTGAAAAAATTAAACAGACATCCATGGAACATTGTTCGGCTGGAATGAAAAATTAGAGATTAAGGGAATTGTATGGATAGTCAAAAACTTGCATTGTTTGGTGGACCAAAAACCATTAAAACTGAATTTAAGCGATATAACCCAATCGGCATAGAGGAAGTCCAAGCGGCTACAAAAGTTATTGAAAGTGGCGTTTTATCAAAATTTTTGGGGGCATGGCACGAAGATTTTTATGGCGGCCCAAAGGTTAAAGAATTTGAGAGACAGTGCGAGTCATACTTTGGTGTGAAACACGCCGTTACAGTAAATTCATGGACTTCTGGCTTAATTGCAGCTGTTGGTGCCATTGGCATAGAACCGGGAGATGAGGTTATTGTAACTCCTTGGACAATGTGCGCAACTGCTACCGCAATTTTGCATTGGAACGCAATTCCAGTATTTGCTGATATTGAACCGGAAACTTTTAACTTAGATCCAGTTTCAGTAGAAGCAAACATAACACCTTATACCAAGGCGATTATTGCAGTGGATATTTTTGGACACTCTGCTGATATGAATGCACTAATAGATATTGCAGAACGGCATGGCCTTAAACTTATAACCGATACGGCACAGGCACCAGGAACCTATTACAAAGGTAAGATTACTGGAACCTTGGCTCATGTGGGTGGGTATAGTCTTAATTATCACAAGCATATACATACTGGTGAAGGCGGTATTATTGTGACCAATGATGATGATATTGCAGATCGTTTGCGCCTGATTCGCAATCACGCCGAGGCTGTTGTGGGCAATAAGGGTGTAACGGATTTGCGAAATATGGTGGGGCATAATTTTCGGCTTGGTGAAATTGAATGTGCTATAGGTATTGAGCAACTTAAGAAGCTTAAAGGCTTCGTAGCTGGTCGCCAGCATGCAGCTGATCGACTCACGCACGCACTACAAGGGCTACGTGGATTACGTATGCCTGTTGTTAAGCCGGATTGCACACATGCTTACTATATGTATCCGATGGTGCTAGACATTGAGCAATTGGGTGTCTCACGTACCCGTATTCTTCAAGCGCTTGAAGCTGAGGGTGTCAGTGGTCTTGCAGGGGGCTACGTGAACCTTCATTTATTACCAATGTATCAGCAGAAAATGGCTTATGGCTCAAAAGGATTCCCTTGGTCTTCTGACATCTGTCATCGTGACGTGAGTTATGAAAAAGGCATTTGTCCGGTGGCTGAAAGGTTACATGAATTTACTTATCTAGGCTTTGCCATGTGCATGCATGAATTGTCTGATCAAGATATTGATCTAATTGGGCAAGCATTTAGGAAGGTCTGGTCTAAAATAAATCAGCTTAAAGTTTAATAAAAATGGCAGATGAAAATTTTTCTCTTAAGGGGGGTAAGGTTGTACTTAAGCCTTTCTTGGTTGCTGATATTAATGAGGCTTATATAGGTTGGCTGAATGACCAAAATGTAGTGAAATTTAGTAATCAGCGATTTCTTGTGCATAGCATGGATAGTTGTTTACGCTATCAAGCATCCTTTGAAGGAACTGATAACTTGTTTATGAGTATTCGTCGGTTGACGGATAATGAATTGATTGGCACTTTAACTGCATATGTTGCTAGCAATCACGGTACAGTTGATATGGGTATCATGATTGGGAATCACTCTATCTGGGGAATGGGCTATGGGCTGGACGCATGGATTACTATGGCTAACTGGCTTTTGGGGCGTCAGGATATTCGAAAATTAACTGCAGGTACGCTAGCATGCAATTTAGGGATGATTACGCTGATGGAGCGTTCGGGAATGATTCTAGAGGCTGCGCGAAAAGCACAAGAGATAGTTGAAGGTTGTCCTGTAGATGTACTGTACTACGCAAAATTTAATGGCAATTGAACTGGCAATGAGAGTAGCGGTAGTTTCTCATGATGCGGGCGGTGCGGAAGTTCTCAGTAGCTATGTTCAACATCATAATCTTGATTGCCTTTATGTATTAGAGGGGCCTGCACTAAAGATTTTTGAACGTAAATTAGGGCCCATTAAAAACACTTCACTCGAAGATGCCATTAGTCAATCGATATCCATTATTTGTAGTACTAGTTGGCAATCAGATATTGAGTTTAATGCCATAAAATTAGCGCGTGAGTCTGGGAAACGCTCAGTTGCTTTTCTTGATCATTGGGTGAATTATCGTGAACGATTTTCCCGTTTAGGTGCAACAGTTTTGCCTGATGAAATCTGGGTTGGTGATACCATGGCTGAAGCGTTGGTAAAAGAAATATTCCCGATTATACCAGTTGTCTTGATGGAAAATCCTTATTTGCAGGATATACGAAAAGAACTCTGTGCGTATCAAATGAACAGGTCGTCGCATTTAGACTTTATTACCATTCTCTATGTTTGTGAGCCTGTTAGTATCCACGCATTGTTGCATCATGGTGATGCACGTTTTTGGGGGTATGTGGAAGAAGAAGCATTGCGTTATTTTCTTTCTAATATTTCGGTATTAGGCAAGCCAGTTGAATCTATCTTGATTCGCCCGCATCCATCTGAACCGATAGATAAATATTATTGGATACAGCATGAGTTTAAACTGCCAATTCAATTCGGTGGGACTCGTCCCTTGTTAGAAGAAATCGCTGACAGCGATGTTGTTGTGGGGTGTGAGTCTATGGCCATGGTTGTAGCATTGCTGGCAAACAAAAAAGTGATAAGTTGCATTCCACCAGGAGGCAGACCTTGCGTATTGCCACATAGCAAGATAGCTTACCTACAGAATATTTTAGAAAATAAAAGGTCAATTTATGAAAATAATGAGTGATGTATCGTCTGAGCCTATTAATGGTATCAAGTACTGTACACGGTGTTGTGTGCCAGAAACTCAGGAGGGGGTTCAGTTTGATGAGATGGGGATATGCACCGCATGCCGTTCATCAGAAGAAAAAATGCATATTGATTGGACTTTACGAGAGAAGCAACTGAGAACGATTTTAGATGAGGCTAAAGCCAAGTCTGGCAATGGTTACGACTGTGTGTTACCAATATCTGGTGGTAAAGACAGTTTTTTTCAAGCACATGTCTTAACTAAGGTTTATGGTTTAAAACCATTAGCTGTAACTTTTAATCAAAATTGGGTTTCTGAAACGGGGTTTTACAACCTACAACGCTGCCTAGAAGTATTTGATCTTGACCATCTTCAATTTACACCGGCACGAGGCTTAGTTAATCGATTAGCTAAAAAGTCTTTGGATGCTATTGGTGACGCATGTTGGCATTGTCATTCCGGTGTTGGCGCCTTTCCTTTACAAGTAGCAACACGTTTCAAAATTCCCTTGTTGGTTTGGGGAGAGTCTATAGCGGAGAGTGCCGGTCGGGCTACCTATAGTTGTCCAGGGACAAAATTTGATCGTGACTACTTTACAAAAGTGTCAGCTAAGCTAACCGCTGAGGAAATGATTGGTATTGATTTAAGTGCTAAGGACTTACATCCTTTTGAGTTGCCTAGTTATGAAGAAATTGAAAAGACCGGCGTTTGGGGCATTCATTTAGGCGATTACATGTTTTGGGATGAGGAGCGTCAGACAGAGTGGATTCGTGAAGTCTATGGTTGGCGAGAAACGGAAATGGAAGGAGCCTATAAAGGCTATAAGAGCGCAGAATGTATAATGTCGGGTGTACATGATTTTACATGCTATCTGAAGCGTGGTTTTGGTAGATCTACCGGACAAGCATCCGTAGACGTTCGTAATGGGCTCTTGACTAGAAGTGAAGGCTTTGAGCTGATTAAAAAACACGATCAAGAGCGACCCGATGCGCTGGATTATTATTTGAAAATTACAGGGTTAAGCGAAGCCGATTTTTATCATGTTATGAAAGAGAAAAAGTTGGCAGGTTTAAAGGATATAGATTTGCCAATTCACCCTAAAGAGAAGCTTAATGCGGAACGATTAGTGCCCTTTGTAGAACAGATTATTCAAAAACACTTAAATCAACCTGATCCAAGAATAACTAGAGATAAAAAGGAGGCGTCTGATGAGTAGCATTTTTTTGGAACAATCTATCCCTACATTGCTAAAAAATGTTGAGCTCGGCACTTTGTCTTTTAGAGATATGGCAGATGCTACAGCAGATAAAATCAATGAGAAAGAAGCTGATACTTTAGCATGGGTTAATTTCGATTTAGATAAACTTCGATTAGAGTCTGAGCAGGCCTATTTAAAATACAAGTCGCGGGGACGCTTGCTTCCACTTGATGGCATACCATTTGGAGTTAAAGATATCTTTAATACAAAAGCATTTCCAACTCAAATGGGATCTCCGTTATGGAAAGACTTTACACCTGGTAATAATGCCAGGGTTGTGGACTCACTAATTTTTGCTGGGGGAGTTGTCGTAGGTAAAACAGTGACTGCCGAGTTTGCAGTGCATGCTCTTAATGAAACGCTGAATCCTCACGATGCATCAAAAACGCCTGGCACTTCATCTAGTGGATCTGCTGCTGCAGTTTCAACAGGAATGGTACCATTTGCATTGGCAACACAAACAGCTGGATCTATTGTCCGCCCAGCAAGTTTTTGTGGTGTTTGGGGAATGAAACCGTCGTTCGGCATGATTCCCCGGACTGGGGTGCTCAAAACTACAGATTCGCTAGATACCGTGGGTTTTGTTGCTGCTCATGCTGAGAGCTTGAGGTCTATTTTAGATGTCGTAAGAGTAAAGGGGCCTGATTATCCTTATGTTTATAAGAACGTAGATAGTCAAGGAGAGCAACCAAAGCCTTCATCTCGACCATGGCGTGTTGGTTTTGTGAAAACCCAGACATGGGATAAGGCGGAAGGCTATGCGAGGCAGTCTGTTGAAGATTTGGCTAAAAGAATTGACTCTCAAATAGGGTTTGAAGTGGAAGAAGTTGAATGGCCAATTGACTTGCATGCCTCGCATGATATTCATTCAATTATTTACAATAAATCACTCTCTTACTATTTTCAGAACGAAAAGAAAATGGAATCACATGTTACACCCATCATGAAAGAAATGATCGAAGCCGGTGAGTTGATCAGCCCAGTCGAATTAAAAAGGGCTCTAGCTAACCAAGAAATCTATTGTGAAAGATTGGATCAACTTCTTATGCCTTATGATTTTGTTTTGTCATTAGGTACAGCAAGCTCAGCACCGTTAAGAGGTGTGGAAGAGTTGCCAGATCCATCTTTAATATGGACGATGGGTCATTTGCCAGCAATTGCAGCACCAACGTTCCGTTGCCCAAAAGGACTTCCATTTGGTGCGCAGTTTGTTTCGCGGCGATGGAACGATTATTTGCTGCTTCAGGGTGTTGAAGAGCTTGTGAATCGAGATATTTTGGTGTCGGGCAGTCAGGCAATTCATAGTTAAGTTATTTAAATATAATGCTTATAAGTAAAACCAGTCGCTGGGTTTATTTTTTTATTTAAGAATGCAAACTATGTTTTGCTATATAGCCATCTAATGATTTTCATAAGCAGATTCAAGCATTTCCCGGACATGGTGGTTAAATTTTTTATGAAAACAACCTCTCGAAACCAACTCTTTCAATGCAGCTTTACTTTGATGCTTGCAAAATATGATTTTGTGCTATTAATACAAATTTAAAGTCTGCACAGATTTTGCCTGTAAAGGATTTATATTTGAGGGGGGTATTTGTCGCTTATTCCATCTCGCATCTAATCTCAAAAGTAGAGAGAGGTTATCTAGGATTATGAAACAAAAAACAGTATTTATTCATTCAGCATTTGGGCTTTGGCCTATGTTGGAGTATGAGCTTGATATTGCACAAAGAGAACTCCTTTCAGGCAATAGAGTGGTATTTTCATATTGTCGCGGTAGTCAAGTGAGTTGTGAGGTGAATAACTCAGGGTTGAATGGCAAAATTAAGAGCAGGTACTGTAAAGAGTGTCAATCAAGAGTTAGGGCTGGGTTGAGGTGGCTAGATTCTAAAAATGGGGCATTGGAAATTGTGGAATATGAATGTTTAACTATGGCGCAGCAGTTAAGTATTGCAACTATATTACAAGATTTAGAAGTGGCTTCCAAAGATGAAAATTCAATTAAGTCTCTAGTAAATTTGCAGGGTGTCGATATTTTTGAAAGTGCCTTATCTACTGTAATGTCTAATTTGAGACTATCACAGCTTAAGCCCGATGATTATTTTAAATATTTAAAAAATGATATTAGCATTGCATTGAGGAGTTATTACTCCGCATTAAATCATTTAACGAGTAAATTGCCTGATAGAGTCTATATATTTAACGCTAGGATAAGTAGGTATAGACCGTTACTTAGGTTGGCGCAAAAGTCTTCTATTGATATTTTGGTTCACGAGTACCCATCTTATGGATTCATGGATTATATAGTAACGCATGGAACTTATTCGCATGACCGTAAGGCTTTTTCACGGCAACTATATAAAACATTTGAAGAATATCCTTTGTCCACCCAAGACAAGATGGATATCGGTGAATCGTGGTTTAAAAATAGGGCAAACAGGCTCATAAATGGCATGGAGCCAATTTTTGTTAAAAATCAAGAGTTAGAAAAGTTGCCAGATGATTGGAGTAACAAAAATTTTAATGTGGTCTTTTATGTTTCTTCAGAAGATGAGATTGCTGGCGTAAAAGAGGTGATAGAAGGTCGACCATGTGACCAAATTGAAGCAATTAAGTATGTTGTCAATGCAATTCCGGAGCTAATGATGTATGTCCGAATACATCCAAACATGGCAAATTCAGATGCTGAATTTAATAATGCACTACTTGAATTGAATGTGATGGAAAAAGTTAAAGTAATTGAGGCAGAATCGAAAATTGATAGCTATTCTATAATGAGGGCTGCAGATCTTGTAATCTCGGCTGGATCAACTGCTGGAATTGAAGCTGCCTTTCTTGGAAAGCCAGTAATAACAGTGGGGACTTCTCAGTATGAAGCTTTTTGCGCTACAGTGAAGGCTAAAACCATTAGGGAATTGATTGATTTAGTGAAGGATGCTGTTAGGAAAGATTTTTCAAAATTTCCACTTCAAATACAGCGTAAGGATGGAGCTAGTGCGTATGCATTTTCTATTCAGCACGTCGGTGTAAAGCCAATTTTTTTAATGCCAGATAATATCAAAGAAGGCTTTTATGTATGGATGCTTATGTTTCGCGATGGAGTCATAACTGAAATTCGTGCACTATGGATATTTGTTCTATATAACAGGTTGATAGATGGATGGAAGCCGATTGTTAATGGGCTGTTGAATCTTATTTCAGATAATAAAAAGAGATCAAAATTTTTACATAGCCCCTTAGTTTCTATTCGGACTAGAATATTTAGCAGGCTCCCATAATATCCATTTTTAGGTAAGCGTTGATGAATAATTTTAATGGATTACTTTATTTCGTTTCTCAGTTTCATAGTATTGAATTGAACTTAAATAATTAATAAAGGATTGTATTGTGAATGAAGATGAAAAAAAAATATTAAGATCTACCGAGTTAACTGGAGTGATTGGTCGTGAGGAAATGGACAAGTTGGCTCAGGTGTATGGAGATAATGCGTGGGCTGATTACCGAAATTCATATGATAAAGCCGCAAATTTAGAAATAAGTGATTATCCAATACAGCTGGATATTGAGTTAAATGCATCGTGTAATTTACGATGTCCTATGTGTCCTATATCTGCCGAGTCGCCAAAGGGAAAAGGGAAATCAACATGGTTTTCTTATGAGTTGTACAAAGAAATTATTGATGAGTCTGTTAAGAATGGCCTAAAAGCATTAAAGCTCAACTATATTAACGAGCCACTTATTCGTGATGATTTGTTTAAGTTTGTAGATTATGCAAAAGAAGCTGGTGTATTAGATATTTATCTTAGTACAAATGGAATGTTAATGACACCAGAAGTATGTAAAAGAATGGTTTCTTCTGGACTTACTAGAGTTCAAGTTTCAATAGATGCAGTTACCGAAGAAATATATGACAAACTTCGTCCAGGCGGCAAGCTTCCCACTGTAATTAAAAATATCGAACATTTGCTTGAAGCTAAAAATGAAGCCAAAAGTATAACCCCACTTATTAGAGTCAACTTTGTTAGAACGGAAATAAATGAGGATCAACTTCCCGCTTTCATTGAGCAATGGAAGGGTAAGGTTGATATGATTGGTATTCAGGAGTTTATAAAGCCAACGATGTCAAGTATGGAAATAAAAAGTAAGACATCTACTGATAAAAGAAAAGAAGGTTTTCGTTGCTCATTTCCTTTTAAACAGCTTGTTATTACTAATGAGCACATGGTATTGCCTTGCTGTACATTTTGGGGGGAGCAACTTCCAGTTGGGAAGATTACTTCTGCGAGCCAAATTAAAGAAATATGGCATGGAGAGAAAATTAATTGGCTTAGAGATATGCATCAAAGTGGGCGTTACAATGAAATCCCGCAATGTCAAAATTGTGTAGAGGGTGGAGTTGAATAGTTCTGATGTGCTAAGTATGAAATAAGGTCAAGTTAGATTTAATTAACGAGCTGGAGACATGACATGAAAGTGGTTATTTTAGCAGGCGGTTTAGGGACTCGATTGTCAGAAAAAACAGATGAAATACCTAAGCCTATGGTAGAAATTGGGGGCTACCCGATTTTGTGGCACATTATGAATATATATTCATCTTATGGCTTTAATGATTTCATAATTGCATTAGGATATAAAGGTTATAAAGTTAAGGATTATTTTACAAATTATCACGCTCGTCATGCCGATTTGTCTGTTGATCTTAAAACCGGAGACGTGGAAGTTTTTCCAAAAAATACTTTAGATTGGCGAATAACTTTAGTCGATACGGGTGCTGAAACAATGACTGGGGGGCGAATTAAAAGATTAGCCACATATTTAGATGATACTTTTATGTTGACATATGGAGACGGTGTTTCGAATGTTAACTTAAAAGAACTTTTGGACTATCATAAAAAACATGGAAAACTGTTAACTATGACTACGGTTCATCCGACATCAAGGTACGGTAAGCTTGAAATAGACGTCAATAATCAGGTTAACAGCTTTGTTGAAAAGCCAGAGTTTGGTGGTGATTGGATAAATGGTGGTTTCATGGTAGTGGAACCTGAGGTGCTTCAATATATCAAAGGCGATGATGATGTTTTTGAACGTGAGCCATTGGAAAAAATAGCTAGCAATGGCGAACTTATGGCATTTAAACATACTGAATTCTGGCATTGTATGGATACGCTAAGAGATAGAAATGATTTAGAAAAGCTTTGGCAGTCTGGTAGCGCCCCATGGACTAAGCTTTATGACTAAAAAGAAGGGCGCAGCAGTTCTTTTAATAACTTACAGGCGATTTGACACAACACAAAAAGTATTTGAGGCAATTCGAATTGCGAAGCCAGTAAAGTTGTATTTTGCTAGTAACGCTGCTCGGAGCGATAAGCCTGATGAGGTTGAAAAAGTAGAAGCTGTTCGCTCATTGCTTAAATTGATAGATTGGCCCTGTGAAGTTTATACGTTATTCCGTACCGACCATCTTTCCGCTAAACATTCTATTTCCTCAGCAATTGACTGGTTTTTTCAACACGAAGAACAGGGCATTATTTTAGAGGATGATTGTCTGCCACATCCTTCTTTTTTTCTATTTTGCGATGAGTTGTTAGAGAGGTACCGAGATGATCAAAGAGTAGGCATGATTAGCGGAGATAATTTTCAGTTTGGATATCGATTGAATGACGATAGTTATTATTTTTCCAACTACAGTCATGTTTGGGGTTGGGCTTCATGGCGAACTCGTTGGCAGAGCGACTATGATGTTGAGATGAAGTATTGGCCAACGATTCGAGATGAAAGAAGGCTTAATGACTGGTTTGGCAGCAAAATCGAACAAGACTTTTTTACAAATTTCTTTGAAAAGACGTATCAAGGTGAACTTGATACTTGGGATTACCAATGGAATTTTTGTAATCGATTAAAAGGACGAATAGCTGTCATGCCTAATGTTAATTTGGTTTCAAATATTGGATTTGGTTCTGAGGCTACGCACACTAAAGATGTTAGTGTGTTAGCCAATATGAGTGTTGAGGAAATGATATTCCCGCTTAAACATCCTGTTGGCATTTTTACGAGTGCAACTTTAGATAGCCTATTCCATAGGCGTTTCGAACAGCAAATTATAATTCAACAGCAAAAGATAATTCATAGAGTTAAAAGTAAAATCAAAAAAATTCTAGGAAGATGAATTGATTAAATGAATATTGAAAATGATAATATTTGTAGATGTTGTGGAGGTAAGGCTAGCCAGATATTTTCCGGCTCGTTGATTGGCCACATTGTTAGATATTTCGAATGCGCTTCTTGTGGCTATGTGCAAACAGAAACTCCTTATTGGTTAAATCTAGCTTATGCCGATGTAATCAATGATAGCGACACGGGTATCATGGTTCGCAATCAGGTTAATTCAAAAATTGTCCTCGCATCCATGTATGTGCTTGGCAAGGTGAACGGTACTTTAGTTGATTGCGCAGGTGGTTATGGCATATTAGTTCGGTTACTGCGAGATTTGGGGGTTAATGCCTTATGGTCTGATCGCTATTGTCAAAACTTATTGGCAAAAGGCTTTGAGCATACTTGTGAAAATGCAGATTTAGTAACCGCCTTTGAAGCATTTGAACATTTTGTAGATCCAGTTGAAGAGTTGCGCCGACTTCTAAATATTGCCCCCAATGTCTTATTATCAACCGAGATAATTAGTGACCCAGCGCCTAAGCAAGATGATTGGTGGTATTACGGTAAAGAGCATGGGCAGCACATTGGTTTTTTTAGAATAAGAACATTGGAAAAGTTAGCTAAAGATCATGGAAAGTATTTTCTAACTAATGGAACCTCTTATCATTTGATTACTGACAAGCCTATTAATCTGTCCGTTTGGAAGATTCTGATTCGATTTAGTCGTTTTTTACCATTTATACTGCAGCGTAAATTGGTAACAAAAGTTTGGGATGACCATGCTTTGATGGCAGCTAAGCGTCAATAATGAGAATTGCATACGACTACCAAACCTTTTTTTTACAAAGGTACGGCGGTATTTCGCGCTATTTTTTTTGCCTAGCCCAGGGATTAAATGAATTGCAGCAGCAGGTAAAAATATTCGCTCCTCTACATCGCAATGGCTATATTTCATCATTACCATCTGAAATGATAGAGGGACGAAGAATAATCACGCATCTTCCTAAAACAACAAAACTTATAACAGCATACAACTACCTAGCATCTCAAAAAAAAATAGCTAGTTGGAAGCCGGATGTAGTGCATGAAACCTATTATTCACGCTTTGGATTAGCCCCAAAAAACTGCCCAACTGTAATTACTGTGCATGACATGATTCACGAGTTATTTCGTGAAGATTTTTCCGCTAATGACAATACAATGTCACTTAAAAAGAAAGCTATTGATCGAGCTGATCATATAATTTGTGTATCTGAAAATACTAAACAAGATTTGATGCGTTTGAACGGCACACTTGCAAGCAAGATTACTGTAGTTCATCACGGTTTTGATAAGTTTAGCGATAATAACATCCATTCTTTTACTATACCAATAGATGGAAGACCTTTCCTTTTGTATGTTGGTGGTCGTGGAGGATATAAGAATTTTTCAGGTTTTCTGAAAGCTTTCGCTTCTTCTAAGAGGCTATTACGTGATTTTGATATAGTTGCTTTTGGCGGTGGCGCCTTCTCTGTAGCTGAGTCTGAGCTGATTCGTGAGATGGGTTTTGCCGCTCATCAGGTTCGGCAGGTAAGCGGGGATGATATGCTTTTGGGGTGTTATTATTCTGCAGCTCGGGCATTTGTATACCCTTCATTGTATGAGGGGTTCGGCATACCTCCTTTGGAAGCCATGGCGCACAATTGCCCCGTGATTAGTAGCAATTCCAGTTCTATACCCGAGGTGATTGGCAATGCTGCTCAATATTTCTCCCCGAAAAGTTTGGAAGAAATTAAATTAGCAATCGAGCTGGTTGTTTATTCTGATAGTCAAGCCGATTACTTAAGAAAGCTTGGTCAGGATCGATTAGCTTATTTTTCTTGGGAGAAATGTGTGCGTCAAACCCTCGATATTTATCGTTCTTTGAGTTAAAAAATAAATGGAGTTAATTATGCTTAATGCGACCCAAAGTGCTGAAACTAATAATGAGTTATTACCTTATGACCCAACAATTCTGTTTGAGCATTACCGGTCATATGAAAATAATGACCCACAGATAATTAAGTTCTGGATTTATCAATTAATAGGTAAATACAAGAATATGATTTTTAAACAAGCTGATAAATATCAAGGTAAAAATTTCCTTCAGATAGGATCTGGAGAAGGAAATCTATACGAAAACTTTGTGAATCTAGATTCGCATAATAAATTATCTCTTAAATGCTTTAGTGGAGATAAAGTTTTCCGACACGATTTGCGTGAAAAGCTTCCATTTCAAAATGACTGCTTTCGAGGTATATATACTGAACATTGTCTTGAGCATCTAAATCCCAGGCAGTCTTTTGAGGTGTTAAGAGAAAGTTTTAGAGTATTGAAGCCTGGCGGCGTATTGAGAGTAATAGTCCCGGATGCAGAAAAATATGTTAATTATTATTTGGCTAAAAGAAATGGGGATGATGTTTCCTTATTTGAGGGTTTCGATGGGTGGAAGTTAGGATCGGAGGCTCTGCGTGGCTTAACTTGCTACGTTGGACACGCTACACTATATGATTTTCATTTATTAAATTGTTACTTATCATATATTGGTTTTAGAGATATAAAAAAGGTGAATTTTCTTGAAGGTAGTATGTTTGAGTTGCTAAAGGATAGCGAAGGTAGAAGGTGGAACAGTCTATACGTAGAGGCTATTAAGTAAATTGACTTATTGAATGATTTTAGGGCATTTAAAAGAAATTTATTTTAGACTATCCAAATCAAAGCACCATAATCAAACAAGATCCAACCTTGTTTTGCAATCCAGAGCTATAAAACTCTCTTCGTACACCGAACTATATTGTCGGAATTTTAATTGCCTAAAGTATTAGATATACAACTGTAGTTAAGTAAACGAGATTCTGTTTGCCTAGTCTTTGGGGATGTAAATCACTTTTTTGATAACTCTTTAATAAAATCTATGTAGAAGTTTTTGATAAAAACCAACTAAATGAACACAACCATTTGCATAAATCAACAATACAGTACTACGCGGCTACTTACGGCGCAGCAATCCGCATTTGAGATTAATGCAGGTTTTGCTTTTGAATCAATATTGTTGTTATCAAAAAGTGAAGGTCGAATGGGTGAGGGTGGCTTGCGCACTAAAGGGTATTTTAAAACTAGGCTGTCAGGAATGCCCATCATCACTCTAGTGACGGTCGTGTTCAATTGTGTGAAATCTATTGAAAATACGATACTTAGTGTCATCGACCAAACTTACTCTAATGTGGAATACATCATTATTGATGGAGGCTCAACCGATGGAACGTTAGATATTATTCGCCAATATAATCATGCGATTGATTATTGGGTGAGTGAGCCAGATAAGGGCATTTATGATGCGATGAATAAGGCCATTGCATTGGCGTGTGGGGATTGGCTGATTTTTATTGGTGCGGATGACAAGCTGGTTTCTAGTTATGTGCTGGATTATTGCGTACCATTATTAAAAATAAAAGATGCAATTTATTATGGTGATGTTGTATTTTTGCAATCAGGCTCCGTATACGGCGGCAAGTTTAATAAATATAAATTAATGCAGCAGAACTTTTGTCATCAATCGATGCTTTATCCAATGACTATTTACAAGAGAAAACATTACGATCTAAATTATAAATATTTAGCTGATTACAAGTACAACATTGAATTAATGGGAAAAGATGTAAGATTTATTTATCTTAGGAAAATTATTTGTATTTTTAACGCCGAAGGTGCTTCGAGTGTTGGGGATGTGAAGTTTGCAGACAATAAACAACATATTATTAGAAATGAAATGGGATTTTTTTATGGGGTTATTAAAATAATCAGGACCTTAATAGTGCGAATTTTGAAAGATTAAATGAGCCCATACGAATATTTATCGAGAATAATTGAGAATTTAGACTTGATGCTTTGTCTAATTTTATTATTTTCGCTGCCATATTTATGGCTTATAAGAAAAGTTAGCGTCAGTATTTTCGATCCTATGATGATTGTATTTATTGGTGACTGGATGGGAACGTCACTAGTTTTTTTTATGTGGTTGATGTTAGATATCTCTGATCAATATTTCTATTATTATGGATTGTCTCAAATTGCTTTTATATCAGGGATTTTTTTATTTAAACCACGTTTAAGGGTTAGATGTAACGTGAACGAAGACTCAACTCAACTACCTTACTTAATATTCATAGTATCTTCAATACTTCAAATATTAACAACAGTCGCAATTTGGATTATGAAAGGTATCCCATTATTTCAGGTTTCTAGATTAGGTGCTTTTGTTGGATCTGGTGGATTTGGCATAATTCAGAGGATTCAAGGAGGCAGTTCTTTTTTTGCAGTATTTGCTGCGTGCTATATTTTTTGGAGTTTAAGATCAACTCCTGCTAGAAAAAGAGTTGCTATACTTTTCTTTATTTGGTTATTTTTATGTGGCTTGCTTTCAGGTTCAAAATCATCTTTTTTCCCGATACTAGAAATAGCCTTTGTCTATCTTTTTTTATTTAAACCTAATTACCTAGGTAAAGATATTTTTTGGGGAGGGCCAAAAGGTAAATGGCTGATGACTCTTGCCGTAATTGCCGCATTTTTAGTAATTTTAATTCAATCACAAGGTGATTTGTTAAATGTTCTACCGGCTATGGCTTTTCGATTAATCTCTTTTGGTGATATATATATTTACGCTTATCCTTTTGACACGATTTCCTTGATAAAAGGCGATAATGCTTTGATGGCTATGTTTGGAGGTATTTTAAGTACCTTTAGAGTGATTCCGCAAGATATTATTTATCAAAATATGGGGTTGCAATTTACTTCTATTATATTTCCAGACATTGATTATTTCGCAGGGCCAAATCCGCGACATGCTGTTTTTGGTTTTCATTACTTTGGTTGGTTCGGGTTGATATTTTCTTTTTTGCTGGGCGCCTTATTAATAAAATTACAAGGTTTTCTTTTTTACCCTAAGAGATTAAATTTCTATATTGCTTTGGCATTTGGAAATATTTACTTTTCATTGATTGCTTTGCAGTCAGATTTTGATTTGGGCATGACAAATATGGCTGATACAATAATCGGTACCGTTTTAGTTTTAATGATTTCTTTGCCTATATATTATTCAATAAATGAAAAAAACTAACTCTTTAGTTGAGGTTGCGCTTGCAGTTTATAATGGTTCATTATATTTACCTGAATTTTTAGAAAGTTTGAGGTTGCAGACTAATCAAGATTGGTCATTAATTGCACGTGATGATGTTTCTTCTGATGCATCAGTAAATATAGTTGAAAAATGGGGCTCGATTAATAGAAAAGTCAGGTTAATCAAAAATGATCAAAAAAATTTCGGTGTAATCGGGAATTTTTCTAAGATACTTTCTAGTACACAAGCAAAGTATGTAATGCTTGCCGATCAAGATGACGTATGGTGTCCAGATAAAATTGGCAAATCTCTTGCAAAAATTATTGAGTTAGAAAAAACTGAACATGGAGAAGTTTGTCCGGCTTTAGTTTTTTCTGATTTGCATGTGGTTGATGATAAGCTAAATTTAGTAAACTCCTCTTTTATCAAAATGCAAGGTTTAGATAAGCTACAACAGCCAAGTTTTATTCAATTGTTAACGCAGAACGTTGCCCCTGGCTGTACGATGATAGTAAATCGAGCTTTACTTGATTTAGCACTGCCAATCCCGCAAGAGGTGGCTATGCACGATTGGTGGCTAATACAGGTGGCAAGTTTATTTGGTCGCATCGGCTATATTGATGAGCCGACTATTGCTTATCGACAGCATGGAAGTAATCAAGTTGGTGCAATTTCAAGAGACGTGTTTTCTATATTTCAGGATATTCTCAATGGAGGACGACTATACAAGAAGCGTATATTAAACGCGCAATTGCAAGCGAGAGTTTTGATTGCGCGCTATGATGGAATGGTTAAAGATTCCGATCTTGCTGCAGCTACTACATTTGCGAATTTATCCGAACTTTGTATAGGGTATAGACAATTTTTAGCTTGGAAGCGCGGTTTGAGAAAATCTGGTTTCATAAGAAATATTGGATTTTATTGTTTAATGTAGAGCTCTCTAGTGCAATATAAAATTAGTGCCTCACTGGTTATTTATAACTGCAAGCCGGAATTTTTTGTTAATGCGGCTATGTCCTTCCTTAATGGCTGTGAAAAAGGAATTTTGGTGATTTCAGATAATTCGGATAGCCGGTTGTCTCACCCACTGCTAGAAAACCCCCGAGTTCGATATATATTTAATAATGCAAATATTGGTTTTGGGGCGGCTCACAACAATGCTTTCTCTACTATTAGTAGCAACTCTGACTTTCATCTTATTCTTAATCCTGATATTACATTTTTGCCAGATGTAATTCCACATATTGTAAAAGTAATGCAACATAGTCTGGGAATTGGGGTGTTAATGCCTAGAGTTAATTACCCGGATGGTTCTTTGCAACGACTTTGCAAGCTACTACCTACACCTATTGATTTAATATTTCGTAGGTTTATTCCAATTAAATCATTGCAAAACCGCATTAATTATCGCTACGAATTGCATGATTTGCCGCAAGATAAGCTACTTGATGTACCTTCTATTTCAGGATGCTTCTTAATGCTGCGATCACGGTTATTTAGAGATATAGGTGGTTTTGACGAGAGATATTTTATGTATTTAGAAGACGTCGATCTGGTTAGAAGGATAGGAGCTCTGGCGAGGGTTGTTTATGATCCGCGCGTTAGTGTGGTTCATGAATATGCTAAGGGTTCTTATCGCAACAAAAAGCTACTTGTATATCATATGAAGTCCGCGGTACGTTACTTCACAAAGTGGGGATGGTGGTTTGACTTGCAGCGTAAAGAAAGAAACACTGTGATTATGGTGCATCTTCAAAATCTGTCTAAATAGTCAGATTAAAAGACTATGGAGAAAAATATATGACCCCCCCCATCATCGTCACCGGCGGGGCAGGCTTTATAGGAGCAAATTTCGTTTTAGCTTGGGTAAAGCAGGGCTTAGGAAATGTTGTTAATCTCGACAAGCTTACTTACGCTGGCAATATGGAAAATCTAGTCGAAATTCAGCATAACCCAAACCATGTTTTCGTGCATGGTGATATTGGGGATCAGGTATTGGTTAGCCAGCTTTTGGCTAAGCATCAGCCCTGTGCTGTGGTGAACTTCGCTGCAGAAAGTCATGTGGACCGATCCATCCATGGGCCGGAAGACTTTATTCAAACTAACGTTATTGGCACCTTCCATTTGCTAGAAGCGTTGCGTGGTTACTGGAGTGGTCTAACTGCTAAAGATAAACAAGACTTTCGTTTTTTACACGTCTCCACCGATGAAGTCTATGGTTCACTAGGTCCCACTGATGCGGCATTTACCGAAACACATACTTATGCACCCAACAGTCCGTATTCGGCATCCAAGGCAGCTTCTGATCATTTGGTTCGGGCTTATCACCATACTTATGGATTACCTACATTAACTACAAATTGTTCAAATAATTATGGGCCTTATCACTTTCCAGAAAAGTTGATTCCATTGGTTATTCATAATGCACTAGCAGGCAAGCCATTGCCTATCTATGGCACCGGTCAGCAGATTCGTGATTGGCTTTATGTGGAAGATCACTGTGCGGCTATTCGACG
>CANNLO010000051.1 GCA_947505055.1 Methylococcaceae bacterium | reverse complement strand
CGACGAATTGAATAATCCGCCCAGGATTCGCCCGCTTCACGATAATAACAATCCGGGCCGGGCACTGTTATGACATCCATTAATAATGGAGCGTAGGTTTCTTTATAGAGAGGAACGTTACCAACGGCCAATGCACCTAGTGTTTCGCCATGATAACTGTTTTCGAGAGTGATGAATCTGGTTTTTTGAGCCTGACCTTGGTTGCGCCAATAATGAAAACTCATTTTAAGCGCGACTTCCACCGCAGAAGAACCATTATCGGCATAAAAACAACGGTTCAGTCCTGGAGGCGTTATTTCAACCAGTTTTTCCGCCAGTTTGATGCCCGACTCATGCGTAAAGCCGGCGAAAATAACATGCTCCAGATTATCGAGCTGGTCTTTTAAGGCCTCATTAATAATTTGATTAGCATGACCGAATAAATTTACCCACCAGGAACTGATCGCATCCAGATAGCGATTGCCATCAAAATCTTCGAGCCAAATACCTTGCCCTTTTTTGATCGGAATTAGTGGAAAGGATTCGTGATCTTTCATTTGCGTGCAAGGATGCCACAAAATGGAAAGATCACGATCAGAAAAGGACTTGTTTGACACTGCTTGCTAAAAAGTTAAAGCCTGGTCAGCCCGCTGATTAAGTGCATCAAGAATAGTGCTTACATCATCGTTTTCAACGCGCTCATAAATTTCAGCTACAGATAAGGTTATGCCCACGGATTCAAAAGTTACGGAATCCCCCATAAAATAATGTTGAGAAATCCAGCCTTCACTGCGTCGACAGACTTCGACGTCAACAAAATCCTGCTCGATCAATACATACTCTTTTAAGGTAGATAGCGTTTGATAAGCCATTTTTTTTGTAGTTTCATCTCGAAGACGTGTCAATTTTGACAAGACTTCAACAAGAATAACGGGGGTTTCGGTGTAATAGACATTATCAGTATCATCCTTACACACCACCATAACATCCGGATAAAAAAACTTTGTTCCCACTTTGACTTTATTATCTGATGAAAAGGGTTCGCAGAGCGTGTTTTTTAACTGAACTCTAAATTCACCGGAAACATTCGCTGTAATACGTTGGTGATTTTTACTGGCTCCGGCCATTTCGTAAACAGTACCATCAATATACTCGCGTTTTATTTCGCTAAGGTGTTCGCTGTGTAAATAAGCTTCTTCGCTTATCCACTCGTCTTCCTGTTTTAAATTTATGGCCATAGCTATTACCTCAATGAAGGTTAATCTAACAGTTCTGAAGTTAATATTTACTCATCGTTTTAGGTTATCCAATATCGCCATCGTAGGGGCAGATTGATTCATTGTATAAAAATGCAAGCCCGGAGCGCCGCCATCCAATAAGCGTTGGCATAGACTGCTGACTACCTCAAGGCCAAATGCTTGTATAGAATCCCGGTCGTCGCCAAAACTTTCCAAACGTTTTCGCAACCAGCGCGGAATATCGGCACCGCACATTTCTGAAAAACGAAATAATTGTGAGTACTGAGTAATTGGCATAATGCCAGGCACAATAGGAATGGTTATGCCATTTTTTTCGCAGGTATCGACAAAATGAAAATACGCTTCTGCATTGTAAAAATACTGGGTAATTACCGCATTGGCCCCGGCTTCGACTTTGCGCTTGAAGTTTTTAAAATCTTCCACTGCACTTGACGCTTGTGGATGAACTTCAGGATAAGCGGCAACATGAATCTGAAAGTTATCGCCGGTTTCCTGGCGAATAAATTCGACCAATTCATTAGCATAACGAAACTCACCTGCTGACATCATCCCGGAAGGCAAATCACCTCTCAAGGCGACTATTTTTGTGATGCCATGCTCCTTATAGTCTTTAAGAATGGCACTAATGTTTGTTTTGGTTGAGGCAACGCAAGATAAATGTGGGGCGGCTTTTATGCCTTTGGCCTGAATATCGACGACCGTAGTAAAGGTTTTATCCCGTGTTGAACCACCTGCGCCAAAAGTAACTGAAAAAAAGTCAGGATTGAGTTGCGCTAGTTTATTATGCACAAGCTGTAAACTTGCAGCGCCTTCATCGGTCTTGGGTGGATAGAATTCGAAACTAAACAATTGTGGCTGATTTTTTTGAGATTGCATTTTTGGTCTCGCGTCAGGGAATTTAAAATGCATCGTTCCCAAAGATTCTGTAAAGCTAAACTGTTGGATTATGCATCCCGCGGCGCATTTACGTCACGAGATGCTTACCCATGTTGATCGTGAGAACGATGAATAATCAATATCTATAATGATCGGCTTTGAATGGTCCTTCAACCGGAACATTGATGTACTTGGCTTGGGCTTCAGTTAACACGGTCAAATTCACACCCAGTTGTTTAAGATGAGATCTTGCGACTTTTTCGTCTAACTTTTTAGGCAGAATATAAACTTTATTTTCGTATTGCGCTGCGTTTGCCCAAAGTTCCATTTGTGCCAAAACCTGGTTGCAGAATGAATTAGACATCACAAAACTTGGATGACCAGTACCACAACCTAGGTTAACCAAACGACCTTCTGCAAGGATGATCAGACGTTTTCCATCAGGGAAGATAACATGATCAACTTGAGGTTTGATATTTTCCCAAGTATATTGACGCAAAGAGGCAATATCAATTTCAGCATCGAAATGACCAATATTACATACAATCGCCTGGTCTCTCATCGCAATCATGTGTTCATGAGTGATGATATTAAAATTACCGGTTGCAGTAACAAAAATATTAGCCAGCGGTGCCGCTTCTTCCATAGTGACAACACGAAAGCCTTCCATAGACGCTTGCAAGGCACAAATCGGATCAATTTCAGTAATTAATACAATTGCTCCCAAGCCGCGCAAAGATTGAGCGCATCCTTTGCCGACATCGCCGTAACCGCAGACAACGGCTACTTTTCCAGCGATCATCACGTCAGTCGCGCGCTTGATGCCGTCAACCAATGATTCACGGCAACCGTAAAGGTTATCAAATTTAGATTTTGTTACAGAATCGTTAACATTAAAAGCAGGGACTTTTAACGTTCCTTTGGCAACCATTTCATACAACCGCAATACGCCGGTAGTGGTTTCTTCTGACAAGCCTTTAATATCAGCCATTAATTCAGGGTATTTTTCATGCATCATAACGGTTAAGTCACCGCCATCATCCAGAATCATATTTGGGCGCCAGCCATCAAGACCATCAATAGTTTGAGCGATACACCATTCGGCTTCTTCTTCTGTTTCGCCTTTCCAGGCAAATACTGGAATACCAGCTGCCGCCATTGCTGCTGCAGCATGGTCTTGTGTAGAAAAAATATTGCAAGATGACCAACGTACCGTTGCACCTAAAGCAGTCAATGTTTCAATTAATACCGCTGTTTGAATAGTCATGTGCAAACAGCCGGCGATACGCGCACCTTTTAAAGGCTGTGCTGCTCCGAACTCTTCACGCAAAGCCATTAAGCCCGGCATTTCAGTTTCGGCGATATTTATTTCCTTACGTCCCCATGCTGCTAATGCAATATCGGCGACTTTATAATCTACTTGACTCATCACTATTCCTTTTATTTAGTTGTTAATTAAAGGCCGGCCGCATCTTTTAGTGCGTCAACTTTATCGGTTTTTTCCCAGCTAAAGGAATCTTCTGTACGACCAAAATGACCATAAGCAGCAGTTGGTTGATAGATAGGTTTTAATAAACCCAACATGTCAATTAAACCTTTGGGTCTTAAATCAAAAATGTCCCTGACAATTTCAACTAATCTGTCTTCACTGATTTTGCCAGTACCGAAAGTTTCAATGCTAATAGAAGTTGGCTCTGCAACACCAATCGCATAAGAAACCTGAATTTCACAACGCTCAGCCAGTTCTGCTGCAACAATATTTTTTGCAACATAACGCGCCATATAGGCTGCAGAACGGTCAACTTTCGAAGGATCTTTCCCCGAAAAAGCACCGCCGCCATGTCTTGCCATACCGCCGTAACTATCAACGATAATTTTACGACCGGTTAATCCGCAATCGCCAACAGGGCCGCCAATAATGAATTGACCGGTTGGGTTGATGAAATATTTAGTATCTTTATGTAACCATTCTTTAGGTAGAACCGGCAAAATAATTTCATCCATAACCGCTTCATGCAATGCCTTAGTGGCAATTTCAGGCGAATGCTGAGTAGACAGAACAACGGCATCAATGGCTACGGGTTTGTTGTTTTCGTAGCGAAAGGTAATTTGGCTTTTTGCATCTGGGCGTAGCCAGGGCAGAGTTTTATTTTTACGAATTTCAGCCTGACGCTTAACCAGTAGATGCGAATAGGTTATGGGGGCCGGCATCAAAACATCTGTTTCATTACTGGCATAGCCAAACATTAAACCTTGATCACCCGCACCTTGCTCATGGTCATTAGCTTCATCAACTCCCATCGCAATATCAGCCGATTGCTTGCCAATGGCATTTAATACCGCGCAACTTTGACCGTCGAAACCGATGTCACCATGGTCATAACCGATGTCACAAACAACTTTTCGAACCAAAGCCTCAAGGTCTACCCAGGCATTAGTGGTTACTTCACCAGCCAAAATGACCATGCCGGTTTTTACCAGTGTTTCACAAGCAACGCGTGAACGCGGATCCTGTTCCAATAAAGCATCAAGTACGGCATCGGAAATCTGATCGGCTACCTTGTCAGGATGCCCTTCTGAAACTGATTCTGATGTGAATGTATAATTATTGCTCACAATATCACCTTGTTGAAATGTAAAATGCAGATATACAAAAGGCTGCAAATGCAGCCTTTTTTCGTATGGTGAGCCCTGTAGGACTTGAACCTACGACCTGCCGATTATGAGTCGGACGCTCTAACCAACTGAGCTAAGGGCCCTATAAATCATTTACTCGCCATCAAGAAAGCATCTTAATTGCTCTGATCTTGATGGGTGTCTAAGTTTTCGCAGTGCTTTGGCTTCGATTTGACGTATTCTTTCACGCGTCACATCAAACTGTTTGCCCACTTCTTCCAGTGTATGGTCGGTATTCATGTTAATACCAAAACGCATACGCAGAACTTTTGCTTCTCTTGCGGTTAAGCCAGCCAACACATTTTGTGTTGATTCACGCAAACCAGCAATGGTTGCAGCTTCAACCGGAGACAATACTTTAGCATCTTCTATGAAATCACCCAAATGAGAATCTTCATCGTCACCGATAGGTGTTTCCATTGAGATAGGTTCTTTCGCGATTTTTAATACTTTGCGAACCTTGTCTTCAGGCATTTCCATACGCTCCGCCAATTCTTCTGGCGTAGCCTCACGACCCAACTCTTGAAGTATTTGCCTGGAGATACGATTCAATTTATTGATTGTTTCAATCATATGCACAGGGATACGAATTGTTCTGGCCTGATCCGCAATTGAACGGGTAATAGCCTGCCTGATCCACCAAGTTGCATAAGTAGAAAATTTGTAGCCACGGCGATATTCAAATTTATCTACCGCTTTCATTAAACCGATATTACCTTCCTGAATCAAATCCAGAAACTGTAAGCCTCGATTAGTGTATTTTTTAGCTATGGAAATAACCAATCTTAAATTGGCCTCAATCATTTCCTTTTTCGCACGTCTGGCTTTGGCTTCACCAATCGACATACGTCTGTTGATGTCTTTTAGGCCGCTAATGGTCAGACCATACTGTGACTCTATTTCCAACAATAGTTTTTGAGCTTTTTTGATTTCCTTTTCACGTTCTTTCAGTGCGCCTGCATATTTACTTCCTGCGCCCAAGAATTGGTCTAGCCACTCAGAACTGGTTTCATGATCTGGAAATGAAGTAATAAATTCTTTTCGCGGCATCTTTGCATGATTAACGAAAATCTCCAAAATCGCCTTTTCTTGTTCACGTACAGCGGCAAGTCCGTTTGGAATGATTGCCGTCAGTTTTTTCAGATACTGAGGAGTCCATTTAAATTCCATGAACAAATTAGCCAAAACTTCAAATTCTTTTTCTATTTTATCACTGGAATAACCATGCTTCTTGATGGCTGTTGCAGCAATTTTTAATTGCTTTCTAAGTTCCTCAACGCGTTCCTTGACCTCTTCATAACTTAATCCTTTAGGTTCTTCTTCGGCGGGGCTTTCTTCAATGTCACTATTGACACGCAGTGCCGCAATAAAGTCGTCAGGCTCACTTAAATCTACAAAGCCGCTAACTAAATCCGTCAAACGAATGCCGCCTTCTTCACTTGAAATGCTATCAAATGATTGTATAAAATCTTCCACAACGATACAGGAACGAGCAATGGCCTTCACGAGTTGCTGCTGACCTTCTTCAATGCGTTTTGCAATCTTTAATTCATCTGCACGCGTCAACAATTCTACCGAACCCATTTCTCGCATATACATGCGGACAGGATCCGTAGTTCTCCCAAACTCACTGTCAACAGAAGCTAATGCAGCGACTTCTTCCGCATCTTCATCGTCCGTAGTAACAGCCGCTGAATCAGTAATAAGTGAATCTTCATCCGGGGCAACTTCATAGACCTGAATTCCCATATCATTGATCATGCCAATAATATCTTCAATTTGCTCAGGATCAACTATATCACTGGGCAAGTGGTCATTAACCTCTGCATAAGTCAGATATCCCTGAACTTTGCCTTTGGCTATTAGTTGTTTAAGCTGTGACTGCTGTTGTTCTTGATTCATCATCTACCCACGTAAGACTTAGTTCGACCTGACTTCGCCGAACCGACGATTATACAAAAAAATCTGTTGCATTGCATCTAATTATTTGACTGTTAGAATTTTTAGTAACAGCTGTTTTTCTTGTGAAGTTAATCCTTCGTTCTTTTCTTTATTAAGTAGCATGGACAGACTCCTTTCCCTGGATTGAATTACCAACCTGCTGATTGCATCGAGAAACTCCGCCTCTACCCCATCATCCGGAATTAATGAGTCCAGCAAAGCCAGCGCTTTTATTGATTTTTCTTCGCTAGAATCTCTATAACACTCTACTAAACTAGCCGTAGTTGCCGGATTTTTATCTGCAATCATATTCTGAACATTCTTAAACAGCGAAACACCCGGAAAGTCCAACTCATCCCAAACTATCTCCTGCTGATCAAGCAGTTCGCCAAGCCTAGGATTCTGGACCAACAGCGCAATTGCCATCCTTGCTGACGATAATCTACCAGTATTTGGGGCTCTGTTTTTGTTATCAGTGTATTTTTGCTTGGAGATTTGTTTAGTGGCAAGTGTAGCTGTATTCTCCAAAACATCCAGATAATCCCAGCCAGATAGCTCTTTTAGTCGCGAAAACATCATCTCTTTAAAAACGCTCTCCGGTAATTTTTCCAGATAGGGTTTAGCTTTGATAATTAATTGCGCCCGACCTTCCATCTCAGAAAGATTAAGATCACTGGAACAATGAGCGAAAAAATACTCCGATAATGTCTCAGAAGATTTTACGCGCGCGATAAAGCCATCAATTCCTTCCTCACGAACCAATGAATCAGGATCATGATTTTGCGGCAATAGCATGACACGTATTTGCCGACCATCTTTAAGGCTCGAAAAAGCCGGCTCCATTGCTCTCCAGGCCGCCTCACGGCCAGCCTTATCCCCATCGAAACAAAATACAAGCTCTGGGGAAAACCTGAACAATAAATCAAGATGCGCTTGAGACGCTGCCGTTCCCAATGCAGCTACCGCATAATGAATACCAAATTGAGCCAGGGCGATCACGTCCATATAACCCTCAACAATTAATATACTTGAGGGCTTGGAGTTTTTTTCAAGAAGCTCGAAGAGTCCGTAAACTTCTTTGCCTTTGTGAAATAAAGATGTTTCAGGGGAATTTAAATATTTAGGTAAAGAGTCGTCAAGTACTCGCCCACCAAAGCCGACAATTCTAGCGCGCTTATCCCTGATGGGAAACATGATGCGACCACGAAAACGATCATACGGTTGCCCGCCGTCTTTACTGGTCAAAAGCCCGGCATCAAGTAATGCTTTTGGGTTAAAACGAGTCGCCAAGGCTCGCCACTCATCAGGTGCATAGCCAATCATGAAATCATCTGCGCAAGCGCTACTGACGCCTCGATTTTTTAGATATTCAACCGCTAACTTCCCGTCTTCGCTAGTTCGTAACTGGCTCACATAGAACTCGGCTACTTGCTCCATCAGTAAATACAGGCTATTTAAATCTTCATTTTTTTGTTCAGGCTTATATTGACTTGAGACCCTGGGAATGTCGACACCGACAAATCCCGCTAAATCCTCAACCGCCTCAATGAAGTCTAGATGACCGAAATCCATCAAAAAGCTAATTGCATTACCACTAGCACCGCAACCAAAGCAATGGAAAAACTGCTTTTTTCTGTTGACAGAGAAGCTGGGGGATTTTTCTGCATGGAACGGGCAGCGGGCGACAAAATTGTTACCCGTTCTTTTGAGAGGTACGTGCGAATCGATTAAATCGACAATATCAACCCGCACTAAAAGCTCATCAATAAACTCACGAGGGATTCTACCGGACATTAGTTGCACCGATAAAAGTTAAAAAGATTAACCAGCTAACGCAGCCTTGATTTTAAGACTGACATCTGACATGTCAGCGCGTCCCTGCATTTGAGTTTTGAGCAAAGCCATAACTTTGCCCATGTCTTTTACAGACTCTGCACCAGACTCGGTGACCGCTTCCTTAACCATTGAAGTAATTTCTTCTTCGGTCAGAGCTTGTGGCATAAAATCTTGAATTACAGGAATTTCAGCTTCCTCAATCGCTACCAGATCATGACGGCCTGCATCTGAAAATTGACGAATTGATTCTCGGCGCTGTTTAAGCATTTTATCAAGAACCACAATTACCCGCTCATTATCCAGAACAATGCGCTCATCGACCTCAACCTGCTTAATGGCAGCCAAAATCAACCGTATAACGCCTAATCTAGCCTTATTACCTCCTTTCATGGAGGCTTTCATATCTTCCTTGATACGATCCGTTAACAAATCCATCGTATTAGCCTTAAATTTTTATAGTACAGGACGTCCGCGACGTAGGTTTTTCAAAGCATAACGCTCACGCGCCAATTTTTTCAAATGGCGTTTAACAGCAGCAGCTCCTTTACGTTTACGCTCGGCAGTTGGTTTTTCATAAAACTCGCGACGACGTACTTCTGCCAATACACCGGCTTTTTCACATGCGCGTTTAAAACGGCGAATTGCGATATCAAATGGTTCGTTTTCTTTGATTTTTACTGACGGCATTATAATGACCCGAATATGTTAATATTTAAAAGTTAGGATTTTTTAATCCACTGAACAAACAGAACCCTTAATTATACCTTTACTTTTATAAATTTCAAAAAAATCAATGTACGTTTTAGGCATAGAAACATCTTGTGACGAAACTGGAGTCGCAATTTATCACTCAGAACATGGCTTATGTAGCCATAAATTATATAGCCAGGTTGACATGCATAGTGATTATGGAGGGGTTGTTCCTGAACTCGCCTCTCGCGATCACATTCGTAAATTAGTACCTTTGATAAAGCAATGTTTAGCCGAAAGTCAGTTGACGAGTATCGCAATTAACGGCATTGCCTACACTGCAGGCCCCGGATTAATGGGCGCATTACTGGTTGGCGCAGCAACGGCGAGAAGCTTGGCTTGGTCATGGCAAGTTCCAGCGCTTGCAGTTCATCATATGGAAGGGCACTTGCTTGCCCCGATGCTTGAAGAAAATCCACCACAATTTCCTTTTATTGCCTTGTTAATTTCCGGCGGTCACACGCTACTGGTCCAAGTTGAAGGTATCGGTCATTATCAGTTATTAGGTGAATCCCTTGATGACGCTGCTGGCGAGGCCTTCGATAAAACGGCAAAATTGCTGGGATTAGGTTATCCAGGCGGACCAAAACTGTCTGCACTGGCTGAACAAGGCATAGCTAAGATTAAATTTCCTCGACCGATGACGGATCGTCCCGGCCTAGACTTTAGTTTTAGCGGATTAAAAACATTCACCATGAATATCTTCAATGCTTCTGAAAAAACAGAGCAAAATAAAGCCGACATAGCGGCCTCATTTCAAGAGGCTGTTGCAGATACGCTTAGCATTAAATGCAAAAGGGCATTACAGCAAACCGGTTTAAAAAGGTTGGTTGTCGCCGGTGGAGTAAGCGCTAACAAACAAATTCGCGCAAGTCTCGCCCAAATGGTTGGCAAGGAAAATGCGCAGCTTTATTTTCCAAGACTTGAATTCTGCACCGATAACGGCGCAATGATTGCCTATGCAGGTTGCCAGCGCTTAATGGCAGGCCAGCAACAAGGATTGGAAATTTTTGCCCGTCCTCGCTGGCCAATTAGTGAGTTATCGTGACAGTCATGACCGCTAAATAAAATGTTCCGCCTCGATCAATGATTTGCCAAGCTGATCTTTTGCAGACAAAGTAGGTTCGCCCTGAACCGGCCATTGAATATTGATCTGGGGTTCATTCCAGGCAATACTGCGCTCGAATTCGGGCGCCCAATAGTCGGTGGTCTTATAGAGAAACTCAGCCGTGTCAGACAGCACCATAAAACCATGCGCAAAACCTTCAGGTATCCATAACATAAGTTTATTTTCAGCAGACAATTCAAGCGCAAGATGCTGCCCAAAAGTGGGGGAATTTTTACGTATATCAACAGCTACATCATAAACACTGCCTTGCACGACCCGTACTAATTTGCCCTGAGGTTGGCTGATTTGATAATGCAGTCCACGCAATACGTTTTTCACAGAACGACTGTGATTATCCTGCACAAAATTGACGTCGCGCCCGATGAGCTCATTGAATCGACGCTGGTTAAAGCTCTCAAAAAAAAAGCCTCTCTCATCCCCAAATACCTTGGGTTCAATGATTAATAAATCAGAAATTTTAGTTGGGATAATTTTCATTTAAGTATGGTAGGTTAGTTTGCCAATCCATTTTAAAGGCGAATTAATTCACCTCTACAAGACATTTCATCAAGGCTGAACACCTTCATTCAACAAGCGCTGCAAATATTGTCCGTAACCGTTTTTTGCAAGTGGTTGAGCCAACTTTTCAAGTTGTTCGGCACCAATAAAACCTTTACGAAAGGCAATTTCTTCTGGGCATGCAACCTTCAAACCTTGTCGATGCTCGATCGTTTCAATAAAGTTGCTCGCGGCAATCAAGCTCTCGTGCGTGCCGGTATCAAGCCAGGCATATCCTCGACCCATAATTTCCACATTGAGCTGATTACGTTCAAGATAAATCCGGTTAAGATCAGTAATCTCCAACTCACCTCGCGCAGAAGGTTTAAGGCTGGCGGCAATGTCGACAACCTGATTGTCGTAAAAATACAGGCCGGTAACAGCATAATTACTTTTGGGTTGTAAAGGCTTTTCTTCCAGACTGGTTGCTCGACCTTGTTTATCAAAAGCCACTACGCCATAGCGCTCGGGATCCTGTACATGGTAAGCAAACACCGTTGCCCCCGCATCACCCTCTGTTGCTTGCTCAAGCTGGATTTGCAGGTCATGGCCATAAAAAATATTATCACCCAGTACCAGAGCACTAGGCGCATCGCCAATAAATTGTTTGCCAATAATAAAAGCTTGCGCAAGGCCATCGGGACTGGGTTGCACAGCATATTCCAGATTCAGACCCCAATCGCTTCCGTCACCCAGCAACTGCTGAAACCGGGGTGTATCTTGAGGCGTGGAAATGATCAGAATATCTTGAATTCCACCGAGCATCAACGTACTCAGCGGATAATAAATCATCGGCTTATCGTAAATCGGCAGCAGTTGTTTGGAGACAACTTTAGTCACCGGATAAAGCCGGGTACCAGAGCCACCGGCTAAAATTATACCTTTTCGTTGGATCATGTTTACTTCTCCAGAATTTCAGTAAGCATGCGAGTAACCCCGCTCTGCCAATGGGGTAAATAAAGGTCAAATGTATTTTGAAATTTTCCAGTGTTAAGTCGAGAGTTACCGGGACGCTTCGCTGGTGTGTGAAAGGAACTGGTGGGCACAGGATGAATGGCTTCAGCGCAAACCTTAATTTCAACATCGGCCTGACGAGCCAATTCAATAACGAAGCTGGCATATTCGTACCAGCTGGTCTCCCCCCCAGCAACAAGATGATACAAACCACTAACCTCAGGGCGTTGCAAAGCAGTTCGAATAGCATGGGCAGTCGCATCCGCCAACAATTCGGCTCCAGTCGGCGCTCCAAACTGGTCGTTTATAACATTCAAACTGTCTCGTTCAGATGCCAGTCTCAATATGGTTTTGGCAAAATTGCCGCCGCGTGCGGCATAAACCCAACTGGTACGAAATATAAGATGTTTGCAGTCGCTAGCGCGAATGGCCTCCTCGCCTTCCAGTTTGGTCTTGCCATAAACGCTTAATGGTCCGGTGGGATCGGTTTCACTCCATGGCCTGCCACTACTCCCGTCAAATACATAATCGGTAGAGTAATGGATGAGCCAGGCGCCACAACTCTTGGCCTCTTGCGCTAATATTGCAGGAGCCATTGCATTGATTTTATGGCAAAGATCAGGTTCGCTTTCGGCTTTATCAACCGCTGTATAGGCCGCTGCATTGACAATAATATCCGGTTGAACACTGCGAACAGTTTCGGCAATGCCATCCAAATCAGTAAAGTCACCGCATAAATCCTGGCTATCAGCTCCCAGTGCTACCACTTTACCCAAAGGAGCAAGACTGCGTTGCAACTCCCAACCAACTTGACCGCCTTTACCAAACAGGAGAATAATCATCATAAGCTATCCTTGGCATGTATCACGCAACACGACCTGCATAGTTCTTTTCAACCCACTCACGGTAGCTACCTGACTGCACATTGGCAACCCATTCTTGATTTTCAAGATACCAATGGACGGTTTTACGTATCCCTGTGTCAAAAGTTTCAGCTGGCTTCCAGCCAAGTTCACGTTCGATTTTGCTGGCATCAATAGCATAACGCCGATCATGACCGGGACGATCGGTAACATAGCTAATTTGTTCCCGATAACTTTTATTGTCCGGTCTTGGGCGCAATTCGTCTAGCAACGCGCAAACGGTATGTACGATATCTAGATTTGGCTTTTCGTTCCATCCGCCAATGTTATAAACCTCGCCTAATCTACCCGCTTCCAGAACCCGACGAATCGCGCTGCAATGATCTTTAACATACAACCAATCCCGGATTTGCTGGCCATCTCCATAAACCGGTAACGACTTATCTGCAAGGGCATTGACAATCATCAGTGGAATAAGTTTTTCCGGAAAATGATACGGACCGTAGTTATTCGAGCAGTTAGTAGTAAGTACCGGTAAGCCATAAGTATGATGATAAGCACGTACCAAATGGTCGCTGGCGGCTTTGCTCGCCGAATATGGACTGTTGGGTTCGTAACGGTTAGTTTCTGTAAAAGCGGGCTCATCTTTAGAAAGTGAGCCATAAACTTCATCGGTTGAAACATGCAGGAAACGAAATTGTTGCCGGGGTTCAGTTTGCAGATTATTCCAATACGCCCGCACTGCTTCCAATAGACGGAAAGTGCCTACGATATTGGTTTCAATAAAGTCTTCCGGACCGTGAATTGATCTGTCTACATGGCTTTCAGCGGCAAAATTAATAATGGCACGGGGCCGATATTGAGTCAACAAACCGCTTATTAACGACGAATCAGTGATATCACCCTTTATGAATATATGACGGTCATCTCCAGTCAATGACGCAAGATTCTCGCGATTGCCAGCGTAAGTGAGAACATCGACGTTAATGACCGCTTCGTCAGCTTGCGCCAACCAGTCCAATACAAAATTTGCACCGATAAACCCGGCACCACCCGTTACTAGAATCATTTTATCTGCCTATTGTTTTGATATTATTTACAATAACACTTATCAAGTGCAATTTCATTTAAGCTTTCTATTTTATCGGGAACTATGGAGCAGGTTGGTTGGTTTGCTTAATTAAATCCATCCTTGGATTTTTTATCAGCATCTGCTATCAATTTTTTTCTGATTAAAATTGCTGCACCGATTGCACATAAAGCCGGAATTTGTATTAATAAAAAAGTGCCGGTTGGATTTTTTGCAACCATTGAAGTCAAGCCTGATACTACTGTCAATTTTACCGCCCACCAGGCAATCCAATAACCAATCAATCCTGTGATAGCCCAGTTTATGGGAGACTCTCCTTTTTCCTTTGCTGACAGATAAAACCATACAAGCACTGCAATAGCAGCAAATCTAGCCAAATGTAACATTTAGACACCTCACTTTAATACTTAATTATGAAAAAACAATTACAAGAGGAAAACAAATAACTAAAGTTAATTCAATCGCTTTGTGATATCAACAAAAATAATACATCCCAAAATCTTTAAAGGCCAAATGTTTTCTTGAATTACTTTGTAGCGGCCCATTTTGAAAATGTCAGTATTTACTGATTATTTGCGCATCCTTCTCGCCATTAACATTAGTCAAGACCAATCGTCCAAAGCCTTTTTATAGTCGTTTCGAAAATCATAAACAGCTCCAACAATAAGCAGCTTACCATTAGCTAATTCAGGTTCAAATAACTTCATGGCAAGATTAACCTGCTCATTAACCTGCTCATTAACATTCACCTCAACAGCCTCTTTAACTTGTACTGCGTTTTCTGGATTCCCGAGTGGAACATGTATTGTACTCAGATTATCTTTAATTGCGGGCTCCATATTTGAAAAATCTGTCATTGCCGCTTTAACCGCTCCGCACATCGAATGCCCCACAATGAGTAACAAAGGCGTATGAAGATACCTTACTCCATACTCAATTGATCCTTTGGCAGAAACAAATCTCCGTCTGGATGTGGATCTATTGCGTGCGAATGAACCCTTGAATCCAATAAAATGATGGCTTTGTAAATTGATTTCAATGAAAATGATTTTAGTTGCTTGTTAGCCTTGGACAATAATCATATCTCATTTAATTAACTATTTGCCATAATCAGTTGCCTTTATAACATTAGCGGGGTGGACAGTTAGCTCCACCAACCACAATATGTAGTAATTACGCCAAATGTCACTGCTCGTAAGATTAGGCAACGGAGACATTTAACCACAACATATAGATACAGGTGGAGCTAACCATCCACCCCGTTAACATTATTTACTGAATCAGATTTCAACTCTATGGCTTCTGCTTTTATTCTTCGACGCTTTAAAAGAATTAACCAAGATTACTTATTAAACTTTATTCCCCGCTATGAATCCATCAAAATTCCAACAAAATATCCTTGCCTGGTTTGATCAATATGGCCGTAAAGACCTACCTTGGCAAAAAGACCTGTCACCTTACCGCGTCTGGCTTTCCGAGACCATGCTACAGCAAACTCAAGTCGCTACCGTTATTCCTTATTTCAATAATTTTATTGAAAAATTCCCGGATATTATCAGCCTGGCAAATGCGCCTGTTGATGATGTATTGCATCTTTGGTCAGGTCTCGGCTACTATGCAAGGGCAAGAAATTTGCACAAGACAGCAAAAACAATCACCGAACAAGATCGTTTCCCCGATACGCTTAATGAACTCTTAGAATTACCCGGCATTGGCCAATCAACCGCGGGCGCCATCCTGAGTATCGCTTTTAATAAAAGCCATCCGATACTGGATGGAAATGTAAAAAGAGTATTAACCCGATTTAAAGCGATTGCCGGTTGGCCAGGTAACAGTGCAGTCAACAAAGAACTCTGGATAATCAGCACCAGACTAACACCTCAAGCCCGAGTGGCCGATTATACCCAAGCTATTATGGATTTGGGTGCAACGCTTTGTACCCGCAGCAAGCCCAATTGTGGAGCTTGTCCACTTCATGAAGACTGTTTAGCCAGAATTGCAGGAAATATGACGTCATTTCCAACCTCCAAACCTCCCAAGACCTTACCCGTCAAACAGCTTGTTTTTTTATTGCTCACTGATATCGACAATCGGATTTTGCTGGAAAAACGCCCGCCAGTTGGCATATGGGGAGGCCTTTGGAGTTTGCCAGAGTTTGATACTGAAGAGGCTGCCTATGAATGGTGCCAGACTAAGAATATTGCTATTGCCGATCAACGGACATTAGAAACCCGACGCCATACATTTTCCCATTACCACTTGGATTACACACCACTGCTGATTCAAACCAATTCCCACAGTAATTTTGTGATGGAAGCTAATCTAACTGTCTGGTATAAAGCTGATCAGGTTAATACGCTTGGCTTAGCCGCACCAATCAAACAGTTACTTCAATCTGAAAAAGTCAGTTGAGCTACGAAAAAAACACCAAGAAAAATTCGCCGCTTTGGCTTAAAAAATCATAGATGAGATTAAAATGACCAGACTTATTAAATGCGTAAAATTGGGAATAGAAACTGAAGGTTTAGATACTCCGCCTTTTCCTGGTCCGAAAGGACAGGAAATCTTCGAAAAAGTTTCAAAGCAAGCCTGGAAAGATTGGCTGACAAAGCAAACCATGTTGATTAATGAAGGAAAATTAGCGAGTTTTGACCCGAAGGCACGAGAATTTTTGGCTGAAGAAAGAACCAAGTTTCTATTTGAAGGCAATAACGAAATGCCTGATGGCTATGTTCCTCCCAAAAGCTGATTGTTAGGAATTAAATCCGTTGCATTTTATTTAATTATATTATGCAACGGAAAAACTAAGCGTAAAATAGGCTCTGTAAGCTTTGCCAGGTTAGCGCTTCATGGATTCAAAAAATTCCGAATTGGTTTTAAAGTCTTTAAGTTTACCAATCAAAAACTCTGAAGCTGCAGTTTCATCCATGGGCTGCAAAATCTTGCGTAAGATCCAGGTTTTTTGCAACGTGTCCGGATCAACCAGATATTCTTCGCGACGTGTGCCGGAACGATTAATGTTAATGGCAGGATAAATTCTTTTCTCGGCAATTTTACGGTCCAAATGTAACTCCATGTTACCGGTACCCTTGAACTCCTCGTAAATCACCTCATCCATTCTTGAGCCGGTATCAACCAGCGCAGTTGCAATAATGGTCAAACTGCCACCTTCTTCAATGTTTCGTGCAGCACCAAAAAAGCGCTTTGGTTTTTCCAGTGCATTGGCATCGACACCACCAGTAAGAATCTTTCCAGACGAAGGTACCACGGTGTTATACGCTCTTGCCAGTCGTGTAATTGAGTCTAACAAAATGACTACATCGTGTTTATGTTCCACCAAACGACGGGCTTTTTCGATAACCATTTCTGCAACTTGCACATGACGGGTAGCCGGTTCATCAAAGGTACTGGAGATAACTTCTCCACGAACACAACGCTCCATTTCGGTTACTTCTTCGGGACGTTCGTCGATTAACAATACGATCAGATAACATTCAGGATTTTGTTCTGCAATTGCCTGCGCCAAGCTTTGCAGAATCATGGTTTTACCGGCTTTAGGTGGCGAGACAATCAAGCCACGCTGACCTTTACCGATAGGAGCAACCAAATCAATCATCCGACCGGTCAAATCTTCGCTGGTGCCATTGCCCTGTTCAAGGACAAATCGCTGTTTGGCGAAAAGTGGTGTCAGATTTGAAAAGGTGATTTTGTTTTTAGTATTTTCCGGGGGTTCAAAATTGATCTGGTCAACCTTGAGCATGGCAAAATAACGTTCGTTATCTTTCGGCGGCCTAATCTTTCCACTAATGGTGTCGCCAGTCTTTAAAGAAAATCGTCTGATCTGACTGGGTGAAACATATATATCATCAGGGCCCGCTAAATAAGAACAGCCCGGTGTACGTAAAAAACCAAAACCATCCTGTAAAATTTCCAGAACCCCATCGCCTGATATATCATCACCAGCCTTGGCTTGTTTTTTTAAAATCGCAAAAATCAAGTCCTGCTTTCGTGATCTGGCTACATTTTCAAGTCCAAGGGACTCGGCGATTTCAATAACTTCACTTATTTGTTTTAGTTTTAACTCAGTTAGATTCATATAAAAGACAACTCAAGGAAAAGTACTTACGGATATAAACCGCAACGACTAGGACAGGTATAATTCAGGGGCGATAGTTTATCGGACGATATGATTGGGGTGCGCATGATTATCGCGCTAAAACAGTGTAACTCAAGTACTCAGCCCCGTCCAACCTTTTGTGACAGGCCTGAGTAAAATGATATATTAGATGTTGCTATCAACGAAGGCAGCAAGTTGCGATTTTGACAGGGCCCCTACTTTGGTAGCTTCCACTTCGCCGTTCTTAAACAGCATCAACGTTGGAATGCCGCGAACACCATAATGCTGTGGAGTTTCGGGGTTTTCATCTATATTTAATTTTACAATGGTCAGCTTGCCTGCATATTCTTTCGCTATATCATCCAGAATTGGGCCAATCATTTTACAAGGACCGCACCATTCAGCCCAATAATCTACTAATACGGGACCCGCAGCTTTAATAACGATTTCATTAAACTCACTATCATTTACATGAAGGACTGAATCACTCACTTTAATTTCTCCAAATGTTAAAATTAAAACTATAGGAGGGAAGTGACAAGTAGTCAATCAATTTCAGCTGAATTGATTTTTAAGTTATCCTATAGCCTATGAAAAATACCCATTTAACTCAAACACGCTTTTGTAATCTTGAATTATCCGATCCGATCCTTCGTGGATTAAAAGACGCTGGTTTCAATCATTGCACACCTATCCAGCATAAAGCCTTGCCCCTATCCTTACGCGGAATGGATGTTGCAGGACAGGCTCAAACCGGCACCGGAAAAACTGCCGCTTTTTTATTGGCCACTTTTCAGTATCTATTAAATGATGATGAAATAGACGACGATCTGGAAATTGATCTTAATGATTCCGAAGAGCGACCCGTAAAAATAGTTGTCCATCTTAAGCACATCATAAATCCGAGGGCCATTATTCTTGCACCTACCCGTGAATTAGCCATTCAGATTCACAAGGATGCCTTGCAACTGGGTAAGCATCTCAATTTAAAATTAGCGCTTATCTACGGCGGCACCGATTACCAGAAACAATTGGACAGTCTTAAGGCCAATGTCGACATCATCATCGGTACCCCAGGCCGTATCATAGACTTTTACCGGCAAAATACCTTTAGTCTGGATAATGTTAAAGTCACGGTGATGGATGAAGCTGACCGGATGTTTGATCTGGGTTTTATCAAAGACATTAGGTTTTTATTGCGGCGCATGCCACCGCCGGATCAACGCTTGAACATGCTGTTTTCCGCGACTTTGTCTTACAAAGTAACCGAACTGGCTTATGAACATATGAATAATCCGGTTCTGATTCGCATCGAAACCGAGGAAGTTACCTCAAAAGCCATCCAACAAAGCGCATATTGTCCTTCAAACGAGCAAAAAATTCCTTTATTGGTTGGCATATTGAACCAACACAAGCCGCAACGTAGTATCATTTTTGTAAACACCAAGCGCTGTGCCGAGCTACTTGATGACACACTGAATGCTAATGGTTACATCACCGCTGCCCTCAGCGGTGATGTGCCACAAGACAAACGCCAACGTTTGCTGGCTGATTTTCAGGAAAACAAAATCACTTTGTTAATTGCAACCGATGTTGCGGCCAGAGGCCTGCATATTGCCGATGTTTCCCATGTCTTTAATTACGATTTGCCGCAAGATGCGGAAGATTATGTTCACAGAATTGGCCGTACTGCGCGCTTTGGTACCAGTGGTATAGCGATCAGTTTTATCTGTGAACAATATGCCTATTCGATGCCGGATATCGAGGAATACCTCGACCAGAAAATCCCGGTACTTTCTATTACGGAAGATCTTTTAGCTGAAATTATTATTCCGGCAAAAAGACCTCAAAAAGCAAAACCCGAATATCAGGGTAAGCGTCCGCATCAAAATAAAAAAACTTAGCTATAGCCCAATCAGCAACTCGCGAAAATCTTCTATGGCAGGATAATCTGTTATTACTTTTTTAGGCTGTTGGGAGTCCGGTCGGCTCACTGAAACCAAATTGCCTATGCCAAATTGCCTGGCCGCCTTAAGTACTGTCAGGCTATCATCAACCATCAGTGTGGTTTGTTTTTCGAACTTTTGTTTTTGTTGCAGCAAGCGCCAAAAATCGGGATGTTCTTTAGCAAACCCCAGATCATGTGAACTAATAATTTCATCAAAAAATACCTGTAAACAGGTCTTTTCCATCTTGAGATTCAAGCTATCCCTGTGTGCATTAGTCACTAAATAAACTTTTTTTGATGATTGATGAATCTTTTCCAGAAACTCTGTCACATGTGGCAAAACCACTATCAACTCGGAAATTTCTGCTTTTAAGCCGGCAATATCCAGTTCTAAAACGTCACTCCAATAATCAAGACAATACCATTCCAACTTACCTTCCATACTTTTAAATTGGGGCTGTAACTGCAGCTTTGCAAGTTCTATCGACAACCCCTGTTTTTTTGCAAAGTTAAGCGGTACAAACTCCTGCCAGAAATGATTGTCGAAATTCAAATCCAGTAATGTCCCATCCATATCCAATAAAACAGTATCTATTTTTTTCCAATCAACGATCATAGTGAGTTATATTTGCGTAAAATTTTTCAATACAATACCAAAAAATGAATAAAAAACCGACTATCCTCAATAAAACAACAATAGCGAAAAGTCGATTATTCCACATTGAATCGCTGGATATTGAAT
>CANNLO010000050.1 GCA_947505055.1 Methylococcaceae bacterium | reverse complement strand
TACACAAAGCATCCATCTCCGGGCCGGACGTGTTCATCATCAAATGGTGGAAATCGGACATATAATGAGCCATCTCTGGAAGTATCTCGACTTCAAGCAGTCCCAGCGCGTCAAGCTGTTTCATTTTCCTGTCAATGCGCGAGGCCATGCGCCGACGCTTTGCTGTTACAGACACGAAGGCACCCGCTCTGCGTTTTGTTTCAGCCATGTCACTGCGCTTTACCTATAGAAATGTCATTTGCCATGATTTTCCACCTGAAATATGGATTATGTGAATATTCGCCCGGAAATATACGCCGGTATGATTATTTTGCATAGCGGTAGGAAACGCCATTTCTTCCAAAACTCTAATCTGCATCCTACCGTTGCAAAAATCGGTGATTGGAAAATAAAGGGTTAGAAATAAAACCTTTAATGCCGCGCTGAAACAGCGGCCATTAACTCAGCCCACCGCAACTTCGGCATACTCAGTCAGGCGCTCGTTAGCCTCATCCAGATCGAAGAGCTTGGGATCGAATGAGCCGCCCAACCACTCAACAAGCTCGCGCCGGCGGGCATTCCGCCTCCCCGCCAGGGTTCTCAGCATATCGGCGTAGCCCCATGACCCGCCGCAATCCTCAGGTGGGCAGGCGTTTTTCCCCGCAACACAGCGCGGATAGATGACACCGGTCCGAATCCTCATCTCTTTCTCGATGGTGACCAGATGCTCCCAGTTGTCGCCAAAGTCATAAACGTAACCTAGCGTATCCCCAATGCGGCATACGTCGGCCAGGGTCGAACTGTCGTTGGTCATGTGGCGTCCAAGCTTGTCGTGAAAAGAAAAGAGGTGAGCCAACTCCCAGCCCATAGTGCCCTGGATGAAGCAGTGCAAATGCGACAGTGTGACAGTCGCGTAGGTATCGAAGCGCCGCCAGACCATCGGGCTGGTGTCCACCAGAACAACCTTGATACGCCAAACGGGTGGGTGATTTATAGCCATGTGCGAAATCCCGTTCCTATTTCCACGAAGTATTGTTCATGCCGTTCACCGAATTCAATCATTAACTTTCGGTTTAACAATGGATCAGTGCAGCATTGAGCGCACGTAGAGACAACATCCCGATAGATTGCTGCCGGAACCTTTCTTTCCCCCTGATAATTCATTAGAAGCTTTTCGCCTAATTGATCGGTTGTTTTACTTCCCCTTTGGAACATGAAAATATTGGGAAGTCGGCCGTAGGCCGCAAAAACAACATACCGCCAACTCGGGTCTGGAGTTCCCTTCTCAGGAAGAACCTCCACCGAATACTCGATGTCGCCACCATTACTCAGTTCGTCATAAGCAGTAGAGCATTTTTTCGGGCCTTCTGCGATCAACACACAGGGTCCGATTACATCGTAATCAACAAAATCCGTACTTGCTTCAATGCCCAGCAGTTCTGACAAATCGTCCTTTTCAGTCTCAGACAACGCTGCCTGACTATTCAGGAACCAAAGCAATTGTTTTACTGTAATGCCGATAGCGTTGGCAATGTCGCCCGGCTTATTGGGCCAACAATCAACCAGTATTTTTGCTTTGATTGCACAACGCCGGTCCCAATCCTCATCGGTTGTGTAATCCCTGTTTTCATCCTCGCCGCTTACCAACCAGTAGCCGCCGGGATTTATCTCATTCCGCCAGAAATGCATTTTCTGATTTTGTGGAACATTTGATTCCCATGAGGAAAGCCAGGAGCCGCCAACCCAATCCAGTTTTGAGGAATCCAAAACGGCGTTACTTGCATTGAAGGGCAACTCCATCCATTCTGAAGCCCGTTCTTTGACGGATTTAGTACTATGCATTTCCCATAGGCGGCCATTGATGTGTTCATTGTGGATATTCAGGGCATGATCATTCAACTCTTTTACGTCATTGATGACGTGCCCATCACCATTACGCCAACCAAGTTCAAGCCCGCCTTGCTGAGCAACACGCAACGAGGCAGAAAATTGCTTATCCTTGCCATCCACCACTACAAGCGCTATGTCACCAATATGGCCTAGCGAACTTTGCAAGTTCGGGCATGCGTTGGCAATATGACGATTGATCTTCAGGTTATCGGGATATCCGCGTAGGCCGGATGCCTTTTTCCAGCCTTCCAGCAAAACACTAAATAATGATCTCGGCTCATCGAATAAAGAAAACGTATACCATTCGATTTGGGTACCTGGAACAGTAAGCCCATATAGAATCAGCGGCTTCAAATTGAAATTTTCCGCGTCTTTTAATCGAATCGGATCGCCAACAAAAACAATACCTTTCTCGGTATGTAGAAAAACGTGTTTTGCGATGGCGACATAGAAATGGTGTTCGCGAGTGCAAGCCTTTAAATTCATGATGATAGGTCAATTTTTGGAAATTTTACATGTAAATACAGGGCTTGGCAGTCGGTTGAGACGCGTAAATAAGCAGCAATCGCCATAATGCTCACAAAATAGTAAATTGGCTTTTATTGTGGATAAAAATACAACATTTTGTAAAGTGTATTTTAGCGGCGAAATGACTACAAAAAAACGGTGGTTTTGTTGCGGCATAGAGAGGTTTATTACGATTCCGTATATTTTCGGACGAATATGGGATGTATTTAAACAAACGACACTAAAGTCCCATAGGCTTTATAAGCGATTGCTATTGTGTCTGGCGATAATGTTGTAAGGTTGGTGTCACTTTTCAAAGTCGATGTCAGCAGTATTTTTGAAATTTGTACATTACTCAAAAAACATATTATCACTCTTACTGGTGTTTGAGAATTTGAACATAATCCATTAGTAAAGCCGCAGTGGATTCCAAATTCTGTTGTTATGGATTGTTAAATAACAAACAAAAGGCTAAGAACGGTACCGTCGGGTAGTTTTGTGGATTGCACTTTGACAGTTGAATTAAAAATATTTGAACCGGTTAGCCATTTATGTGCAGGCTCATTTTTTTGTGCGCTTTTGCTCGACGAACCACCAAACAATAGCTCAAATGCATTTGTATCGTGGTGTATCTGTTTAATAGGCCATATATCCGATGATAGTGCGGCATTACTTCTAACAAACCATTCCCGTTGAGTTTGGCTATGGCAGACGGCTATAGTTGCCATTGAAGAAACTTTGGTTAATTTAATTGAGGTTGCTGTCAGACTGGCATTAAATTCTTCAGCAAGACAAGAAGCTGTATCAAGGATTGGGAAGAGACCTGAAGCTCTCGGTTTAAATAAATAGTCTGGCAAAATTAATTGGGAGGCGAAAGCATTAGCTGTCGCCTCCTTTGATCTTGCCTCTGCATTTTGTGGCCCAATGTCTTCTGCCGCACATGGCAAAGCGCCTGTGCCGCGATCCTCGTGCCAATGTCCAATTTCATGAGCAAGAGAAAATCTTTGTCGTGTTGGGTAAGAATCAGTGTTTATAGAAATAATGGCCGTGGTTGTGTTGCCTACAATTCTCGCGTCGCAACCGTCAAGCTTTCTATAACGTACTGTAGCACCAAGATCGAAAGCAATAGCCTCTAAATCAATTTCTGCTGGATCGGTAATCCCGTAGTTCCAAAGAATACGTTCAGGTTTCGATAACTGTGAAGAATCAATTCTCTGAAATTTCATCATCTAACAAACCTTGTTCAACAATATCATCCCATAAACTTTCCCAATCTGATTCGGATTGCCGGTCACCATTACGAAAAGCAAGTGAGTAATTTGTATTAGGCTTGGCAAAGAACTCTAATATTTTCTTTTTCTTTTCTTCAAGACTCAAAGTTATGATTGGTTTAATAGGTTTTGGTTGTGCCGCATTTAGATTTTCACGGATACTTTTAAGTTTTTGTTTTCGGATATTTGCGATCATGTCCATAGCTTTAGACTTCATAGTTAAAGCAATATCATCAGGATCAAGCCCGTTATTCCTTGTGTCCACCAGTATCTCTTCATCAGTCATAGATAATATTTCATCAGATACAGCTTTTCGTAAAGCTCTAAATTTATCGGCAGCGGTGCGTTTTATGCTGCTCATTTTGGTCTCCTGCCTGGGAAAAGTTTATCCAATCCTCGAAGGAATTTTTTCCGAGCACTCTCATATTGTGTTTTAGTCAGACCTGACATTTCTATTATTTCTGATGCCGACATTTCATCTTCAATGCCGATAAGCACCCATTCAACTGCTTCATCACGTTTAAAGTATTCCTCTATAATTTTCAAATCTTCTTCGGCCAACGCCCTATCTATTTCTGTTGCGATGATTGTTTCAGGAGATAGGGCATTATTACCAAATCTCTCAAGTGGATCGTTGTCTGAATCTGGATCATTATTTGGCAAGTCTGTAGCCAATACTTCTTCATCCTTGTAAATAAGTTTACGGTCTCCATCAGCAACACTTTTCATTGCATTAATAATAAATGTTACGAAAGGCACATCCACCCTCCAATTTCTGGTTCCATTGAGGGTGCGGCAAAAAGTTTCATTTACAAGTTCGTCTACATCTGAAAAACCAGTCCCGAAAAGAAATGATCTAGCGGCTTTGTGTAGACGATTCCATTCAGATGTTGTCAGTTTTTCTATGGCACCAGTGATTCTATCGAACTCTGATACTGCATTGTTCTTATTTTCCAATTTTTAACTTCCAATAAATGCCCAGTGTTATAGGCTGATACGTTGAAAAAACCGGACAAACTTTTTGTAAATGTCCGAGTTTCAAGTTTTATCTGCCTAAGTGGATGTAAGTATCATTCAATTTTCGGAGACATATCTCATGAGTAAGAAAAATCAACACGTTGTTCCACACGGTGGTGATTGGGCTGTAAAGGGCGCTGGCAATAGTAAAGCTACATCAGTTCATTCAACTCAACAGGAGGCTATAGATCGTGGCCGGAGTATCGCACAGAACCAAAAATCAGAACTTTTGATTCACGGCGAAAATGGGCGTATTCGCGAAAAAAACTCCTACGGGATTGATCCATATCCACCTAAAGGGTAATTGATTTCGCTTCGGGTGTGCTTAATGCTTACCCGAAGCCATATATCGACATTTAAAGATGCTTTTAAAGGTAAAAATAATGAAACTACAAGGTGCAGTTGTAAAAGAGCAAGGGGTGACATTTGCGATTGTCACAGTGAAACAATTTGTGATTCAGTCACAAATCGAATTCCAGAAAGCAGTCACATCATTCTCTAATTGTTTTCCAGGAATGCCAATAGTCCTAATGGCTCAGGATAGCCGAGGCATACCAACTTATCGCGGACGAAAGGACATTGTTAATTTTTTAGCGAACATCCACATCTCTCAAATTCCGTGGAAAGAATATACATTCGGTTAATTTATATGAAAGATTATTTTACAGAAATTCTTATTGTTATCGCCTATTCAGGTCGAACACAGGCGGCAATTATTCTCGGAATGATTGGGTTTATCGCCATCACCCTAATTGGCGATCACTACTTAACCAATTTCCATTTATCCGGACAAATGTCCGGTTTAACAGACATTATCAAGGAAAATCTTGCTTACCGTTACGATAAGGCGGCATGGGGTGTGTTGTTCAGCTTCTGGTGGCTGGCGTTCAAACTTTATCATAAAGATAAGAAGAAGTTTTGGAATCGGTTTTAATCAATCATTTTGCTATCCAGCATTTCCCACAAATACAAAGCCAGGTAAGATCGGTAAGGTGCCGCTTTTTCCGGTTCAAAAGTGATGCCTTTTTGCTTTAAAAGGCCGGTTATCCGCTTTATGCTGCCGTCATTCACCGGATATACATCCTCAAACCCAAAGTAGAAGATAGCCAGCATTGAGGCTGACCAATGGGAAAGTCCCCAGTGGTTGTTTACTTCCGCAAACAACCTGGCGCTCTCCAGGTTTCGCCAATTCTCGTACCGATTTACATCATTGAAATATTGCTCCGCAAAAAGCTTGATGGCTTTTGCTTTAGAGCTGCTGATCCCACAAGATCGCATTTCTTGCTCTGAAAGCAGGGCTATTTCGCATTTATCTTCTTTAGCCGCTAGGCTCTCAGCTCTGTGTATGATGGTGCTGGCCGCTTTTCTGGATAGCATTTGGCCGATGGTGATTTTTGAAATTGCGCCAAGGACGCTGATGTCTTTTGGGTGAAGAGGCTGAGTTGCCGGCAAATTTGATAAATAACCAGATAAACCCGGATAGGTAAGGGTTATTTGATCTTTAATGGCAATTGTCCGCATGGCTTTTTGTTTTTCTTAACTTACAGCCTAATCACAATGTAATCCGCTCAAACATTTTCTTTAAATAAACTTGCCCACCCTCATTCATAAATAACACATTCCGGTCTTCCAGGTCTGTTTGCTCACAGGAGACATTCAACAGGCTTGGAAACTGCGTCCCTGAAACGATAAAGGCATTCAACGTCAGCTTCGGATCACCCAGTTTTTCCTGGATCACCTTTACTTCCTTATAAAGTCCAAGCTTGGGGTCATTCAGGCTCATCTGGCGTAAGCCTTTCGGATCAACGAAATTTAGCCACTGCTCGCCGGTTTCATCGTCCACCAACCATAGCAAAAAATCCGGATAGAAATTACCAGCCAAGGCAAAGCCAAGTCCTTTGGCTTTGGTATCGGCGTTGCGTAACAGGTAAAGACTGCGCTTGCCTATAATTTGCTGCCCTAGTGGTGATTTATGGAATACCTCAAGGTCACGCACAAACAGCACTTCGCTGGGCGCACCGAATGCCAGTGGAGTCATTTTTAACGGCACAGTACCTTCTGGATAGTAAAGTAAGGGATAATACAGATGATGATCAAAACAAATGGCGACCATCTGACCAGCATTCCATTGGCTGGCTTCGCCCAGCTTGCCATCGGTTACCAATACCTGAAGCGCTTTTATTTTCTTCTCGTAAGCTTCCCCGTCTTCGTCGTTGTCGATCTCAAAGTGATAGACCTTGAGCAAAGTATCGTCGTCTTTTTTCACGTTCACGATGCTGTAGAACTGGCCCTCATAAGCGGTTTTCAGCGCCTTATAAAAACGGTCGGTGTAGTCTTGCAGCAAACGGATAAAAATATCTTCCTGCTTGCGGATGTCGGCAATGTTGCGAATAGCCAGCTCGGCTTGCGGGATATAAAGCGTGTACCAGTCATCGCCCGTCAGGCAGAAATCCACCAAACGCGAGAGCTCCAGCCGCAAGTTGCTCCAACTGCGCAGTTGCTTGAATTCCTGCACTGCCAAGTAAATCCGGTCGAAATCAAACAGCGCCATGGTTTCGCTTGGAATCTTGCCTTTATTGCGAATATTGCCATCCGGTTTGTCACCGGCTTTATCCTGCGTGCTCATGGCTTCTATCTTGGGATACAAATCCAGTTCAATATGTGCCGCTTTGATCTTGCCCTTAAACTCGGCAGGTATTTCGTAAAGATAAGGAAAATGCGTGCGCTTGAATCCTTTAATTTGATTGTCTTTGTATCCGTCTTTGAGCGCTAGCGTCTTGAGATTGCTCTTTGGCATATTGGGACGCGTTTCAAAATCCAGCTGAATCATTTCATCTGGTGTTGTAACGCCTTCTTCTTTCAGATACTCCTTGAATGTGGCCATATAACCCGCATTCACTCCAAAGATATTTAGCGTTTCCAAGCGTTCCAAATGCGCCCCTTTTGGCCGATGGCCAGGTGTGCTGCGTTTGAGCGAATAATCCTTACCCTTCAAACGCACACCACGACCGAATAGCTGGATAATTTGCGAGCCCTCACCTTTGCCCATATTGAGCAAGCCCATGGTGGACACCCGCCAACTGCTCCAGCCTTCGGTAAATTTGCGCGAACCGATCAACACATGCAACTGGCTATCTTTGCTGTTTAACGTCCCAAATAGCGATCCGACAAAGTCATCTGCCTCTGTATCAAACAACTTTGCATTCTCCGTCTTCTCAGACTCTTTGAAAAAACCGGCATCATCACCAATGTTGATCAGGCCGAACGGTTCTGCATCGCCCACACGCAACGCCAGTTCGCCTTTACTGCTTTTCAGGTTGACGACTTTCAACCGTTGCCGTGCCTCGGCATTGAATAGCTTCTTGAGAATGTCAGCATAAACCTCATCGGCACTAAATTGCATCAATGGTGTAAAACGATCATGAAAAATATTACGGCCTTTGGCATCCAGCAAGCGCGCGGTATTTGCCAGTAAGTCCTTTAGCCACTGCTTGGTTTTTGGCTCGTCGTTTAAAAATCCGGCCAGGAATTTCAGCACATTCAGAATGTCCGAATCTTCACCAGAAACGGTATTGCCGACAAACACCCACAATGGCTTTTCAATATTGAAGTCGGTCAGCTTGTCGCGATTGGTGCGCCACAGGTATTGTTGCTGATAAAAGCTCAACAGGCAGGCGGTAAAATATTGGCGGGCCGTATCTTCTTGGGTGTAATCTTCATCCTTTAAATTAAGAATCAGCGATTCCTTGCCGTAGCCATCCTCGTAGAAAAATTTGTAGGAGTAGTCAAACAGAATGCTTTTGGCGTAAATTTCCCGCGTCGCCAACGTGCGCGCTTTACGCTTCTCTTCGCTGGTCAGCGTCAACAGTTGCCTTTGTGCATCGTCCAGTTTTTTCAGGTTAGTCGTTTCAAACCGTATTTTCGCTTTTTTCTTAAGCAAATCCTGTTCTGCCTTAAGAACCGTCAAACCCTTGGCAACCGCCTGCCCAAAAGTGGCGGAATACTCAAAAGCAAAGCCGCTCCTCACCAGAGACTCACGGCGGCTCATCCATGCACCATCTGCCGTGCCTGTGCCACGATGTCCTTCATCCACCAGCACCAGGTTATTACCCTCGAAGGCTTCAACCGCGACCGTCTTGTCGCCCATCTTATCGCCCAGCTTGTTGATGTCGATGATCTCAATCGTGCCTTTGAAAAGATCCCCCCGGTTTTTTGTGAACAAATGGCAAAAATCAAACCCCGAGAGCTTTAACTCCTCTAAATGCTGGCGAGACAAGCCTTCGTTGGGTGTCAGCAAAATGATCTTGTCCGGGTAAATGTCTTTTTTACCGTTTTGGAAGTAATGCAGATATTGTTTGATGTTGACGTGCAACAACAACGTTTTGCCGCTGCCGGTAGCGTTCCAGAATGCCAATTTGTTCAGTTCATCCGCGTCAAAAAGCTGGAAGCGATGTTCAGCGTCTTGCTCGTTGTTGTATGTCTTCAACCCCTGATTCAAACCATCCAGCAATTGCTGTCGCTGGTTGAAATACCAGTCCAGATAAATCTCGGTGAACAGCAGCGAGAGATACTGGAAGTATTTCATATTGAGCACGGTGCCCTCGACCTTGTTACGCTGCCCGGTAATGGCATTCCAATGCTGCACAATGTTCAGGTCGTAACGGCGCAAGTCTTGCTGGCTGATGCGATCCACCTCAAACAGATTGTGCTGCAAGGCATGAAAAAATCCGCTTTGGCCGTCTTCGTCTATACCTTCGTGCCGATCTTCGCTCAAGCGCTCTTTCAGCGCATGCAAAGTGCCGCCACTAAAAAAGCTCATCATCCACTGGTTGAGCACTAACTCCTGATGGAAACTGCGTTTCTTCGATGGGGTTTTACTCATAACTTCCCCGCCAGTTGCTGTTCAATTTCGGCTACCGTTGGCAACTGTGCTTGAACTTCCAGAGGTATTTCTTTGGTAATAAATGAACTAACACCTATCGGCTTATTAACATCGCGTAAGGCATACTCCACATCGAGACGGTCTTTGTCTTTGCACAATATCAGGCCAATACTGGGCTGATCGCCCTCAGCGCTTAGCAGATCATCAACCGCCGACAAATAGAAATTCATTTTGCCCACATATTCAGGTTTAAATTCACCGGTTTTCAGCTCGATCACTACATAGCATTTCAAGCGTGTGTGGTAGAACAGCAAATCCAGAAAATAGCTGCGGCTATTAACTTCCAGCGGATACTGACGGCCCAAAAAAGCAAAGCCTTTGCCAAGCTCCAATAAGAATCGAGTGATATTGGTAACCAACTGATTTTCAACATCCCGTTCTACGGCCTTCTGACTCAAAGTCAGAAAATCAAACACATAAGGGTCTTTCAGGGTTTGTTGGGCCAGTTCAGACTGCGGTGCTGGCAGCACTGACTGGAAGTTGCTAGGAGCAAGGCCTTGCCGCAGGTGCAATCCTTGCTCAATTTGTAGTTCCAAAATTGGACGACTCCAGCCATTTTCAATACAGGTAGACGTGTAAAACAGGGCAATATCGACATCCTTAATCTTACCCAGAATTGTGCGAATATGACCCCAAGGTAATTGTCCCACGGGCTGTGGGACAATTTCAAAGCGAGGCGAAAAGAACAGGTAAAACTGGCGCATGGCAAACAAACTGCTACGTGAAAAGCCTTGAATACCCGGATGTTCGGTCTGCAAATCCGCCGCCATTTGTTCTACCACTGCTCCACCCCAGCCTTGCGCTTGCTGCAAGGACACAATGGTTTGACCAATATGCCAGTACAGCACCAGCAATTCACGATTAACCGCCAGTACTGCACGGATTTGTGTGGCTTGAATCCGCTGTTTAATCTCATCCAGAGCTAGCCTGTAATCGGCATGAAGATTAATCTCGTTCATTTACATGCCCTCCACTGCAAACATGCGGCTAAGGAACTCCGGTTCAATCTGACGGATTTTCAGGGTTTTGGTAATGCCGCCTTCCGTCTCAAGGCTGGTAAATACGGCAGGGATGTTGTGATCACCGTTGATATAAACGATCTCGAATTCACTATCCGCCGGATTGATAGCCAGCTTGTCGCACAGGCGGTTCAAGGCTTCGTAATCAACCTGGCTTACGTCACGCCACAATACCAGCGTTTTTTCACCCGTCTGCAGCCAGCCTGTTACCGACACAAAGCCTTTATCCCGCTGCATGTCGATATGTTTCACACGCAAGCCGATCAGGTAGTTGAAGGTTTCCACCAGGTCTATGGTGCGCTCTTCATAAGCACCCGCCGAATCCACGGTCACTTTCAGTTTGCAATCAAACGGTTGTTTGAACTGCTCTACCGATAGCAACGAACCACGGCTTTCGATGTCCAGCAGATAGCGCAGCAGATAATCTTCTTGGGCAGATTGCGGCAAGGTGTCGAGCAGGTCTTGCTGCTTTGCCGTGCGGCGCAGTTGCAGATTGTTTAGTGTGTCTTCGTAGCTTTCGATTTTGAGAACTTTGAAGGCATGGGAAACACCTGTATGCGGAGCGATCGCCTTGCCATCTTTCCAGTCGGCGGAATACACCACCTTCTGGATGCGAGGCTTGATGATAGTGTCGAAATACTCACCTTGCTCCACGAGCACATAGTTATGCTTTTCCTTGGTGTCACGAGCAATCGAGATCACAGCGTGCGCTGTTGTGCCTGACCCGCCAAAAAAATCAATAACCGCAGTGTTTTTTTGAGCTGCGCCACATGCTCGAAGCGCGTCCTCGACCAGCTTCCTCGCCTTCGGGAAGTCAAAGTTCTTTTCTGAGAAGAGATCCTTTAGCTCAGATGCACCATAGTTAGCTGAAGCATATTCGCCCTTATCCCACCAAGTAACTGGAGCAGCCTCTGCATCCATCCTTGTTTTGAAATCAATATTAATTTCGCCATTATTGTCCCTTCGCACACGGTATTCGCCATATTCATCAGCAACTCGCTTATGGCCTCTTTGCCAATTCTTCTCTATGGCATTTTCGTTAACGTACTTTATGGGGTAAACCAACTGTTCATCGCCACCAATTTCCTCAAGCAGCTTGTACTCTCGAAGCTCCTCATTCCATTCCAAATGCGGTATGTGAATTTTGTTCTCTTTGTCCACTACAATCGGATAGAACAATTTCGGCCTATCTTCTCGAAGATCATTACTTCCAGCACGAATAAAATTCATCCAGGAATATCTACCCATTTCATCAATCAATGGGTATCTCGCAGCCTTGCTATCATTAAACCCAATTGAACAAGGAAATGCCTTATCAGATTTTCCATAAAACAGAGCGTACTCATGGACCGGGGAAAATTTACCAGTTGTCTTACGACTCTGCGGGTTAGATTTAACGACAGAAACACCGACATCCTTATCGAAAATCTCACCAAGTACTGCTCTGAGCGATGCAACTTCTTGATCATCAATTGCCACACTAATCAGGGCATCATCTCGCATCAACGAATGTGCAAGCTCTAACCTGTTATGCATCAAACTTAGCCAAGATGAGTCTTTGTATCCGTTCTTATACATAATTGCAGAAGCATCAGTGTTGTAAGGCGGATCAATGTAGATGCCATTGATTTGCTCCCGATACCGCTCCTGCAACAAATTCAAAGCCTGAAAATTATCCCCGTGTATCAACAGTCCATCAAGACTGTCATCCAGATTATCAACCTCTGCCAGCAGGGCGTATTTGAACTCGGCATTAAATAGGCCAGTGTCCGCCATCAAGTATGGATGTTTTTTCAAGTAGTCGACGCTGCCCATTTCGCCTTGGTTAATTAAATCAACTTTGCCATTCAACATACCCATGTTTTTCCACTGTTCCCATTGTTGGGAGTTGTCGGCAATCATGGGGTAAAGACTTTCCGGCACACGGTCGAGGGTTATGCAGTAGTGCGTAGCTACGACAAATTTCTTTTTCAACCACAGCTTTTTCTGGAAGTCTTCCAGTTGCGCCAAGAAAGTAACCAAGTCCAGCGCAATGGCACGAAGGGTTTGAATCAGGCGCAGGTTTTTTTCGATGTCGGCAAACTTTTCGGCATGCTGCACATCGTCCAGGTGCATGACTTCATTCTTGATGTAAAAGTCCAGCTCACGGCGTAAGAATCCGCCTAAATCCTTGTGGATAAAATAGTCTGCAGAGTTCTTGGCGGTATAGCTGGTGAGGCATTTTTCCAGCAAGGTGCGCTGCGGATTTTTCTCGGTGGGTTCACGGTTGTTCAAGTCCAACCAGCGGGCTTTGACGATAGGATCGGCCAGTACCTGGTTTGTTGCATCAACTACCAGTGCGTCCTGCTTTGTGCCTTTGGGCATGGCCTTATATTCAAAACGCAGGACGAGTTCGCCGTTCTCTTCTGCCACCGGCTCTAGTTGTTGCTCGTATTCTTCACCTTCATCATCGGTGAGGGTGCGGGTTGCCGCCTCGATCAGGACAAAGCGGCGTTCCTTGTCGTTGTCTTTGCGGTTATCTTTGGCCGTGTCTGCCGTGACCAAGCGGAAACGCACACTGCGCCCATCATCCAGCTTAAAGGCGTAGTTGGAAAAATTTTCCCCGCTCTTGGTGTAATACTGGTCTTTGTTCGCCCAATGCAGCACCACTTCTTCGCCGGCATAAGGAATGGCATAGGTGTCGCCCTTGTAACGGCGCTGGCTGATAAAATCACCGCTGTCGTAGTAGCGGGAAAAAAAGGTGAGCAGATGCGTGAACACCGCGTTTTCGTGTTCAGAGGCGCCGGCGCCATAGTCAGCCAGTTTTTGCCTTAACTCACGCACTTTGGGTACGGTTTCCGGATCAATGCCGTCGGCGAGGTATTGCGCTTCTTTCTCTTTCAGTTCCTTTTGCACGCCTTCCTTAGTGGCCGCACCGGAAGCTGCCAGACTTTGGACTACCTTGGCTTTTAGACGATTTTCCAGATAGTCGTTAATCTCCACTACTCGGGCATTGAGGATGCGATAGACGCCAAAATCCAGTTCTGGCCGATCAATCTGGAATATTTCTTTTAGTTTTTTGACGAGGTCATCGTGTTTGCTCATTAGCTCTCTCGGATATATTATTTTTTCCACGATATTATTTTTTTATCCACGAAAGACACGAAAGACACGAAAATTTACTGTAACTATTCAGCGCGAAGCACAACAATCCCTCTCCAGAGAAATAGGCATCTACATAAATCGTAACGCCGTCGTTCCGGCAGGGATGCCGGAATCCAGTCACACGGATGTGAATCTATAATCTGGCAGCGAACCTAACCTAAACCAATGGCTTATGTGCCGCCAGATTGCCATCCCTGGCACTGGATTCCGGCATCCCTGCCGGAATGACGAGTCCGCTAGTTCCCAAGCTCCAGCTTGGGAACTAGCCCATTTATTTTTAATTTTTCGTGTCTTTCGTGGACAAAAAATTTAAATAACCGCCCATTCTATAGTGAACAACCGTTCGGATTCGGTTTTTTGGGTGAGGCGACGTTCCAGGGTTTCTATTAAGGCATCGCGCTTTTCGATGATACTGTCTTCGACCTGAAAAATCTCTTGCCGCTGGCGGCGTTGCTGTTTCTCCAGCTTTTGTATCTTTTGCTGGATGTCATGCTGCTCAGCAAGATGGGTGGCGAGCCTGGCTTGTCGCTGAAGAATTTTAATTTGCTCCTTGGTGTCTTTCAGGGCCTTTTCCGCAGCCAGTACCAAGTCATCCGCCCACTTTTCAAGCTTTTCACGCGCTTCATTGAAGTGCTTGTTATTAGCTTCCAAGGATTGGCTGATGGTGGCTTTGGTATGTCGCTGTGCCTCGGCAGCCAGTCTTTGGGTAATTGAATCGGGTATGTTGGTCGAGCCTGCATTTTCTGCGAGACAGTTAAACAGCTTTTCACAGGTTTCTTGCTCCAGGGGCAAGCCTTGATCATCAATAGCCGAGAAAAGCAGATGCTCTTCACGTTCATAGCTTTCAATCGCAAGCGCGGTCAGTGCCAGATAACCGTGTTTGCCGCGCAGTGCTTCTATTACATGCAAACGGGTGGCGTGCTGGCTGACATTAAAAACGATGCGTGCCGTTGGCGTGTCCAGTGCTTTAGCCTGGTCAATGACAAATTCACCTAGCGGGTGCGAAAGGCGATAAAGAAAAGTACCGTATTCTGCACGGGCTTCTTTAGATGTTTCTTCGGCTTCGGCTGTTTCCGAGGGTTGTGGCTTGTTATCGCCAGGGATGGTGTGTATGCCGACACCCGCCGGGAGCGGGTGCGGTATTGCGCTGGGTGTTGATTTGGATATGAGGTGATAACGACCTGCCGAAATAGCCGGTGTCGGCGGCTGGGTGAGATCAAAGGCCAGTGCGGCATCGTCGAATTGAGCACATTCCTGCAACATGAAGTGGGTGAGCGACCAGAAGCGTTTACTGAAACGGTCAAGTTGGGCTTTGGCGTCGCTCAACTGGATGCGTAGTCGCTCATGTACTTCTTCGTCAAAGTTTTCAAGGAGTAGTTTGCGGGTATCGGTCATCCGTGCCTGGATACGTTCGTCCATTTCTGCTTGTAGTGTTTTGAAGGCCATATCAATTTCTGTGGGGGTGCGGCATTCCTGGTATATGGACAAGATGCGCTTTTCAATATCCACGCCGGATTCAATGCTGCCCAGCACATCATCGGATGCACCAAAAACACCGTTGAACAAGTTGAATTTTTCGGTAAGTAGTTCCAGAACGCGGCGGTCAGCTTCATTGCGTTCGTTGAGAAAATTGATCACGACTACATCATGCTGTTGTCCGTAACGATGGCAACGGCCAATCCGTTGCTCTACCCGTTGGGGATTCCACGGCAGGTCGTAGTTGATGACCAGCGAACAAAATTGGATATTGACACCTTCGGCAGCCGCTTCAGTAGCAATCATAATGCTGGCATGGCCCTGGAAATGTTCAATCAGTGCGGTGCGAATGTCGATGTCTCTGGAGCCGGCAATACGGCCTGTGCCTTGGTTAGCCGCTAGCCAGTTTTCATAAATGGCAGTGGCTTCCGGACTGTTGTTGGTGCCGCTGAATTGAACAACTTGACCAGCATAGCCATTGGCTTCCAGATAGTCCTTCAGGTAAGTCTGGGTGCGGCGTGATTCAGTAAAGATAAGTGCCTTACGTTGTGCGCCAGTTATGGCCATTTGCTTAAAACCGATTTCCAGGGCGCTCAGCAGACTTCGAGTTTTAGTGTCGGTGCCGATGCTGCGAGCCCACACGAACAATTGCGCCAGTAAGTCTATTTCTTCTTTTAGCTGCTTACGATCGATGGTGGGTGGGGGCATATCGCCATCCTCTTCAGGTGGGTCAATGTCCAGAATTTCATCGAGCAAGTCTTCCTCGATGTCTTCATCGCTAATTAGTTGTTCGGCAAAGTCAGGATCATCCTGGATTTTTTCATCTCGCAAGGCTTCCAACCTAATCCTCATGGTCTCAAGTGTTCCAGCAATCGCCAGTGAAGAGGATGCAAGCAGTTTACGCAGAATCAGTTCGGTGAGATGCCGCTGACGATTTGGAATGGCATAGCTGTTCGGGCGCAGTAAAAATGCACCCACGGCCTCATAAAGTTGATGTTCGTCATCGGTAGGACGAAAGGGTTGGGTGATGGCATGCCGTTCGGTGTAGCGGATATATTCCGTGACCTGGTTGCGCAAGGTGCGCCGGCAAAATCCTGATAAACGCTGCCGCAAGCCATCCAAGTCACCACCCGCCGAAACATACTGACTGCGGAAGGCATTCACATCGCCAAATAGGTGTTCATCTATCAAAGTGGAAAGACCATACAACTCCAGCAAGGAGTTTTGCAGTGGGGTTGCTGTCAGCAGTAGTTTGCGGCAATCTTCAAGCGCCCAGCGTAAACCCTGTCCAATCTTGTTGCTTTCCCGGTAGGCATTGCGGAGCTTGTGAGCTTCATCGATGACTACTAAATCCCAGGCAATCGATTTTAACTCATCACGAATCCGGTTGGCGTAGTTATACGACAGGATGATGATGGCTTTCTGGTTGAGGGGCGATTGTACCTTTTTGAGTGTATCTCGCCAGGTTTTAGCATCCAGTACGAACGCAGGCAGGTTGAATTTTTCTTCCAGCTCCAGTGCCCATTGCTTGCGCAAGGAGGCGGGGCAGATAACCAACAGCCGTCGTCTGCGTTCTGACCAGTACTGACACAGGACAATTCCAGCCTCAATCGTTTTACCCAAGCCCACTTCGTCAGCAAGCAAGACACCTTTGGATAACGGGGATCTTAAAGCGAATAAAGCGGCTTCAATCTGATGCGGATTCAGATCAACACTGGCATCAAACAGAGATTGTGATAGACGCCCTATACCGTTGGGCCCATGCCGTCGTGTAAGTTCGTGCGCGAAGTATTTGGCGTGGAATGATGTAATCATTTGCAGGATTTAACTGTCTCAGGATGCGTATTACCGATGGTATTGAATCATGCCGGCGATATAACTTTCGCACGTATAGCGGCAATGTGCAGGGTTTTGCCTCAAAAATATCAAAATGGTCTCTATTATTGACTGTTTATGATGTTTAGGTCGAATATATGTCATGAATAGATTGGTTATGTGCCGAGAATAAAATGAGCCTTAAAGCCGAACGGAATAAAAAGAAAATAGTCAATAAAGCGCGCAAGGGATTTAAAGGTCATCCGCTTGCAACGATTGCGTACTATGGGCCTACGGATAAAAAAGCCACGAAAGTTACTGTCAGCATTATTGCAAATGAAAACGCTGATCCAGAACCTATGAAAAGCTGGTTCTCTGACGCCGATGTAAGAAATGATGCGCATATAATGGAAGAGCTATTGGCTTTCATAGCCGAGCACAGCAGCAAGTCTGTCATTATGGCCGATGGAATTATAGGTTGTCCTCATCAAGAAGGTATCGATTATCCAGATGGCGAGGTCTGCCAGGAGTGTACATTCTGGAAAGGACGAGACCGGTGGACCGGTGAAAGAATACATTAATATAGCGCTATATTCTTGAAACCTGTTATTCACAAAATCTGTGGATAACCCTGTCTTTAATTTGTCATATTCCACTCTAACCCACTGCCAACCCTGGAGTTTAGTTAAATTGGCTTAAAATTGATCAAATTCAATTTATACTTTAGCCTGGGGATGCCGATCCGGAATGTTTTTGGTTTGCATGGGCGGGGAACAAGTTTTTGGTCTCGTGTAACAATACCACTCATCCTGAAGATGCTTCCGGAGTAATTATTCAGGAATTGTTGATTAAACTAAACCAAGGAAATCGATGAACGTAAATCAACTCCTGATACAAGCTTTTGGCCCGTTAATAAGCTCATTTTGGTGGCTAATACCACTATTTATTACCGTAGTGATTCTGAAGACGCCATTCATTAAAGGCGTTATCGGAGAATTCCAAGTTAACCTGGTAGCAAAATTATTTCTGGATAAGCACATCTACACGCTGTTCAAGAACGTGACGCTGCCAACAGAAGATGGCACCACCCAGATAGACCATGTCATTGTGTCACGATACGGTGTTTTCGTGATCGAAACCAAGAACATGAAAGGCTGGATATTCGGCAGCCCCCAACAAAAAACCTGGATCCAGAAGATTTACCGGCACACAACCAAATTCCAGAATCCACTACATCAAAATTACAAACATACCCAGACGTTACAGGCAGCTTTAGAACTTGATCCTGACAAAATATTTCCGGTAGTCGTCTTTATCGGTGACAGCACCTTCAAAACAGCCATGCCGGATAATGTTGTTTATGCGGGCGCTTATATCCGGTTTATCAAAAGTAAAACGCAACCCATCTTGAGCGATGGTGAAGTTCTGGCTATTTGTACCAGAATTCAACTGGGGCGATTAAAGCCATCGATCAGAACCCACATAGACCATGTAAAACACGTTAAAACGATTGTCGCGGAAAAACAGCGGCAAGAGGATAATTCATGCCCGAAGTGCGGAAAGCCAATGATCTTAAGAACTGCACGAAGCGTCGATAACCAAGGCAAGCAGTTCTGGGGATGTTCTGGATTTCCGAAATGCAGAACAGTTAGGCAAATAGCATGAATCAAGATTAACCGAAGCGCTAAGGGCATGGCAGAAAATTCAGGAGACCGGCCCGTTATGTTGTCGATCTGCGCGGAGGAAGAGTACCTTTTGTATTCCCAGAATTTTGAGTTGTTATGAGTGACTTAAACAAAATACCCTTTGGTTTAAGGGAATCAGACAATGCGCTGGTAGACGTCTATGATGTTCCAAACGGAAAACAGTGCGGTTGCGTTTGTCCATCGTGCCATACGCCTTTAGAAGCGCGACAAGGCAATATAAAAATTTGGCATTTTGCACACGCCAGCAAAAATGTTTACAACAAAACGAAAAATGAATGCGAGTATTCTTTTTATTTGTCAGTGCGTCTTATGGCAAGGCAGCTTATCGGTAAACAGATAAAACTCAGTTTGCCAGAATATAAAGGCACAATAGAGTTTTACGAGGGGATATTGAGATACAAACAATACAAAGAATTTCTTGTCACAAAAGAGCAAGATATAACACTCGATAACCTTGAAGTAGAAAACACTTTTTCTGGAGTGGCTGTCGATCTTATTGGAACGATAGGCTCATTCAAATTTGTGGTTTATTTCACCCACCCAGAGCGAAATGCACCAGATAATTTATTCAATCCTACGGATTCCAAGTGCGGCGTAATTCAAATAGCGTTGGATTTATTAAAAAATCAATTTAAAACAGCCAATTTTGAAAATAAAACTTATCACAAAATACTGACTGACTTTCTAACGAATGACAGAAAATCTAAAAAATGGATTTATCATCCAAGATTTGAACAATGTGCCTCTGCAGCAGTTGAAGACTTAAAAATAGGCGCATCCAATCTTGAATATACAATTCATCATCAAAACAATAATCCTCACTTTGTAGCTAAAAGCAGCTCAATTCAGAAATCACATAACCATGAAAGTATTAATGCTTATCAAGATTTGCCAAACAAGTGGATCAGGTTTGAATGCGTGGTTTGTAAATCGCGGTGGGAGGGGTACGAAGCCGGAGGAAATCAATGCCCTAAATGCGAAACCTCTTTATACAGCAGGCCAATTAGTTAGTGGTACCCCATTCACCAACCCGTTCTTTAACTAATTTTATGAAATCTGATTTTTCTTGATTTGTGAATATATCGTCTGGATTAGGCAAATCTGGAAATAATTTAAAAAGTGCATATTCAGAGCAATCCCCGCTAATATTCGGTAAAGCTTCAGCACTTTTGTAATGCAAGTTCAATGCTTCTTCTGGTACATCATCCAATGAATAAAAATCTTCTTCGCCATAATCTGAAAAAAGATTTCCACCTTCGCAAGAAATGCTTATATATTCTGAATCATCTAATTCAGGCGCATGTATTGTGTAATATCCAAAATATTTATCTTCTGGACGAAAAAAAATACCAATGAACGAATTATCTGATTTTTTAGTTTGTTTGATTAATGTAATTGCTTCTTGAAAGTTCATGTTTATTTACCCAATTGATTAATTTTTTTATTGTTTAAATCATGAAGTCGTACCAGCAGAGATGCAGTAGTGATTATTAACCATTTTTGGGGTAGACCGAACAACTTAAAGAACCGATAAGATACTGCCAGGGGAATGACAGGTTTCATTGCCGCATAAACAGCCGAAACAGTTATTTATGCAACTTCACGTCGCACTCAAAGCTCATAATCATCATAAGTTTTTAACACTTCCTCTTGGGTAATCCCCAAATAGCGAAGTGTTGAAGTTGTATTCGAGTGATTTAGCACTTTGGCAATTTTCTCGACAGGTACGCCATCCTTATACATGGCCATGCCCCGTGATTTTCGCATACTGTGGGTGTTTATGGTTAGTCCTAACATATCACCGGCTTCTTTAAAAACGCGACTGACTGAAACCCGGCTTACGGGTTTGTCTTTGGCCCGGTTGCTATGGACTTGAAACAACCAGGTATCGGTAGGATTCTCATGTTGCCTTCTGGCAATGACAAGGATAGCAGCAGAATTCAGTCGAATGTTCTTGAGCTTTCC
>CANNLO010000049.1 GCA_947505055.1 Methylococcaceae bacterium | reverse complement strand
TTCTAGGGATTGCGCCCGATAAACCTGAGACGGGTTACGGCTACATCAAGCAGCAGGCGGATGTGGGTTCCTATGGTGAGCATAGCGTCGCCCAGTTTGCCGAGAAGCCTGACCTAGCCACGGCAATCGGTTATTTAGCATCCGGTGGCTACTACTGGAATGGCGGTATGTTTGTGGTACGCGCTTCTGTTTGGCTGGCGGCATTAGCGCAATTTAGACCGGATATCTTGCAGGCGACAGCGCAGTCTTGTGCTGTGGTGTCTGCAGATTTGCCGTTTGTTCGTCCAGATAAAACCCTTTTTAGTGTCATTCCGAGTGAGTCAATTGATTACGCGGTCATGGAGCATTGCCCAGGCTCGAATGTTGACATCAAGATGATTGCGCTGGATGCTGGCTGGAATGACCTAGGCTCGTGGGATGCCGTGTGGCAGGTGGGCGAGTCGGATGGTGACGGTAATGTCACGAGTGGTGACACCATCCTCGCGGATACTAAGAACACCTTTGTGCACTCAAGCTCTCGTCTAGTGAGTACGGTCGGTGTGGATAACTTGGTCATCATTGAGACGGCCGATGCAATCCTCATTGCAGATAAGAGTCAGTCTCAACATGTTAAGAAAATCGTCAACCAATTGGTTAAAGATAGTCGACAAGAGGATACCCTGCACCGTAAGGTCCACCGCCCTTGGGGCTGGTACGACAGTATCGATGAGGGGGATCGCTTTAAGGTCAAGCGCATTCAGGTAAATCCTGGAGCGAGTTTAAGCCTACAAAAGCACGCACACCGGGCTGAGCACTGGGTGGTGATTAAGGGTACGGCAGAGATTACCAATGGCGAACAAGTACTGACCTTATCAGAAAATCAATCGACCTATATTCCACCAGGCACCCTACATCGTTTATCCAACCCAGGGGATATTCCATTGGAGATCATTGAAGTACAATCTGGTAGCTATGTGGGTGAAGATGATATTGAACGGGTGAAAGATAATTATGGAAGATGTAATTAGGAGTAATTGGTTTCGCTGTTTGAATATTCAGTAATTTTTTGGAAAGAGTTTATTGGTTACCTAGTTAATTTAAAGAATTAAAAATCCTATCGTGAGGAAGTGCTCAGTGACAAACGCAACATTAAATACTAACGATTCACCTTTATGTTTTATATTAGATGTCGATGGCGTAATGACGACAGGACATTTTCTATATTCGGTAGATGGTAAAGTGATGAAGATTTTTGGCCCAGATGATAACGATGGTTTATCTTTGCTTAAAGCGAACATCGAGATTAGGTTTGTAACAGGAGATAAAAAAGGCTTCCTTATTTCAAAAAAACGCATAGTTGATGACATGGATTTCCCTTTGGATATCGTCAGTACGATTCGGCGCATTGATTGGATTAAAGAACGCTATCCATTAGATAAGGTAATTTATATGGGTGATGGTATTTTTGATCATTATGTTATGCGTGAAGTGGGTTATGCAATATCTCCATCTAACGGTGATAAGCTTGCGAAGCAACATGCTGACTTTATAACCGAGCGGTCTGGCGGCGATCGTGCGGTAGCGGAGGCATGCTTACATATTATGGAAAAATTCTTTACTCCGTTTGACCCATCGGCAGTTCCAAATGCGCAAGGAAAACTTTCAGGGGAGTGGACAGTATGATAAATCAAAGATTAAATTCAATATTAGCTGGGAGACGTTGTACTCTGCTTGGGGTCGGTCCTATGAGTATCAACTGTGTGGATGCAACTATTGAGTTGGCGAATGAACATGAAGTACCACTAATGTTAATTGCAAGTCGACGTCAGATTGATTCCGAAGAGTTTGGGGGTGGGTATGTAAATAACTGGACTACTGAAGATTTCGCACGCTATGTCATAGACAGTGACAAAAAAGGGAAAGTTCTTCTTGCACGTGATCATGGTGGACCTTGGCAAAATACAAAAGAAGTGGCAGAAAAGCTAAGTTTGCGCCGAGCAATGGAGTCAGCTAAATTATCCTATCTTGCAGATTTAGAAGCAGGATTCCAGATTTTGCATATCGATCCAAGTGTTGATATTCATGGTATTCCAGATGTAGATGAAGTCTTGGATCGTGTATTTGAATTGTACGAGTACTGCTGGAGTCAAGCTCAGAGATTAGGTCAAGAAGTGATCTTTGAAATAGGTACCGAAGAGCAAAGCGGAACCACCAATACCCAAGATGAATTAGACTATACCCTGAATGCGATTGTTAGGTTCTGTAAGAAAAATAATATTGTGCAGCCATCTTTTGTAGTGATCCAGACAGGAACGCGCGTAATGGAAACTCGCAATGTGGGTTCATTTGACACACCTGTTAGAGTAGCAAATGAACTGCCCGCTGAGATACAAGTGCCTCAAATGATTGAGATTTGTAATCGATATGGCATTATGATGAAAGAGCATAATACTGATTATCTTTCTGATGAAGCTTTGCAATGGCACCCTCGTTTAGGCATACATGCTGCAAATGTTGCTCCAGAATTTGGTGTTGCCGAAACCATGGCGTTATTGTCAGTGCTTGAAGAAAATAACTTAGTTAAGCAAGCTGATCAATTTCTACAAATTTCTTATGACTCAAATAAATGGAATAAGTGGATGCTGAAAGACACAACAGCAAGCGATCGAGACCGATCAATAATTGCAGGTCACTACGTGTTCTCTCACCCAGACTGCTTAGCACTTAAGCAAGATGCTAGCCTAAAGCTATCAGAAAATGGTATTAATCTTGAACAATATTTGAAAGAACAAGTTAAAAAAAGCATATTGCGTTATATGTCTAACTTCCGATTAGTGAGATCGAAATGAAAAGAGTAGCCACGATAATATTGAATAGAAACTTGCCTGTTATAACAGATAAGCTTCACGATCATCTTTTGAAGTATGACGGTGATGAAACTGATGTTTTTATAGTTGAAGCCGGGTCGGAATTGAATAATCTTTCTGAGCATACCACTTGGTTTGCAGATTGGTCTGAAGCGCGTGAACATGGCCTTCGTTATTCACGAGGTATGAACTATGGACTTAGTCAGTTGTGGAAAGAGGGTAAGTTTGATCAGTACGATGCATTTTTCTTACTAACTAACGATACTGAATTGCATGCCCAGCCTTCTTTAGCACCCATGCTGGCTATTTTAGATAAACATCCTCGGGTAGGCATACTTTCTCCATGCTCTCCAAGGTGGGGCGAGAAGTTGTTGCTGAATAAAGAGACTACAAAGTATTTTTGGTTTATTCACAATAATGCCTATCTGTTGCGACGTGAGTTCATTGAATCAATTCTTAATGCAGATCAACCAGACGCAATGAATTTCGTGTTTGATGGCTCCAATTTTAGAGGGTATTTATCAGAATCTGAGTTGATAGCAAAAGGCTACGCCAACGATTGGGCTGCCGCAATAACTACCGAGGTTTGGGCTAGTGAAAATGAGTCACATTTGATTAATCAGGCAGATTTAATCAAGACGGAAAAGTATGAGGAAAATTTGAAACTTTATATCGAAGAAGGCCAGAAATGGTTACGTCAAAAATATGGGTTTAATAGCCGCTGGTCAATGCAGCAGTACGTTAAAAGTTTTTATGATAAATTTTTTGAGTTTCATCCAGAATTCATAAACTACAAAGTATAAGGAATATTTATGCAGGTAATCGACAAGCCTTGGGGTAAAGAAGAAGTTATTGAAATAAACGATCGCTATATGGTGAAGAAGTTAACCATGTGGAAAGACCACCGATGTAGTTTGCAATATCACAACATTAAATGTGAAACCATTTATGTATTGAGTGGAAAATTGCGGATTTACACTGGGGCAGAAAAAGATAAACTTGACTCACGAGTGTACGAGCCATCAGAAACAATAACACTGTTACCAGGTGTTGTACACCGCATGGAAGCTGTTGAAGACAGCGTTTATCTTGAAGCCAGTACGCCAGAAATGGATGATGTCGTCAGACTGGTTGACGACTACCAACGAGCGCCAGTATGAGTCTTCGTGTTTGCATTCCGACTGCAGGTATAGGCTCTAGATTAGGCGGACTTACAAAGTTTGTTAATAAATCGCTTGTCAGCATAGCCAATCGCCCTATCCTCTCACACCTCATAGAGCAGTTTCCCGCAGATGCGGAATTTGTAATCGCTCTGGGGCATAAAGGCAATCTAGTTCGTGAGTTTCTAGAATTAGCCTATCCTCTACGTAAATTTTATTTTGCAGAAGTTGATCCATTTGAAGGTGAAGGATCTGGCTTAGGTTTAACCTTACTAGCCTGTAAACAGCATCTTCAGCAACCGTTTATTTTTATATCTTGTGACACGTTGGTTAAAGAGCCGATACCATCTCCGACAGAGAACTGGATGGCCTATTCTGAAGTGGATAACCTCCAACCTTACCGAACGATTGTTTTAAAAGGTGAGCGGTTAATAGATATCTGCGAAAAAGGCCTAGGTGATAACAGCTCACATAAGCCCTATATCGGCTTGGCAGGCATACATGATTACCTAGCGTTTTGGGATGCAATGGGTCAAGGCGGACAGCAAGCTATCAATACGGGTGAAGCACATGGTTTGCGCGCGTTGCTTCCACTCAATGTTAAAGCGCACGCATTCACTTGGTATGACACGGGTAACCCAGAGGCTTTAGCGCGCGCCAGAGATACTTACCGAGAGCAAGGGTCACCAAATATATTAGATAAAGCCAATGAGGCCATTTGGTTCGTTAATGATCAAGTGATTAAGTTCTCAGATGACCAGAAATTTATCGCCAATCGTGTTAAACGTGTTGAAGAGTTAAAGGGCTTTGTGCCAGTGGTAACAGATGCCCGTATAAATATGTATTGTTATAACAAGGTCAGCGGAAAAGTGTTGTCAGAGGTGGTTACGCTCCCGTTATTTGAACGACTACTAGAAAACAGTAAAAATTTTTGGACAAAGAAACAGTTAAGTTCTACTGCAGCACAGGGCTTTCGTGATACCTGTATGCGTTTTTATCGTGATAAAACATTTGAACGAGTTGCGCTATTTTACAAAAACTTTTCACACCAAGATGGCACCGAGTCTATAAACGGTGTTTCGATGCAAAAGTTAGATGCACTGTTAAATGCCATTGATTGGGACTGGTTGGCCGACGGAATGCCTGGCCGGTTTCATGGCGATTTCCATTTTGAGAATATTCTTTGGAACTCAACAGACCAGCACTTTACTTTCTTGGACTGGAGACAAGACTTTGGCGGCGACCTCTCCACAGGTGACATTTACTACGATTTCGCAAAATTACTTCATGGCTTGATCATCAGTCATGAACTTATCGCCGGAGATTTTTATTCAGTCGATTGGCAATCAGACGAGATAAATTTTGATTTTCACCGTAAACAGATTCTGGTTGAATGTGAGCACCGCTTCGGAGAATGGCTAGAAATCGAGGGCTATGACAGGAAGAAAGTTTGGGTACTGACTGCCTTGATTTATCTGAATATCGCAGCTTTACACCACCATCCTTACAGTTTGCTACTGTTTTCGTTGGGCAAGGCAATGCTAAAAAATGAATTGGAAAATTAAATGCAATTGACTGAGAGAAAAACAGATGTCGTGACGGGTTCTTCAAATCTGGAAGATTTGCACTCATTACCTAATTTTCCGGTATTTATGGGGTCAGTTGAACATGGCCAAGCGGATGACCTAATGGCAGATATGTCTTGGTCAATATCGCGTGACTCTGGGCTAATTCAACTTAAGAAACTCTTGCCTTTGGATGTCCTATATCAAACTCAAACCACAACAAGTGCCGTTGGTGCAATATGGATGGCACATCATAAAGCGTTTGCTGAATTCATTAGCAAATACGCGCCTAGCTCGGTACTTGAGTTTGGGGGTGCTCACGGAATTCTTGCAAAGGAATATCAAAGTTTCGGAAATATTCCATGGACAATTTTAGAGCCCAATCCTTCACCGATTGATGGTTGTAGCGCAAAGTTTATCAAAGGTTTTTTTGATGGTAAATTTAAATTTGATGAGCCATTTGATACGGTTGTTCATTCTCATGTATTCGAGCACTTATATGAACCTGACCTATTCATGAAGCATCTTGCTGGATTTGTCGGTGAACAGAAGCACATGATTTTCTCGCTTCCACATTTATCTGCATGGCTTGGTAAAAATTATACAAACTGCATCAACTTTGAGCATTCTGTTTTTCTAACTGAACCGTACGTTGATTATTTGCTGGCAAAGCACGGATTTCGACTGCTTGCAAAAGAATATTTCATGGAAGATCACAGCATATTTTATGTGGCTGTCAGAGATTTCTCTGTAAAACCAACAGAGTTGCCGAGAGAGCTTTATGATCAGAATAGGAAATTGTACATGGGGTTCGTTCGCTACCATGAAGAGTTAATTGCTGATTTGAATAGCATGTTGAGCAAGGCTACTCGCCCCGTTTATCTATTTGGAGCACATGTTTTTGCCCAATATCTTATTGCCTTTGGACTCGATACCACAAAAATTGTTAGTCTTCTCGACAATGATCCGAGAAAACAAGGGAAACGTCTTTATGGTACAAGTTTGATGGTGCAATCCCCCAAAGTTTTGCAAGATATTACAAGTCCTGCAGTCATCTTGAAAGCAGGTATTTATAACGAGGAAATCAAGACAGATATTCTTAGCAAGATAAATAGTTCAGTCGTGTTTTTTGAATAGATAAACTTGGATCTGCAAAAATTATATGAAAAATTCCGATGAACTCAATAGTCGATTCGGCATTGCCTCCCAAGTCTGCTTTAAACAATTGCCTGATGGAATCGTCGTTGCCGAGATTGATAACGCCCTAGCCACTGCGACGATCAGCCTAGATGGTGGGCATGTGATCACATGGTGGCCGAAACATCAATCCTCCCCAGTGCTGTGGGTATCGAAGCTGGCCAAATATATTCCAGGGAAAGCCATACGCGGAGGAGTGCCGATTTGCTGGCCTTGGTTTGGGGCACATCCGACTGACAAAAAGTTGCATGGTCACGGCTATGCCCGTATTACTCCTTGGGTGGTGGATTCAGTTCGCAATCTTGAAGGTGGTGCAACAGAAATTAAATTGACATTACAAGTGACAGACCTGAGTCTTGCTCATTGGCCTCACTCAGTAGGTCTCTCGGCAACAATAACTGTTGGCAGTACGCTTACAATTGAACTGACAACCACTAACAATAGCGATCAGGAAATCTCCTTGAGCGAGGGGCTGCATACCTATTTTCAGATTGGAGACATCGCTGACATCCGCATACATGGCTTAGAAGGCGGCGAATACGTTGATTTAGTCAATGGCAATGCAAGATGCCAGCAGTCGGGCGAAATTACCTTTGATGGTGAGTTGGGGCGGATCTATGTGAACTCGGATTCAGCCTGTATTATTGAAGACCCACGACTTAATCGGCAGATACGAGTCGAAAAGTCGGGGAGCCTAAGCACTGCTGTCTGGAATCCATGGGATATAACGGCAGCGAAGATGGACGACCTCGATGCAAATGGATGGCGCGACATGGTTTGTGTGGAGAGTGCAAATGCATTAGAAAACTCAATAATGTTGGCTGGCGGCGCAAGTAGCTCACTTACAGCCACTTACTCGGTCGAGACATTATAAAAGTGCGTGACAATGCCAATATAAAACAATTGAAGTTTGTTTTCTACCAACCTCATGACAATATATGGTTTAAAAATACAGTCAGAAATATTCTTAAAAGGCAGTACATACCCAATAAATACGCCCCACTATTGGATTATGCAATTAATTCAGATGCCGAAGTTTACCTTACGACTGCGTTGCTATATGAAGCTGGATTAAAGGGTTTTATAAAATCTTTAATTGATCCACTTGAACTTATTCTTTGGTGCCTTTTAAACCAAATCAGTCTTAGCAGAGTTTGTTTTATCTTTAGAAAAAAAGCGCTAAGCGGTAAAGATGTATTATTTATGATGCATTATGGAAATTTCACTTATGAAGCGAATGAATTATTCGTTCGTGGTGAGCGATTAGCAGAGTATTTGTCGGACGTGAATATATACAAGGTCGTCCACATGACTCATTATGCTTATAATCCATCTTCCGGAGCGAACAATCTTAGAATACTATCGCCAGATTTATTGGTTGCAGAAAATGATTTGCTGAAAAATTCCCCATTTTTTATAAAATATTTCGCTGATTTACCGCACAGCTTTTATCACTTACCTTATACCCCATCAGCGAGGTTTGTTCGTAAGAAGCCATTTAAAGGTAGGTTAAATAAAATAGTGGCTACGGGTTCTATTACTTTCAAAATGAAAGGCTCGGAATTTATAGAGTTTTTTGGTGTTGACGAATTGCAGCCATTAAGACGAACCCTGTACGAAAACTCCAGTAAATATTCCGCTGAATTAGATTCCCAAATATCAGACCTAAATGCCAGTCGAGTAAATGTGCCTAAAGACAAAATGAAAAGCTTAACTAATAGGCTAGTCAAAAAACTTCTTTCAAAACACCCTCAGCTCAGTTATTACAAGAAAGATATTGTTGCAATATACAACGCATATACTATGTTCACCGTACCTGAAGAAATTTGCAATCTGCCAGCAATTGGTTTTGTTGAGGGCATGGCATGTGGTTGTGTTTTTTTTGGTTTAGATGATCCTATGTATCGTGATATTGGTTTAATCCCAAATGTGCATTATGTGGCTCATGATGGAACGTTGCCAAGCTTAATTAGTAAGGTGCGTTATTATCAAGAAAATAGTGACGAGCTAGAAAAAATAGCGAATCAAGGTTATGAATTTGTAACTAACAAAATTAATTCCAATACCATATATAAACAGTTTTTTAACCAGATTGATGCCGTCGTCGAGTTTAGGTCTAGTTGATGCAAAGCATACAAAAGGTTAAAAAGGACTCTTTTAAAATATCTGGCGTAAAAAATATAGCAATTTCTGGAGTAGTTGCTGCGTTATCTTTTTATTCGCTAATGCTTGTTGCTAAGCGATTCGGCGGAAGTGTGGGTAGCGATGCATACTTCTTTCTTTTATCTATCACAACCTTAGCAGCTGGCTTGATAAGCAGTTTGTTTGCTACGGTTTTTCTTCCTGTTTTTATTGAACTTAAAACTCGTGCAGGCATAACTGAAGCTTCTGAGTTTGCGGGTTCAGTTCTAACTTGGTGTTTAATTATTATTTCACCTTTGAGTATTGCGGCTTATCTGAGTTATGAAGCTTTTTACGCATTGGTTTCTAAATTCTCTCATGCGCAAGTGGTCGATGTTAAGTTCGTGTTAATTTACTTTGCGCCGATATTTGTGATTTCCGTTTTATCGGAATTTTTTAGAACGCTTGTGCTCGCGTTAGGCCAATATACTTTCGCCGCAATTGGCGCCGTATTCCAGCCAGCTTTCTTGCTTATATTCTTACAATTTTTTTCCAGTCAGCTAAAAGAGGAAAGTCTTGCATTGTCATTACTCATAGCTAAATTGTCGGTCTTAGTTTTAATGTTAATTGTTGTCGTAATAAAAGAGGATATGAAAATCCCAATCCAGCTGAAGAGAAATCCTGCATCATTAAGGTTTGTCAAAGTATCTGCGCCATATTGGGCGGCGAACTTGATTACTAACTTCGCTACCTTTTATTTTGATTACTTAGCTACAGGCCTAGGCGCTGGTGTATTAACTGCTATTTCGTATGCTCAAAGAATCTTTACTTTGCCAACGATATTAATCCTTAACCCAATACTTGAAATCGCGCGTACAAAATTTTCGGAGTCTCAAGCGTTAAATGATTCACAAACTTTTTTATTGCATTACGGAAGGTTACTTCAGTTTTCCCTTTATTTTAGTATACCAATTGCAACATTCTTCTTCTTCTTCCCAGAACAAATAATATCTTCTCTGTTTCATAGAGGGGCTTTTAGTGAAGACAGTGTGAGCATTGCTTCATCATGCTTAAGGATATTTGCACTTTCAATCCCTTTAACAAGTCTGTTTATGGTTAATGGCAGGGCGTGTGAATCATTTCAGAGGCTGAAATGGATATCTTTTTTTGGATCGATAGGTAATTTCCTTTTGATTCTATCGACGTTTATATTTGTTAAGAAAATGGGATATGTTGGAATACCGATGGCACGGTTAACTATTGACCTACTTTATTTTTTACCATTTGGATTTTTGGCTTTTCGCTTGTTTTCAGGTAGGCTTGACTTGATTTATATTTGGAAAGACGGTTTTACGGCGATCATGGCTTCTCTATTGCCAATTGTGGCTTTCAATTATTTAGGCTTCTCACTTTGGTTTCGTGAGTTAGATCCATCGCTATATTTTTTAGCTATGTTTGCTTCTTCTTTTATTGTTAGTTATGCGGTCTTGTTGGTTGTGTTTGATAGTCGAATATTGAAATATTTATTTAACATGTTTGTTAAGTAAAATTACTTCAAGATATTCTTAATAAAAGATATGGAAATTAATTGACCAGGTGGACCTTTTGTATGAGGCACGGTAAACGAAGTAAGCTATCCTCCGAAATTAGATAATAATGATAGTAAATTTTACCTAATAAATTAGGATTGTATAAGTGAGTGTATTTTTTAAAAAAATTTTATTAATCTATGTAAGGGTGTCTAAAGCAGTCAATTATAGGCGCAGGCTGTTATGTAGTTTTCTAATTAAAATTCAAATGAATAGGGCTATAGGACGAATATATATAGGTAAGTCATCCTTATTTGTAGGCGCTGGCTATGTAACCTGCCTTGGAAACTTCAATGCGCAAGATAGAAATAGAGTAGAGGCAATAGATAGGCATAGGGATCAAGTATTTAATCCAACTATAATTTTTGGAAACAACGTTTCTATGGAATATGACTGCCATATTGGTTGTGTTAACAGAATTGAAATACATGAAAATGTTTTAATTGCAAGCCGCGTCTATATATCAGACCACTCACATGGGGCTACAAGTTACGAAGATTTAAGTATCCCGCCAAATAGCAGGCTTATCTATTCAAAAGGTGCTGTCGTAATACAGAGGGATGTCTGGATTGGAGAGGGTGCATGTATACTTCCGGGTGTAACAATCGGTCATAACTCAATAATTGGAGCAAATTCAGTTGTTACCAGAGATATACCTCCATACTCTATTGCTGCTGGTTGTCCAGCTAAAGTAATTAAAACCATCTGAAAACCTTGAATTAATTTAAATTATTAAATAGGAATGTTATGAAGGACTCTGTTGATGGCGCGATGTTTTGCGAAGATAAAGCTTGTGTTTTTACCATTTGCAATAAGGCATATTTAGCTCAAGCACTAGTAGCAATCAAAAGCTTTTCTGAGTTTAATGTTGATACAAAGACAGGAATTTTGTTGATTGATGCAGTAGAACGTTATTCAATTAATGGAGTTCAAATTTATACAATAGCCGATGTAATCAACTACACAAGCAGGGAAAGTATTCAAGTTAATTGGAATATTATTGATTATTATACTGTTACAAGTCTGTGCACTGCTGTTAAACCTCTTGCTTTGATGTTTTTTAGGTCGGAATTCCCATCCCGCGACTATTATGTTTACACCGATCCAGATACTTTATGGTTAAGTAAACCGCGACTTCAACTAGAGCGTAGTAAATTGTATTTTTTTAGACACCGTGATTTTTTATGTACAACATCAGGATACTCAGGCCGAAACTTTTTGACATTTGGTGGGATGAATTTAGGTTTAATTATTGATACGGGAGTTAATGATGAGATATTGATGTCTTGGAATAACTTCGCTTTTCCAATTAATATCGAGTCATCAATGCTTGGCTATTATACCGATCAAAAACCTGCCGATTTAATGGTACTTAGTAATCGTGCTGAATCGATCTACGATGAATGTATCAATTTGAGTTATTGGAATATAGCTGATGTAAGACTTGATTTTGACGAGGAAGGGTACACGGTTAAGCAATTTAATGATCAAAAAAAACTCGTTATGTTTCATTTTTCAGGATATAGAGAATTTTTAGAAACTTACGCCAGCGAAAGAAAAAATGAATATTTAAATCATGCAGATGCTAGGTTAATTGATAGGTTGCATATCCATTATGCTCGGTTAATTGAATTTGAGCGATTAAATTTAGAGGTATTAAGCATTAATACTAATAGCTATGGAACAGCAGAATCTGGGATGATCTACAAATACCTGATTGCAGAGAGTTGCAAAAATCAGCATTCAGTCAACTCTCATTTTTTAAGATATATCATTAAATTTAAAGTTTTTTTACGATTTGTAGATCGTATATATAAGATGAAAAATCCATTTAAAATACAATAAGTTGCTAATTCATTCGACAATAGATTGTGGAAAAGATCAAAAAAGATAAGATAAAAGTTTTATACGTTCGCCACCCAGATACTTATGGGGGAGGAGTAAGAGCTTATTCACAGATCGTTATTGATATGTTAGAGAAGTACGCGTCAGCAACGCTGGATATTGTGGATTTACTTTCGCTAATCGATATTATTCAACGTGATGAACGTGTTGCTAAAAGTATTGGGATTCGGGAGTTGGTTAATTTTCTTGATCAGCGTGGCCACTTAGCAGGATTTGATGTTGTAATTACAGACATTGGATTGCTTGAGCATCGTGAGTTTTTATTTATTAATTACCTGAAGCAGATTAAACCAAGCCTTAAAAGTCTTGTAACTATTCATGACCCTGACTCTTGCGTTGTTAATCTGTTCCCCTTTTTTGAAAGATATGAAAAATATAGATTCGTCCGCGGATGTAGAAAAGTCTTTAATTTACTTTTTTCTGATTTTATTGAGAGGAATTTCTACAGGCAAGATCACAATGTAATTACGCTCACTGATCGCGCTAAAAAATCATTGCAGAATAAATTGCGTCGACTCAAATGTCATGATGTGAAAGTTATGGTGATTAAGAATCCTCATATGATAGACGTTGCCCCCGATTTTCTGGCTACTCCAAACAATGGAAAGTTAAAAATCGGTTACTTTGGATACATCTCGTACTCTAAGGGACTAGATATTTTGTTATCGGCAATTTTTGAACTTAGATCTAATGGGCTTAAATTGACGGATAGGGTCGAATTTGTATTTGCTGGTGGTGCGATATCAAATTCAGATCAAGCATATTTTGACTCGTTGCGTGCGTTTTCAAGAAAAAATAAACTCGATGATGTCGTAAATTTTCCTGGTTTTCTTAAATCTTCTGAAGTGCCAGAGTTTATCAGCGGACTTGACCTTTTAATATTACCTTACCGTGAAACTGGGTCTGGATCAGCAAGTGGCCCGCTAATGTGGGCTCGTACTTACGGAGTGCCTGTTCTTGCATCAAAATCAAGAAATTTCATAGATGAAATACATGATATGAAAGACGGACTGATCTTTGATAATGAAACACCCGGTGATATGCTGAAAGATAAATTAAATTCTTATTTAACGGACGGTAGTATTCGTAAAAACTTGCAAGTCGGCGCACGTAATGTCTCTGAAGATTGTTCTTGGGTTTACTCAGCATCAAGAATAACCGAATTAATTTCTACTATATGTGAACTTTAAGTTGCGCTTGCATATGTTTGTAAATTTGGTGTTGAAAACTAAATAAAATGTCTTTTCTAACAAAAATATATAAGGAGGCGGCTGCATCAAATGCAGTCATGTATGTATTTATTGGCTCAAGTGCTCTGAGTTTTTTTTACACATTGGTATATCAAAAATATAATGGCGATTTTCTTGGTAGCCAAGCATACATGGGAAGCTATTTGCTGGTTATGAATGTTTTATTAGCCCTTGTTCCGTTCCCCATATTATGGAAACTCTATAGCTGGTTTAAGTTGCGACAACCAAACTTTGCTAAACCTCATTGGTATGGATTATTTGTGGGTTTAACGTTTACGATGCTTATTTGGAATATATTCATTACATATTTTTATGGCGTAGGAGTTGCCAGTGCGGAAGTCTTTGATGCTCCAATAGCAATGAAAGTAATCATTCAAATAACTATACGTTTTAACATATTTTGGGCGGTTTATTTACTTGTGCTGATGACCCCTAAAAAGTCGGTGTTGGATATATTGATTATATTGTTGGTAATTACGCTCTCACTAATGCGCTCAAGCATAGGAGTATTTCTTTTTATACCTATGATATTAACAGTTAAATACTACGATGAGTTTCTTCGCTTTTATCGTAAAAACAGACTACTGTCGGGATTTTTAATTGGCCTGACTCTCATTTCAATTCATCCACTTTATGATGCAAGATCAACGTTGAGGGGGAGTGATGTTGAAGAGATGTCGTCCGGTGAGTTTTTGCTTGGCAGATTAGCCGGTCGTCTATCCAGTTTTTCAAATTCAGCAGTAATTATTGAGAATACACCATTTTTTTTCATTCAGACGCTAAAGTTCGATGACTTATTTTTACAAAAGCAAGTGTTGAGTGGTTTTTTGACCAGCTCTTTTTTGCCCGATAATGTTCCAGAAGTTGAGCTGTTCAAATTAAATAATCCAGGAGATGATCTGATAGCAGCAAGTTACATGGCTGGAATTAATGGGGTTCTCTATTTGTCATTATTTAAGTCTATTTATGTGTTGATAATTAATGTTTTTACTTATTTGATGTTGATGCTTGCAATCATGTGGGTTGGAAGCACACTCAGGGTTAGGGGTGCACTTGAAATGACCTTTATTGTTATGTTATACCTAGTAACGAGCGGGGTTGGTAATGAGTTAGGGGCTGCTCTGTTGTCTTTACTGATATTTTCTTTTATTTTTAATGTTTTTCATCGTCTTCGCTTTGTCAAAACAAGCTCGCAAACCCAAGTAGATTAGATTATGTCTACTATTTATATTAACGGTAAATTTTTGGGGCAACCCACTACAGGCGCACAACGTTTTGCACTGGAAATTGTTTTAGCTTTAGATGCGCTAGTTGCTAATGATCAGAGTTCAGTATTGTTTGATTTTTGCTTAGTCATTCCAATGAATGTAAAGGTAAATTTGCCTTCTTTAAAGAATATTCGGGTAATTGAATTGCCTGGATTTTCTTCTCATTTATGGGAGCAAATATCGCTGCCGCTGTTTGTTAAGAATTCACTGTTAATTAATTTGTCTGGAAGTGCGCCGATGTTAAAACGGCATCAAATTTTTACGATTTTCGATGCGGCAATTTTTGACTTACCTCAGGTGTATAGTAGGTTATTTGTGGCATGGTATAGAGCTCAATTCTTGTTGCAATCTAAGTTTTGTTATCTATTGCTAACTATATCTGAATTCTCAAGGGACAGACTTTGCTATCATCTAGGTGTTAGTCGTGACATGTTTAGTATTATTCCTTGTGGAGTAGATCATATACATAAAATAAATTCAGATGAAACTGTGTTGGCAAAGTATAATTTAACGAAAAATAGATATTTTTTGGCTGTTGGTAGTGCAAATCCATCTAAGAATTTCTCTTTTTTAATTAACGCTTTTTTGGATTTACATGTAGATCAATTCCCCGTCCTTGTGGTCGTGGGGGGGGCTAATTCAGCAGTATTTGCGAATTATGGGGTTTTAGAGGATGAGCGGGTAATTAAAGTAGGTCGAGTTGATGACGCACAACTTAAGGCGCTTTACTCAAATGCACGAGCTTTCGTATTCCCTTCCCTTTACGAGGGGTTTGGAATTCCTCCCCTTGAGGCCATGGCGTGTGGCTGTCCTGTTATCGCGTCTAATGCGACTTCAATTCCAGAGGTTTGTGGAAATGCAGTCGGTTATTTTGATCCTGCATCTCCGGCGTCAATTCAAAATGCGCTTAGGCGGATTGTAGTTGATGATAATTGGAGGATGTTGCTGCAGGATGCCGGAAGAAATTGGGTTTTGAAGTACTCTTGGCAGAGTGCTGCTGAAAAACTGCTGAACCACATCAATGAAAATATTGCTCAGGAGTGAGTAGTTTGAATTTTAAAAAAATAGAAATCAATCAAAAATTGGATATTTAACTTTATCGTGCAAAAAACTAGTGATATATAATATGAAGACAAAGCATACTTTACTTCAGCTTGGAAAGTTTTTCCCGCCAAACTGGGGTGGAATTGAAACAGTAACATATAACCTTGCCGTGGGTTTAACCAATCAGGGAAATGCTAATACAGTTGTTGCTTTCGGTGATTCAAATACGACTGAAATATTATCAGTTAGTGGTAATATTGCAGAAATACACTCCTCTAAGCATGTCAAAATTTTACATGCGCCAATAAGTATTGGTTATTTTTTAAATTTTAAGCGACTTTCCACAGAATGCGATGTCGTCGTCGTTCATCTTCCTAATCCATTCGCTATAATTTCTTTGATGTTATCAGGCTATAAGGATAAAGTTGTTCTATATTGGCACTCAGATATTATTAACAAGGGGTTAATAGGCTGGCTTATAAGACCTCTGGAACTCTGGGTTATTTCAAGAGCTGACGTCGTTGTTGCGCCAACAAATGCACATTTGCAATTTAGTCGACATGCATCATTACTTCAATCAAAGGGTAAGGTTGTTCCTTATCCAATTGATGCACGTCTCGTGACGATAGCTAATTTGCATATCAACTTACCTCGTACATTGGTTGGAAAAAAAGAAATTAGGGTGCTTGCAATAGGGCGGCTTGTTGAATATAAAGGATTGGAGTATTTAGTTCGCGCCATCCCGTTTTTACTTAATAAACATCATATTCGTGTAGATGTTTTAGGAGATGGTCCGTTAAAAGCGTATTTACTTGCATTGATTTCCGAATTGGGCTTGGAGCAGTCTGTCTTGTTACATGGGGCAGTCACGGAAGATGTGCGTGATAACTATTTAAGTCATGCCGATATTTTTTGCTTTCCCTCTATAACAAAGCAGGAAATGTATGGAATGGTGCAATTAGAAGCTATGGCCTATGGCCTACCTATTATATCTACCGACATACTTGGCTCAGGTAGTGCAGAGTTAACTCGGATGACGGGTGCTGGAATTGTAATTTCACCATGCTCATCTGATGAGATTGGATTTGCTATTGAACGACTAATAGATGATCCTAAGTTGTATTCAGTCTTATCCGATGCGGGATTAAATGCAGTTGTTAATATTTTCAAACCCGCCACTCTCGTTAAACAATTACTGCAGTCATTTTCTCAGCAAGCATAATCCTGCATTTTGTGCAGATTGTGCAATATCATTTTCTGTTAATTGTACTTGTTAGAAGGACAAAGGTTGAATAGTATCGCTCAGCTTAAGTTGGAGCTGAAGTCTTAATTTAAGTAATATTTTTTTATAGGTAGATTAAAGTGACAAAAAAAGCACTCATTACGGGCATTACAGGTCAAGATGGCGCTTATCTTGCTGAATTGCTATTAAGCAAAGGATACACTGTGTACGGTACATACCGTCGTACTAGTTCGGTGAATTTTTGGAGGATTGAAGAACTAGGAATAGATAAGCACCACAACTTGCATTTAGTTGAGTATGACCTTACTGATTTAAGTTCTAGTATTCGTCTATTAGAGCGTATATGTGTTACGGAGGTTTATAATCTTGCGGCTCAAAGCTTTGTTGGTGTATCGTTCGATCAACCGATTACGACTGCCGAGATTACTGGCCTTGGTCCAGTGAACCTACTTGAGGCGATTCGGATTGTTAATCCAGAAATTCGATTTTACCAAGCCAGCACTTCTGAAATGTTTGGTAAAGTGCAGGCTATTCCACAAGTAGAGTCGACTCCTTTTTACCCACGTAGTCCTTATGGTGTAGCTAAGCTATACGCACATTGGATGACTATTAATTACCGCGAAAGCTACAATATATTCGCAAGTAGTGGCATTTTGTTTAATCATGAGTCGCCGTTGCGAGGTCGTGAGTTTGTTACACGTAAAATTACTGATAGTTTGGCTAAAATTAGCCTAGGTCAGCTTGATGTGCTGGAGTTGGGTAATTTGGACGCAAAGCGTGATTGGGGCTTTGCTAAGGAGTATGTAGTAGGTATGTGGCGGATGTTACAAGTAGATAAGCCCGATACATATGTGCTTGCGACTAATCGCACTGAAACAGTGCGTAACTTTGTAACGCTAGCAGCCAAGGCGGTGGGTTTTGAGTTGGCTTGGAAAGGCTCTGCAGAAAATGAAATGGCCATTGATACCAAAAGTGGAAAAATATTAGTGCAAGTTAATCCTCAATATTATCGTCCGACTGAAGTGGAGCTTCTGATTGGAGATTTTGAAAAGGCTAGGAATGAGTTGGGCTGGAACCCTAAAACTACTTTAGAGGAGTTGTGCCAAATGATGGTGGAAGCAGACGTTAGGCGGAACCTATCTGGGATTTCCTATTAACATGCCTACAGTGCTTATTACTGGGATTAATGGATTCACCGGCCGTTATATGGCGCGGGAATTTTTCTCAGAAGGTTATACCGTGGTTGGTTTGGATGACAATGCAACTGATGGGGTTATTTGTTGTAATTTGCTTGATCGCATAGGGCTACTGGAAATATTGATTCAGACTAAACCTGATGTGGTTGTACATCTTGCAGGTATAGCATTTGTTGGACATGGTGATGCTGATGAAATTTACCGCACAAATGTGGTTGGTACGCGCAACCTGCTCGAATCTATAGTTAAAAGTGGTAGCAAACCAAAGTCCGTATTGCTGGCAAGTAGCGCTAACGTATATGGTAATGCTATTGAGTCTATCGATGAAACTACGGTAGCTTCGCCTATGAATGATTATGCGGTAAGTAAGCTATCAATGGAATATATGGCACGATTGTGGTTTGATCAGTTGCCGATTACTCTGGTACGTCCCTTTAACTATACGGGTGTTGGGCAGTCATTAAGTTTCTTACTTCCTAAAATTGTTGATCATTTTAGACGACTAGCACCGGTGATAGAGTTGGGTAATTTGGATGTTATACGTGATTTTTCCGATGTGAGATCGGTTGTTAAGTGTTATCGCCGCTTAGTTGAATCTGGTGTTTCAGGAGAGGTTTTCAATATTTGCTCTGGACAGGGATACTCTCTGCTTGAAGTGATCCAGATGATGCGCGAAATTACCAGTCATAATATAGAGATTCTTGTTAACCCCAATTTTGTTCGAGTGGGCGAGGTACATCGACAAGTTGGCTCAAGAGTCAAGCTGGTTTCAGCTATTGGTGTTGTTTCTAATGTCTCACTAATGGATACGCTTAAATGGATGTTGGAAAGTGATGGAGGTAATGATTAATTACAAGCTGAACGTATACATAGTTGGATGCTAATGCTTAGGAACATAAGAACACTATTAAACTGGTAATTTCACTTGGAATAGCTACGGGGAAATCACTGTGATAGCGCGAGAGAATGACCTAAGTAAAAGGGAAATCGCTACGTTTGGTAGGTATATTGCCACATTGTATTTCCTATATGGCAGTGGGCAACTGTGCAGTTGAAAGAACCATCAAGTATGATTTTTTGCAAGAGTACAAAGATAAGAAAGATTTTTTTTACAGCGAGTAAGTGTTGTTTAAATTAATTTTAACTATTTTAGTTAACCTGCAATAATTTTCTACATACGGCATTATATTATATATCTTCGAACACCAGCCTCAGTTCATAATTATTTTAGGTTTGTCACTGAGAAAGATTATGGCGCAATCATTGGGTAGCAAAAAATTATGCAGATCGCGGAGAAGAATTAGCATGAAAGGAATTATTTTAGCCGGTGGTTCAGGCACACGTTTATACCCAGTCACTCAGGTAGTATCAAAGCAGTTGCTACCTGTATACGACAAGCCGATGATTTACTATCCGCTCACCACGCTGATGTTAGCCGGCATCCGCGAAGTGTTGGTCATATCTACGCCGGAAGATACCCCACGCTTCAAGCAGTTGTTAGGGGATGGCAGTCTGTGGGGCATGGACATCCAATATGCCGTGCAACCTTCGCCTGATGGCTTGGCACAAGCTTTTATTATAGGTGAAAGCTTTATTGGCAATGACAGCTGCGCCTTGGTGTTAGGCGACAATATTTTCTACGGTCACGAACTTGCACAAAAAACACAATCCGCTGCAAATATGACTCAAGGTGCTACCGTATTTGCTTACCCAGTTAGCGATCCGGAGCGTTACGGTGTCGTTGAGTTTAACGCACAAGGTCAAGCGATTAGCTTAGAAGAAAAACCAAAAGCCCCTAAATCCAGATACGCTGTGACGGGTCTGTATTTTTACGACAATCAGGTGGTTGAGATTGCTAAGAATCTAAAGCCATCGCCCCGTGGGGAGTTGGAAATTACCGATGTGAACCGTGAGTATTTACAACGTGGTGAGCTAAAGGTAGAGGTGATGAGACGTGGTATTGCATGGTTGGATACGGGTACGCATGAATCATTGTTGGAAGCTTCATCCTTTATTCAAACCATAGAAAAGCGCCAGGGCTTAAAGATTGCTTGCCCTGAAGAAATTGCCTACCGTATGCAATTCATTGATGCAGAAGCTTTAGATAAATTGGCAGACAAATACATTAAAAATAATTATGGGCAATACTTGAAACAACTTTTAAATGAGCAGGTGTTTTAATGCAAGTCGTACAAACTGCCATTCCAGAGGTGCTGATACTGGAACCTAAAGTATTTGGTGACGATAGGGGCTTTTTCTTCGAGAGCTTTAATCAACAAACTTTCCAAAATCTCACGGGTGTTAAAGCCAATTTTGTACAGGACAACCACTCTAAATCTGCTGCCAATGTATTGCGAGGTTTGCATTACCAAATAGAACAAGCACAAGGCAAGTTGGTGCGTGTCACCGCAGGTG
>CANNLO010000048.1 GCA_947505055.1 Methylococcaceae bacterium | reverse complement strand
ATGCGAATATTATGCCACCACCTGATTTCGGCGCAGAGATCCGAACTGATTTTATTCAGGCTATGGGTCGCGTGGGTGACGAGTTTATTATTTTGTTGAATATTAATCGTGTACTCTCGGTAAAAGAACTATCTCAACTCAAACAAGTTACCGACTATGAAGGAACTATATAAACCAAAATATTAACCAATGGGCTACCGGAAAAGTCGATTTCGTAGCCAAGAAATCCGTTACTGAGAGAGTTGATAATGGCAATACCTTAACCCCTACCGCTGACACGATGCTTAAAAAACATAGCGAGGCGATCAAAAAAAAAGGGGAAACGTTCAAACTATGCAGTTTCAAAAGGCAATGTCGTCGAGTTCATGACATCTCATCGACCCTACCGGACCGGACTGGGCATTAATGCTGCTTTGGAAGAAATTTCACAGCATAAAAAATTTATTGATCCAATTGTCGTAGAAACCTGTATCCGGCTTTTTCATGAAAAAGGCTTTAGCTTCTCAAGCTAAGTCGGACTTAACATCATTAAATATTCATCTTTTAACTTAACATATTGCGTTGATGAATATTCAAGGAAGTGTCTTTCATCTACAGTTAAAATTCTTATTTGTTTAGCTGGAACTCCCATATACAAATAGCCGCTCAAAAGCTTTTTCCCTGGAGGCACCAAAGTACCTGCGCCCAGCATCACGTAATCTTCCAAAACAGCTGCATCCATGATAATCGCTCCCATCCCGAGCAAACAATAATCCCCCACAGCACAGGCATGAACCACAGCCCTATGTCCTATTGTTACGCCTTTACCAATCGTTAATGGCTGGCCTTGAGTCGTATATTTACCTGCGTGAGTGACGTGCAATACTGAACCGTCCTGCACATTAGTATTCTCGCCAATCGTAACACTTTCAACATCACCCCTGACCACTGCCGTAGGCCATATAGATACATTTTCACCTAAAGTTACATCGCCAATTACCACAGCACTGTCATCTATAAAAACAGCTTTGCCAATCTTGGGTTGCTTATTATTGAAAGCTCTAACTGCCATACTATCACCGCTTAATTTTATTTAATTTAAAAGAGCAGAACACCTGACTCCCAGTGTTTGCTCTATCCATGCGTTTTTAATTCCGCAACACCCTATTGAAAATCATAATATACGTCGCAGTTTTTAAGTATATTTTGTAGACTTAGACTATAAGCACTGAACATTACGCAATGTTAACTATTCTTGAAAATATGTCTTTTATAAAAATATTTTTTAAAGATAAGAAAACCAAGTCAGAGAAAAAATCTATCGGCGGCGATGAGGTTTCTATGGATATGTTAAAAAAACTTTTTCCTATCAGAAACTATGATAATGCAAAACTTCTAGCCTTCACCTCTGATCTCAAGTCCGAATTTTTTCCTGAGCATACCAATTTGTTTCAAGTCGGTGAACTTACTGACTCAGCGCTGTATTTGTTAAAAGGGACTGTTACCTTATCTGATGAAAATGGCCAAAATTATGAGATTGCCTCTGGATCTGGCGCAGCCAGATTTCCACTTTCTAGCGGTTCAATACACACCACATCAGCCATTACTAAAACAAAAGTCAGTGTATTACGCGTTTCAAAAAACATCATGGCCAGTAGATACCTGGCATCTTCGCCTAGTTCAGCCCTTATTGTTCCTGACGAATTAGTAAAAAATAACTTATTACGCTACTTTGTTCAATACTATAACAATGAAGAACTTGAGATCCCATCTTTACCTAATATTGCAATTAAGTTGCAGCATGCAATGGAGCGCAATATCGGCATTGCAGACGCTGTAAAAATCATTCAACTTGATCCAGTTATTTCTGCCAAGCTTATCGGTTTAGCCAATTGCCCTCTGTATATCAGCATAACTCCCGCGAAAAGCTGTTTTGAAGCGGTAAATCGTATTGGTTTGAATGCCACTCGTAATTTAATTATCGGCCTGAACTTAAGTCATATTTTTACCAGTAAATCCCCCACCATCAAAAAACACCTTGATATTATCTGGAGACAAAGTCTCAATATTTCTACACTAAGCCATGCGTTAGCTACTCTCACCAAACAAAGTAATCCTTCAGAAGCCTTGCTTGCAGGTCTTGTTTGTGACCTCGGCGCGGTACCGTTCCTAAATTTTGCGGCAAAACTTCCAAAACAATATTTCTCTGAATCAGATATTACAAAGGCACTCCCTTTCGTCACTGGTCCTGTTGGGTAGAAGATTCTGCTCGACTGGGGATTTTCCGAAGAGTTTCTTAACGTCGCACTTTATTCTAGCGACTGGTACCAAAGTAATAGCGAAGAACTTAACCTTACCGACATCATTGTGCTTTCCCGATTACACAGCAAAATAGGGCAACCCGATTTACCAAACATTACGTCAATTCCCGCAGCTAGCAAACTAAAAGATTTTTCATTATCCCCTGGACTTTCATTAAACTTGTTGCACGAAGCAAAACAACAAATTAATGACGCAATGGATGCCTTGAAAATATTCGCCAGTTGAGGCGATTTGAACCGCCTTTTTATAACTGGTCTTTTTTATTAAAAAACTTTATCTACTGTAACGCATCGCGATCTATCGATTTTGAAGAGAAATTTACTTGCGCAAAAACCGGATAGTGATCTGACATAGCTTGACCGTTCTTCAATGGACGCGAATCAACCACCCATTGATCGGCCTCTACATTGCAAGGACCTCCTACAAGAATATGATCAATAAGCGTATCTGGGTAAGCCGTTATATCGCCCTGTGATTTATTTTTAACACTATCATAGGTGTTTTGTAATAGAGGTGGAAGCTCATTACTCCCTGTGAAACGATAGTAGCGTTCAGTACTGGCTGTCGTATTAAAATCACCACTTACAATTATCGGCACACCTGCAACCAAGCCAGTAATTCGCTCACGAAACAAAATCGAACTGGGATCTTTATTTTTACTAGCATTATCAAAATGCGTATTTACAAATATAAAGGTAAATCCGGTCGACTTGTCCCGCAGTAACACCCAATTACTGTAACGAATCATGGCCAGTCGTTTAAAGCCGAAAGACATCGGTAACTCAGGATTTGGACCTAGCCATATTTGTCCGGAATCCAGTTGCTCAAAACGTGCTGTTTTATACAAAAGAGCCGAATCACCATATTCAAAATCGCCTAAATGGTAACTCACCAAGGTGTACTGATCGCGAAAAACTATCGCATTAATATCCTTATCGGTTTCCATTTCCTGCAAGCCTATTAAGTCAGGCGTATAAATGGCAATTCGCTCACGAATTTCAGGTAAACGAACAGACCACGGCAAAAAACCATCGCCGGTATCTCCATTACGAAAGCGTGTAGCTATTGCCTCGATTGTTGTTGATCCATACCTCACGTTATAGCTTAATATTTTAATAGGTGGAGTATTGCAACTTGGCTGCTTTGGAAAATCACTCACATCGGGTAAGTCTCTTGCAAAACCTGAACCTGAGTATGCCGCAATATATTGCAAACCCTGAAAACGAATAAATGCAAAAAGAACCGAAAATAAAAATAATAACGAAATAAAAATTCGTTTAAACCTACGCAACATAAAAACTCTCTCAAAAATACACGACTAAATTATTAAACCAAGATGAATAAACTTGAAGGAATATCCAGGCAAAATATGAATTAAACCCGTAGACGACTTATGGCAAATATTGCCAACAATAAGGCAGTAATACTTGGCACAATGGCAATTAGCGGTGGACTAAGGTCGTAAATCAACCCGACATGGCCGACGATCTTATCAATAAGATTAAATCCCATACCAATCATTATCCCTATCATCATCCTGCCGCCAACATTAACACCCCTCTTAACGCCAATAACAAAGGGAACAGAAACCAGCAGCATAATAAATGTAAGTAATGGATTGACCACTCTGCCCCAGAATGCCACCTCAAAAACCTGTGCCTTTTGATGATTCTCTTTTAAATAGTCAATATACATAGCCAGATCATAGAGTGATAAATTGTCGGCACTCACAACTACAACTTTCAATAAATTCGGTTCTATAGATGATGCCCATGTCTGCTCGGCCTGCTGACTTGCAGTCATTTGTTCTGTTGAAATATCAGAATATTTGATGTGTTCAAGCCGCCATTGCTGATCAGCGATAAATGTCGCCTGCTCTGCATGAATTACCTGCTGCAAATGGTGCTGATCACCCAACTGATAAATACTGATGTCGGCCAGATTGCCATCATCTTTGACCTGTCTTACGTTAATGAATCGTTTTCCCTCACGTAACCAAAGTCCATACCTTGCATTCAAAAGAATCTGTCCGCTCTGAGCCGTAACCTTCAGTGTTCGTGCTTCCCGCTCGGCATTTGGCGCAATAATCTCACCTACCAGCACAGCAATAATCACTAAAATAGCGCCGGCTAACATGACTGCTTTTATAATTCCGAAAATAGACAAGCCCGCCGCTTGCATCGCAATAAGTTCGCGATTAGCGCCCATATTGCCCAATATGAATAGACTACCCAATAAAGCAGAAGCAGGAACCAGTTCATAAAAAGTAGTCGGTGAAGTCAGGGCCAGAAAATAAAAAATTTCTTTTAAGCCATAACTGCCTTTGCCAAGAAACCTTAACTCATCACTCAACGTAAACAAGTCGAATAAAGTCAGTAATAATAAAAGCGCAATAAAGGAACCCTTTAAAATTTCTCTTACCATATAGGTGGTTAATACATTCACCCAACCACCTTTTCCCTGGCCTTAATTATTAGCCAGCGCCAACCGTACAATCTTGCCAATAAAACCACGCCTATAAACAAGAGAACCATATTCACGCCATAACTACCGACCCATACAGGAATAGCTTCTTTGGCTACCCAAGTCTGACTGACACGAACGAAATTCCCATAGCTGAAATAAATAACAAATCCGACCAGCATATTTCCGTAAACACCGCCACGTGGCGAAATCTGAGCTAAAGGTACGGCAATAAAACTGAGCAACATGATACCGATAGGAATTGAATAGCGGCGCTGTAATTCTGCAATATCGGTTACTAGCTTGGAACTTGCTAATATATCAATGGCAACGGCCTCTCGAGCAAAACTAATCACTGTTTCTTTTGTATTCATTCGTACCGCGTATTCTACAAACTGCTCAATAACATAATTTACCGCTCCTGGCTGGCCTTGTATGCGCTCACCATTTTCTAATACCATGTAATAGGCATCATCGAAAGCCTCCATCCGACCGGCTTCAGCATTGATAATTTCAACATTTCCATGCTGTCTGTTTTGCACAAAAATATTATGCATTCTTTTATCCGTATCCATACGTTCTACATAGAGAACCAGATCACCCTGACTATATTCGCTAAATTTTCCTGCTGAGATTCCTCTGAGATCAGACGACTCCTCATCCTGATGTATCAATTGCGCGATTCTGGATTCTGCCCATGGCGCAACATATAAAGATAATCCGGCAGCTAATACTGATAAGGGAAAAACCAATAAAAAAACGGCTCGATAAATTGATCCAGGACCGCCACCTGCCGAAAAAACAGCTGACATTTCCTGATCTCTGTACATTCTTCCTAAAACCATCAATATCGTCATAAAAATGGCTGCAGGTAAAAAAGCGACACTCGTTATAATTGTTTTAAAACCTAAAATACTTAACAAGGTTTTGTTTGAAATCAGTCCTTGAATAGCCTTATCTAGAATCCTGATAAAACCTTGACTAACGATAATAACGACTAGCACCGACAAAACAGCTAAAAGTGTCTTTAACAAATCCTGAGCAATCAGTTTATCAATGACAGTAACTATTTTACGCCTTCCCGCTTGATTGCCTTGAGTCCAACTTTTTTCCAATTGCATCTCCCCAGTCAAAATCAATATATGTTGCACTTTAACGCTACAAGAATCATTGTCAAAAAGTATCGACTTTTATCCTGAACCGATAAATGATGGATAGTAATAATGAAAACAAGCTTTAAGACTCATTGACGACCTTATAATTACCTCGACAAGTATAAACTTATCTTATCAGTTGAAAAATCAGGCCAGGATCATCGAAAATTCAGCGTTGGCTCTGATTAGCCACAGTGTCCTAAACAGGAAATTGTATTATAATTACGGTCTTTTACCAAGACTGGCAGTTTTAAAGAACCATGAAAAGGCTTCGAATTTTCAGCATATGCTCTCCGGATTGAGTAATAACCGTCATTTTCAATCTTCTCAAGATAACATTAACCCAACTATAAAAATCAAATTATGGATTATTCAATTGAAACCGCACCTTTAGTCGAACTGCAATGCGATTGTTTGATTGTTGGTGTTTATGAAAGTCTGCAACTCAGTCATTCTGCAATCGCACTTAACAAAAACACCAACGATCTCATCATTAATATCCTTAAACGCGCGGATCTCAGCGGTAAAAATGGCGAAACAGTTCTAATCAACGCCGTCCCCGACAGCAAAATCGAACGGATTCTCTTGGTTGGCTTGGGTGAACATAAACCCTTATCAGCAAAAGACTACAAAAAGGCTTTGCTGGCTGCGATTAACAGTGTTAAAAAACCACAAATCAAATCAGTCATCTGCTGCCTGGCTGAATGTGACGTTACCGATCGTGACTGGCAATGGAAAACCCGACACATCATCGAAGTGTTTAACGATGCTGTTTATCAATTTACACAACTGAAATCTGATAAAGAAACAGAAAGTAAAATTGAAAAAATTTCCATTTCAGCTCCCGAAACAGAGCGTGTTGCAGTCGAGTCAGGCTTATTGCAAGGCAAGGCAATTGCAGAAGGCATGAACCTAGCCAAACAACTTGGCGATTTACCGGGCAACCTTTGCACGCCAAGCTATCTTGCTGAACAAGCAATAAAACTGGGTCAGACCTACAACAATATCGCAGTTAACATACTGGAAGAAGCTGACATGGCTGATCTTGGCATGGGTGCCTTGTTATCGGTATCTCGCGGCAGTCGCCAACCGGCAAAATTCATTATTCTGGATTATCAATGTGGTGAGAAAAACGTCAAACCTATAGTATTGGTCGGCAAAGGACTCACCTTCGACGCGGGCGGTATTTCATTAAAACAAGCGCCTGGAATGGACGAAATGAAATACGATATGTGTGGCGGGGCAGCGGTTCTGGGAACTTTATTGGCCGCTGCGCAAATGCAATTACCACTAAATATTATCGGCCTTATCCCTTCATCGGAAAACATGCCTGACGGTGACGCCAATAAGCCCGGCGACATTTTAACCAGCATGTCAGGCCAAACCATTGAAGTGCTTAATACCGATGCAGAAGGCCGCCTGCTACTGTGTGACACTTTGACCTATGCGGAACGCTACAACCCCGACGTAGTAATCGACCTTGCCACTTTGACCGGCGCTTGCCTTGTTGCGCTAGGCCGGATACCCAGCGGTCTGCTCGGTAACGATGACGCCTTATGCAATGAATTAACCGCAGCCGGTGAAAGCGCAAATGACAGTGTTTGGCGCTTGCCGCTTTGGGAAGAATATCAGGAGCAACTTAAATCCAATTTCGCCGATCTGGCCAATGTTGGAGGCAAAGATGCAGGCACCATAACTGCCGCCTGCTTTTTAAGTAAATTTGCCGAAAAATTTCGTTGGGCGCATCTGGATATTGCTGGTACTGCATGGCGTACAGGTCAAACAAAAGGCGCAACCGGTCGCCCTGTGCCACTATTAAGCCAATATCTGATTAATAGAGCAAATGCCGATAACTCATAAATGACTGACGTTAGTTTTTACATATTGCCAACAGAATCGCTACAGGATAGACATCTATTTGCCTGCAAACTGATTGAAAAAGCTTATCGTAGCGGTTGTTTCTGTTATGTAATGACCGATACGGACGAACAAAGCCAAATAATAGATGACCTGCTCTGGACTTTCAGAGTAGGTAGTTTTATTCCGCACCAGATCTACAATGGCGCTCCACCTGAAATTGAAAAAGTAATTTTGATTGGCTCACTGGCAGCACCCGAACCTTGGCAAAACACCCTGTTTAACCTGTCTTCTCATTATCCTGACCCCGGTCAGCTAACAACCAGGATCCTTGAAATACTGGATAACAGCGAAGCCACTAAAGTACAAGGCAGAAACCGTTATCGCCGATATCAGCAGTCAGGCTTAAAGCTTACTACTCATAAGGATTGCTAGCTTTGTCAGATTACTCTGTCGTTCGGCAATTGCTTCTTGCTGCTGCATCCTTGCAGTCGACCTCTGCGGCAACACTGATTACTCTCCTTAATTCTGCTAAAATAGCTAATTTTTCACAAAAACACTAACGCACCCATGGAAAAAATATACGCCCCTCATTCAATTGAACAACGCTGGTATCAAACTTGGGAAGAAAAAGGCTACTTTGCAGCCCAATCTGAGGGTGAATCCTATTGCATCATGATTCCGCCACCCAACGTTACCGGCAGTTTACACATGGGCCATGCGTTTCAAGATACCATCATGGATGCTCTTACCCGCTATCACCGGATGAAAGGTTATAGCACCTTGTGGCAACCGGGCACCGACCATGCGGGCATTGCCACGCAAATGGTAGTAGAACGACTTTGCAATACTGAAGGCAAAACCCGCCATGATCTGGGCCGTGAAAAATTCCTGGAAAAAGTTTGGGAATGGAAAGAAGAATCCGGCGGTACGATTACCCGCCAATTACGGCGCATGGGCTCATCCCTGGACTGGGACAAAGAGCGCTTCACCATGGATGACGGCATGTCCGATGCCGTTCAGGAAGTTTTTATCCGGCTCTATGAAGAAGGCCTGATTTATCGCGGCAAACGTTTGGTTAACTGGGATCCAGTTTTACATACCGCTGTTTCTGACCTAGAGGTCTTGTCAGAAGAAGAAAACGGCTTTATGTGGCATCTGCGATATCCACTTTCTAATGGTCAGGGACATTTGATCGTTGCCACCACTCGCCCTGAAACCATGCTGGGTGATGCCGCAGTTGCGATTCATCCAAATGATGAGCGCTATAAACATTTACTCGGTGAGTTCGTGGAATTGCCTTTAACCGGTCGCCGCATTCCGATTATCGCCGATGACTATGTCGACCCAGAATTTGGCACCGGCTGCGTCAAAATTACTCCGGCCCATGATTTTAACGATTACGAAGTTTGGACGCGCCACCGTCATAACTCAGCCATACAGGAGTTGCCGCAAGGTGGTTTGATCAATATTTTTACGGCTGATGCCAGTATCAGTGCCGCAGAAAATATCCCTGTTCAATACCAAGGTCTGGATCGTTTTGCGGCGCGCAAACAAATGGTTGCCGACCTTAAAACGCTAGGCTTGCTGGAAAAAATCGTTGACCACAAATTGATGGTGCCACGCGGCGACCGAACCAATAGCGTAATCGAACCGCTACTGACTGACCAATGGTATGTCAAAGTCGCGCCACTGGCAGCACCGGCGATTGCGGCGGTTGAAAACGGCGACATTAAATTTGTCCCCGACAACTGGAAAAACACCTATTTTGACTGGATGCGCAATATTCAGGACTGGTGTATTTCAAGACAAATCTGGTGGGGACACCGTATTCCGGCTTGGTATGACGAACTGGGCAATATTTACGTCGGCAATTCCGAGCAAACTATCCGCGAAAAACATAACCTACCTGCCGACTACGCACTTAATCAGGATGAAGATGTGCTGGATACCTGGTTTTCCTCGGCATTGTGGCCTTTTTCTACTTTGGGCTGGCCGGAAAGCACAGACGAACTGGCCAAGCATTACCCTACCAGCGTTTTGGTAACCGGCTTTGACATCATTTTCTTCTGGGTAGCCAGGATGATTATGATGGGACTGAAATTTCAGGGTGCCGTGCCGTTTAAAGAAGTTTACATTCATGGCTTGGTGCGCGATGCCGAAGGACAAAAAATGTCCAAATCCAAAGGCAATGTTCTTGATCCGATAGATATTATCGATGGCATAGAGCTGGAAACGTTGGTAACAAAGCGTATTTCCGGCATGATGCAGCCGCATTTAGCCAAAAAAATCGAACAGGATACGCGTAAACATTTTCCAGCGGGAATTCAGTCTTATGGAACAGATGCCTTGCGTTTCACCTTCGCATCTTTAGCCTCTACCGGACGCGATATCCGCTTTGACCTTGCGCGTACTGAAGGCTATCGCAATTTCTGTAACAAGCTCTGGAACGCGGCGCGTTTTGTGCTGATGAACACTGAAGAGCAGGATTGCGGCTTATCCGATGCCCCCATTGAATACAGCCAGGTTGATCGCTGGATTGTATCCCGGTTACATCAGGTAACAGCGGTAACTAGCAATGCTATTGATAACTACCGTTTTGATCTGGCCGCGCAAGCCCTATATGAGTTTACCTGGAACGAATACTGCGATTGGTATTTGGAGCTGGCAAAAATATCATTGCAATCGGAAGATGAAGCGCTGCAACGCGGGACCCGTAAAACGCTGCTGACGGTTTTGGAATCTATTTTACGTTTGACCCATCCCATCATGCCATTCATCACCGAAGAAATCTGGCAACGTGTTGCGCCTTTGGCTGGAATTACTGCCGATACCATTATGTTGCAACCATACCCGATTACCGATGAAGCACAAATAGACGACAACGCAATAGCCGAAACCAATTGGGTGATGAGCTTTATTCTGGGTGTTCGCCGCATTCGTGGTGAAATGAACATTGCTCCCGGCAAACCGTTACCGGTATTACTACAAAATGGTTCGGATACTGATCAGCAAAGCCTGAACAACAACCGCATTTATTTGCAAAAACTCGGCAGACTCGAATCCATCACCTGGCTAAACAACGAGGAAGCCACGCCTGAATCAGCGCTGGCCTTAGTTGGCGAAATGAAAATACTGATCCCTATGGCAGGCTTAATCGATAAGGAAGCTGAACTGGCCCGATTGGAAAAAGAAATTCAAAAAATCAATAATGATCTACCCCGAATCGAAGGCAAGTTAAATAATCCCGCATTTGTCGACAAAGCACCGCCAGAAGTTATTGACAAGGAAAAAGCAAAACTTGCAGATTTACGTTCGATGCTTAACAACCTTGAGCAACAGCAAGTTAAAATCCGGGCCTTATAAAATAAGCACATGAAAGATGAAAGGGGACGTCCTTTTATCTTTCGTCTCTCACCTTTAATCCTTCGTCTTTAACCTTGTACCTTGTACCTTTTACATCTATATTTGACTAAACAATTAAAAATAAAATCACCCCATGACTAGCGGATCTACAGATTTACAATTTAGTGGTTTAACACGTTGCTTGATTGAAAAAGGCTTACTGTCCGAGAGCGATGCGCAAATCCACAGCTTGGCAGCGCAAAAGAACAAAGTTCCTTTAATACGCTATCTGGTCATCAATAAAATTATTGACGGCAAAGCCTTGGCTTACGAAGCTTCCATTGAATTTGGTGTGCCTTTTTTTGACCTTAATGCCATTGATTTCCGTAGACTCCCAATCAATCTGGTCGGTGAAAAATTTATTCGCCAATGCCACGTATTGCCTATTTTCACCCGAGGCAAAACGCTGTTTATTGCAATTTCTGACCCGTCAAATTTTCATGTTCTGGATGACATAAAATTCCACAGCCGACTAAATCCTGAAGCTATTCTGGTCGAAGAAGACAAGCTTTCCAAGGCTATAGAAGTCGCCCTGGAAGCCGCTGACACCTCAATGACTGACATGTTGGATGAGGATCTGGATAATCTTGATATTTCTGGCGGCGAAGATGTTGCTCCTAAAACTGAATTTAACTCCGATATTGATGACGCCCCAATTGTTCGCTATGTAAATAAAATACTACTCGATTCAATAAAGCAGGGAGCTTCTGACATACACATGGAGCCCTACGAAAAAACATTCAGAATTCGTTATCGCTCCGACGGCATACTCCGCCAAGTTGCTTCACCACCGGCAAGTATTGCCGGCAGACTTGTATCCCGTATCAAAGTTATGTCCAAAATGGATATTGCTGAACGCCGGGTTCCGCAGGATGGTCGGATCAAAATGACGCTCTCAAAAAATCGTGCGATTGATTTCCGGGTCAATACTTGCCCGACACTGTTCGGTGAAAAAGTCGTTATGCGTATTTTAGATCCCACCAGCGCGCAACTGGGCATTGAAAAGCTCGGCTTTGAACCTGAACAACAAAGAATTTTCCTCGACGCTATCAATAAACCCTACGGCTTGGTTTTGGTGACCGGGCCTACCGGTAGCGGTAAAACAGTTACACTTTATACCGGCTTGAACATTCTAAACACGATAGAGCGCAATATTTCAACTGCTGAAGATCCGGTCGAAATTACCGTCGAAGGTATTAATCAGGTCAATATGAACCCTAAAGCAGGGCTTACGTTTGCCGGCGCTTTGCGCGCTTTTTTGCGTCAGGATCCTGACGTAATCATGGTCGGTGAAATACGGGACTTAGAGACTGCTGAAATCGCTGTTAAAGCTGCACAAACAGGCCATTTGGTACTATCAACCTTACATACAAACGACGCACCACAAACTTTAAACCGGCTTTTACAAATGGGCATACCCGCTTTTAATATTGTGTCGGCGATTAATCTGATTATGGCGCAACGCTTGGGCCGACGCCTATGCGAATACTGCAAAACTCCCGCTAATTTACCCAACAAAATCCTCATTGAAGCCGGTTTTAAACAAGAGGAATTGCGTGATCTGAAAATATTTAGCCCTGTAGGCTGCGAACATTGCACCAATGGTTTTAAAGGTCGGGTCGGTATTTACCAAGTCCTCACTCTTACCGACAAAATGCGGACTCTTATATTAAATGGGGGCAATACCGACCAGCTGGCAGAATGCGCGCTGGCTGAAGGCTTTAATGACTTGCGCAGATCTGGGTTAAATAAAGTACGCATGGGCATCACCAGCCTCGAAGAAATTGATCGAATCACCAAGGAATAATTATGGCAGAGCCAACTGAACAAATAGATTTCATCTGGTCGGGTACCGATAAAAATAAAACGAAAAGCGGTGGGGTAATCTCTGCAAAAAGCGAGCTTATCGCTAAAAATGAACTACGCCGACAAGGCTACCGCATTATTAAATTCAAGAAAAAACCAAAACCGCTATTTTCTAAAAGTGTTCAGGCCATTAAACCCGGCGATATAGCTATTTTTGCCAGGCAATTAGCCACCATGCTTAAAGCCGGGGTTCCTTTGGTACAGTCCTTTGATATTGTTGGTAAAGGTCACGACAATGCCAGCATGCAAGATTTGCTAATGGGCATCAAAGCAGATATTGAAGGGGGTGACACACTGGCTGAGGCGCTAAACAAAAGACCGTTATATTTTGACGAGTTATTTTGTAATCTGGTTTCAGCGGGCGAACAGGCAGGTGTATTGGAAACCCTGCTGGATAAAATCGCTACGTACAAAGAAAAAACCGAGTCGATGAAGAAAAAAATCAAGAAGGCTCTGACTTACCCTATTGCGGTAATCGTTGTAGCCTTTGTGGTCACCACAATTCTTTTGATTTTTGTGGTACCAGTATTTTCTGACATGTTTAAAAGCTTTGGCGCCGATTTACCGGCCTTCACAAAAATGGTTGTCAGCATGTCTGAATGGATGCAATCCTGGTGGTATATTGTAGTAGCGATTGTGGTGGGCACTATTTATGTTTTTGGCTATTTTAAAAAACGCTCCCGATCCTTTAATCACTTTCTAGACAAAACATTGTTGCGACTGCCCATTGTCGGCATGATCCTAAATAAATCTGCCGTTGCCCGTTTTGCCAGAACCCTGGCCACCATGTCAGCTGCAGGGGTGCCCTTGGTAGAAGCGCTGGAGTCAGTTGCCGGCGCTTGCGGCAATATTGTTTACTCCGAAGCCGTTTTAAAAATGCGCGAAGAAGTCGCCACCGGGCAGCAACTTCAGTTCGCCATGCAACAGGCCGGGCTTTGGCCTCATATGGTTATACAAATGGTTGCTATCGGCGAGGAATCAGGTTCTATCGACACCATGCTATTAAAAGTAGCCGATTTTTTTGATGAAGAAGTCGATAACCTTGTTGATAATCTAAGCAGCTTAATGGAACCCATCATCATGGTTATTTTAGGAATTTTAGTGGGCGGCCTGATTGTCGCGATGTATTTACCAATATTCAAAATGGGCGCGGCCGTGGGCTAAAACTAAAATCCCCTTATTTTTCGTTTCAAAATTACATTCAATGAAGCAGCAGCCATGCAAGAAATTAATACACTTTTAAATATAACAGCAATTTTCTCCCTACTAGCCGGCATTATCGGCTTATTGGTTGGCAGCTTTCTCAATGTTGTTATTTATAGATTGCCAATAATGATGCAACGTGGATGGCGTAAAGAGTGCTTTGAATATCTCCAGCTTAATACCGAACCAACTCCTGGAGGGCTGGAAATAGTTGCCGAGGAGCCTTTCAATCTGGTTTTGCCTCTATCCCGTTGCCCTGGGTGTCAAATACCGATCAAGCCTCACCAGAATATCCCTATCATCAGTTATATTTTTTTAAGGGGTAAATGTGCGAACTGTGCATGTCACATTTCAATTCGCTATCCCATCATAGAAGCACTGACAGCTATAACCTCAATACTGGTCGCCTGGCATTTTGACTACACACAACAAGCGGGATTTGCATTATTACTGACCTGGTCTTTAATTGCGTTAATTTTTATCGACATTGATCATCAATTATTGCCTGACTCCATCACCTTGCCGTTAATGTGGCTGGGGCTATGCCTGAGCCTGTTTGATGTATTTACTACCCCCCAGGCCAGTATCATTGGTGCCGTAGCCGGTTATATGGCGCTTTGGTGTGTTTTTCACCTGTTTAAACTGGCTACTGGCAAAGAGGGGATGGGCTACGGTGACTTCAAATTACTTGCCCTATTCGGCGCCTGGCTTGGCTGGGAATATTTACCGATGATTATTTTGTTATCATCCCTAGTTGGAGCTGTCATTGGTCTTGGTATGATAGTCTTTGTCAAACACGACCATAATGTACCGATTCCTTTTGGCCCTTATTTAGCTGCGGCCGGATGGATCGCTCTTTTATGGGGACATGAACTCAACCAGCTTTACTTATCTGCTGTAGGCCTCTGAGCTAATGTTAAAGATAGGGCTGACTGGAGGCATAGGTTGCGGTAAATCTACGACTGCCAAAATCTTCGCAAGCTTGAACATCCCAATACTCGATGCAGACCATATTGCCCATCAGTTGGTAGAAACCGGCAATCCGGCACTGGAGAAAATAGAACAGCAGTTTGGTTCTAAAATCCTTAATCCTGACCGTTCGTTAAACAGAACAGCTCTCAGAGAACAGATTTTTTCTGATCCAATTCAAAAACAAAAACTGGAAGCTATTCTTCATCCATTAATTTTCGAGACACTACAATCTGAGCTTGAACAACTGAACAGTCCGTATTGCATCATCAGTATCCCATTGTTATTTGAAACTAACATGACCCAATTTGTTGATCGGATACTGGTTATTGACTGTCCTGTTGAAACACAAATCGAGCGTGTTATGCATCGCGACAAATTAACTGTGCATCGAATACAATCAATAATTGATAGCCAGATATCCCGAACATCAAGAAATGAAAAAGCCGACGACCTGATTAATAACTCCGATACTGATTATAGACTTGCAGAACAGATCAAAAAACTGCACAATTTATACCTTTCTTTAAGCGCTTGCCAGGATTAACTTGTCTGTGAATACCACTATTACCTATGAATTCCCACTCAACGAACGCATCCGGGTTTTCATAAGGCTAGAACAGCTTTTTCAACAATTTAGTCATTTCCTTACCGGGGAGACTGTTGCCGATAAGCGCGCAGCAATTAATGTGCTGCTCGACATCATGACCATCTTCAGACGTAATGACCTAAAGTCAGAGATTCTTAAAGAACTGGATCGTCATGCCAAGGTGCTTAATAAAATCGCTAATAATCAGGGCGTAGATAGCCAAAAACTTGAAGAACTACTTGAGCAACTCAATCAAACCAGTAAAAAACTCTATGCTACCAGCGGTAAAATAGGCGGACAAATCATGGAAAGCGACCTGTTCCAAAGTATAGCGCAGCGTAGCTCCATACCCGGCGGCACTTGTTCATTTGACTTGCCTGAGTTTCATTTCTGGCTGGAGCAGGACGAATCGCTGCGATTAAAAGACCTCATACACTGGAGCAGTCCCTTTGACGATATTCGCATTGCAATTGACCTTATTCTTAATTTTATCCGCAATTGCAGCTCTCCCAGACAAGAAATTGCCGAAGCCGGTTTTTTTCAGTTTCTACTTGACACCAACCAACCCCACCAACTACTTCGAGTCAGCTTAGATAAATCCATACAATGCTTTGCTGAGATTAGTGGCGGGAAACATCGCTGCACCATCAGACTGATGGCACCCTCATCTGACAGCAAGCGGCCATCACAAAGCCCCGATGACATCCCTTTCGATTTAACCTGCTGCCTTCTTTAATGTCTCAATCCAATCATTCACTCATCGTAAAGTGCCCTAATTGTGGCTGTTCTGTAGCGTGGATACCTGAACAAATTTCAAAACCATTCTGCTCGGAACGCTGCAAATTGATAGACTTGGGTGAATGGGCAATGGAGGAAAAAAAGATCCCCGGAGAATCAATCGATATTGACACCGAAGAGGAGCATTTCTTTCATTAATCGTTATGACAATATGTCAAATTCAAGGCATCATTTTAAGTCCTATTAATTAAGTCAAAAGGAGACTCACTCATGGCTATAGAAATTGAGCATAAATTCTTACTAGCCAACGAAGACTGGCGTAAGACCGTTAGTCATTCTGTTAAATACCGACAAGGCTATTTAAGCTCACAGGCAACCAGTTCAATCCGTGTGCGCACCAGTAACGATCAAGCCTGGCTAAATATAAAATCGGCAACTATTGGCACTCATCGACATGAATATGAATACGAAATCCCATTGATTGATGCCAACGAGATATTAAATACGCTCTGCAAAAAACCACTAATTGAAAAAACCCGGCATTTTATAACCGACAACACTCATCTTTGGGAAATAGATGTGTTTGAAGGCGAAAATCAAGGATTAATTGTCGCTGAAATCGAATTGGAAATAACCGGTGAGGATTTTTCAAAACCCTCATGGCTGGGCCAGGAAGTTACTGATGATTTACGGTATTACAACAATAATCTTGCCTTACATCCCTATTCCGAATGGCGTGAGAATTAGCAATCTCACGAAAAATGTAAAGTTATGTTTTGTCAGCTAAATGCTATCTTTAACAAACTGGGCATTCAATCACGCCATGCTTTCTGCTAAAATAACTTTTTTAATTAAAATCAACTTTCCTGGTAATAATTATGACTTTTGTAGTCACCGAAAACTGTATTAAATGCAAATTTACTGATTGTGTAGATGTCTGTCCTGTAGATTGCTTTCATGAAGGACCTAACTTTCTGGTTATTGACCCGGATGAATGCATTGATTGCACACTATGCGAACCCGAATGCCCTGCTAACGCAATTTTTGCTGAAGATGAATTACCTGAAGGACAAGAAGCATTTGTCGAATTAAACGCCGAACTGGCCAAACTATGGCCTATCATTACTGACGTTCAACCCACTGCATCTGACGCTGAAGAGTGGAACGGTAAAGAAGGCAAGCTCAACTTACTAGAAAGATAACTACTCCCCCTGCCGTTCTGATAATAGAGTATTGATTACACAATCAATACTCTACCTCGCTCTTTAATAGAGTTCACTAGGTTGAAATTCTCAAGCATGCATACACGAGACATACCTCGCTGTGTTCACATTGCGCAAAATCAACAGCATATAAAACTAAAGATCACCGATATCCAAATAATTGATAATTAAAAAGAAAAATTTCTCAAGATTAATAGACCCCGAACTTGACTTGAGTTTCTGAATTGATGATTTTAGTACCGATTTTCATCGCCAAAACTGTTAAATGAACTACCGGTAAGGCTAATAAATTTGTTATTTGGCTGAAGGCTCGTTACTACGGTCGATTGATCGTCGAAACACCTTACTTTAAGTGGCTACAGAATAGAGCCGCCATTGAATATTACGTTTAAATTTTTATAGCACTTTTGGTTAGCGGCAAATATACATAACCAAATTTGATCATTATCTTTGCAATCACTTGTTAAGCAAGGGCTGCATTCTTTTGCAACCCTTGCTCAAGCTTAAAACCTATTTCTTTTTATTGCGTTCGTTTACTTCTTTGATAACTTCATCCGCCACGTTTTTCGGGCACGGTAAATAGTGCGAGAACTCCATGGAGAACTGACCACGACCTGAAGTCATGGTGCGCAAGTCGCCAATGTAACCGAACATTTCGCTCAACGGTACGTCTGATTTGATACGAACACCGGAGGCTGCTGCATCCTGTGATTTGATCATGCCGCGACGACGGTTAAGGTCACCGATCACATCACCAACATGGTCAGATGGAGTAAACGTATCCACTTTCATGATCGGTTCAATCAGTTGCGGACCTGCTTTTGGAATCGATTGACGGAACGCAGCTTTTGCAGCAATTTCGAACGCAATTGCCGAGGAGTCTACTGCGTGGAAACCACCATCAGTCAGGATAACTTTAAAATCCAAGCAAGGGAAACCGGCCAACACGCCTTTATCCAGCATACTTTTAAAGCCTTTTTCAACAGCCGGCCAGTATTCGCGTGGTACGTTACCGCCGGTAACTGCCGATTGAAATACAAAGCCACTACCGGGTTCGCCTGGCTCGATGATGTAGTTAATCTTGCCGTATTGACCTGAACCACCTGATTGTTTCTTGTGGGTGTATTCATCTTCAACCGCTTTAGTAATGGTTTCGCGGTAGGCCACTTGCGGTTTACCGACGACAACATCAACGCCATGAGTACGTCTTAAAATGTCAACTTTAATGTCAAGATGCAACTCGCCCATGCCTTTAAGAATGGTTTCTCCGCTATCTTCATCGGTTTCGACGTGGAATGACGGATCTTCCTGAATCATCTTACCTAACGCGATGCCCATTTTTTCAGAGGCCGCTTTGTCTTTCGGTGAAATCGCTAATGAAATAACGGGATCAGGGAAGACCATAGGCTCCAGGGTAGCAGGAAACTTAGGATCGCACAGCGTATGACCTGTTTGTACATTCTTCATGCCCAGTACCGCAACAATATCACCGGCTTGAGCCGAATCAAGCTCGGCGCGAACATCGGCGTGCATTTCTACAATACGGCCGATACGCTCGGTTTTGCCGGTGAAAGTATTCAGTACCGATGTGCCTTTTTCCAGTTTACCGGAATAAATACGCAGGAAGGTTAACGCGCCAAAACGGTCATCCATGATTTTGAATGCCAGTGCGCGTAGCGGTTTGTCTGCGTCAACGATAGCAAAAGAACCGGTAGCATTGCCTTCCAGATCAACTTCCGGCTGTGGTTTAACTTCTGTCGGGCAAGGCAAATAATCAACAACGCCATCAAGTACCAACTGTACGCCTTTGTTTTTGAAAGACGAACCACAGAAAGTCGGGAAGAAATCCAGATTAATCGTACCTTTGCGGATACAACGTTTAATTGTGTCGATATCTGGTGTTTCGCCTTCAAGATAGGCTTCCATTACATCGTCATACTGATCGGCAACTTGGTCAATTAATTTTTCACGCCATTCCTTTGTCAGCTCAATCATGTCAGCTGGAACGTCTTCAATGACGTAGTTCATTGGGTCGCCTGAGTTATCCCACACCCATGCTTTTTCGGTTAATAAATCAACCACACCTGAGAATTCATCTTCTGTACCAATTGGCAGAGTCATGACCACAGGCACAGCACCCAATACTTCTTCAACCTGCTTTACTACACGGTAGAAGTCGGCACCGATGCGATCCAGTTTATTGATGTAGATAACGCGGGCAACTTCAGAATCGTTGGCATAACGCCAGTTGGTTTCTGATTGCGGCTCTACACCACCTGAACCACAGAAAACGCCAATACCACCGTCAAGCACTTTTAGTGAACGGTAAACTTCGATTGTAAAGTCAACGTGTCCCGGGGTGTCAATGATATTGAATCGGTAGTCTTTCCAGAAACAGGTTGTCGCCGCAGACTGGATGGTAATACCTCGCTCACGCTCCTGATCCATGAAGTCGGTTGTGGTTTCGCCATCATGCACTTCACCGATTTTATGGATTTTACCGGTAAGCTTTAAAATCCGCTCGGTAGTCGTTGTTTTACCAGCATCGACGTGAGCGAAGATGCCGATGTTTCTGTAATGCGCTAAATCTGTCATGTGTTTACTCTAAGTTGGGCATAAAAAACTTTTTTGGTGACTTCACCCGTCATGCATCCTTTAACTGAATACTTTGTGGGGTTCGTACCGGTGCGGTGGGTCACGAGCCATAACCACATCACAACCTATACTTCGGTGGCGTAACCATTAAAGCGGATGTAATGCGTTGGATACAGACTGGTAGCTCAAAGCCAAGTGGGATGTATTTATTTGAGTCACCATAGCAACCCACTCGTCCAGCTTTGTAAGCTTACTATTTTAACCTAAAAACTTTGTAAAATCATAGAAAACCCATGTGTTATGTTCTATTAAAGTAAAATCATCGAATTGAGCCATGAATGCACAGATAAGATTGATTGTTCCACGAAGCTTGACACTAAAGGAATCAGCGTTTTTTGTTATAAAAAACCAATCCTTATAAATTACTGAATCTTTATAATATAAATTGCATTGATTCGGGTATGGTTGGCCCGAAAGAAGGTTCTTGACAATGCATATTTATAAACCAGCAGGTCTCTGAAAAACTTTAGTGAGACCAGGCTATTCTTTAATCAAGCCT
>CANNLO010000047.1 GCA_947505055.1 Methylococcaceae bacterium | reverse complement strand
TAGCTGCTGGTGTAGTCCACATAATAATTCTCCAAAGTCTTTAACTGGTTGAACTGACAACATGTCTTGTTCGTATGAGTTCATTATGAGCCTAACCTAAAATTCAACCCTATTCATCTTCATGAATGCCGGCTAAGTAAAATCATTGAAGAAATATACTTTTCTGACACACCACAAACGATATTTTTGCATAAAGCAGTCACTTAATTTCGTCACTTCCGACCCTAAGCGGACGGTCACATAAAACCCTACATTTATTAAGATCCCCCAAACATCAATGATAACTGTTAATGAAATCCTGGTAACTGCTATTAGATTCAGGTTGTTTCACAACATGCTTTTCATTAATTGTGCCATCCGGTTCTAGAATTTTTCTTTCACTGGCCCACAATTCTAATGCATTTTCTCTCATTTCTTCTGTCGGGTAGAGCCTCTCTTCAATAGTTATTCCGAAAACTCCTTTGAATTTTGCTTCATAAACAGCTTCTGGTTGAGCGTTATCTGGAGAATAACCACCTGGTGACATATTTTGCGTCTCTTGCGGCCTAATCACATTAGCTTGATTAGAGGGGATGGCTTGTATCGACTGAGGAGTTGATTGAATAAGCAATTTATCGAGTAGAATCGTAGCTTCGGAAGAGCCTGCATCTTTAGCAAGACTAAGCCACTTAATTGCTGCCTTTATATTATCCTTAACACCATTACCCTCAACGAGCCGAACACCTAGATCATACATTGCTCGAGGGTAACCACTATTTGCGGATTCACGCAGATAGGCAAGCCCCATGGTGTTATCAAGCTCAGTCCCAGTAGCGTTATAGTACATTTGGGAAGTGAAGAACTGCGCTGGAGAAAATCCAGTATCAGCCAGTTTTTTTATCTTGGAAAAAGCCTGTAAAGCTTCATCGTAACCTTGGGTAGCTAATTCTAGCGCCTGCGCCAAAATTGCTTTTTTATTTCCGCTACTGACTAAGAGCTTGAGGTCTTCAGGCGACATTGATTTGACTACTGCGTCGAGCTCAAGACCATTAATAACAGATTCTGAAGCCCTTAAGGCGTCGTCCTGACGTAAAAGTTCTTGTGCAACAAGCGAGCTTTCTTTGGTCGACGATAGGTTAATATCCTCCTGAAGTTTTGTTGAATCCAATTCTTTTGGAGGACTATAAGTATGATCTTTCTTAAAAAAACTTATGTACGCCAAAAAAAGGAGAATTAAGATAAAACTAAAACCTCTAGGTGAAAATATCCCAGTTTTTGCTCCATCCCCGTGCCCTCTGGTTGTTCTTTCAATTCTCTCGCGCTCTAGACGTTCCCGTTCAATTCTCTCGCGCTCTAGACGTTCCCGTTCAATTCTCTCGCGCTCTAGACGTTCCCGTTCAACCCGTTCTCGACGCTCACGAGCCTCTCTTTCACGTCGCAGCTGCTTCTCATGTTCTGCCCTTAAAATTTCAGGATCAGGATCAAATGCAATGTGGCCTGTTTCATCATATTTCTCAATGGAATGACACGGGTGTTTTTTTCCAGATAAGTAACCTCGCGATGATCTGTTGCTATACCCACATTTGCTACACTTAGCCGCATGTGGTGCATGGTCATCGGATTCAGCATCACAGATATCACAAGGCATTGGGAGGCCATGACTGATGCACATAAATGCTTCATCACACTCAGCCTTAATCTGCCCTAATCGAATAAGTTTATCTTTTTTAGTTGATATCATTAAGATATATCCTGGATCAAACCGAATCTACAGTCGGCTCTTCCTCCATGATGCAATTAACGTTTACAACTTTGGGCGACCTCCCTGGGTGATTGCTTATTTTTGCAATGACACACCAAGTTGCTGAATCGCTTGAAGTCAGAGGTACAATAAATTTCTCGCCATTCCCTGTGTCAACCACGACTCGGGCATCATAATCGCAGAACCTTTCACCATCGCCGAAAATTTTTATAGCAAAAAGAATTTCTTCAATAGCATCAATATCGCTCACATTTATGTTTTCTACATTCTGGCCGCCTCTATCCCCAACACCTGCATCATTATCTAAGCTAACTCCGTCTATGGGCGTGTGTCGATTAACAAAATAAAGATGTCTGTGTTGTCCTCGTCGGTTTTTAAAGAAAGCATGTAAGTCAAGATCAATTGCGCGAGTCCAGTTCAACTGGACATGGATATTCTTGATCGGCCCTGAATCGTCTAGATTGGCCGACTCGCCAACGCTGAGAATTACATCCCTATTGGTGGCGGAGAGAGCTCGAGACTCTCCCCATGTGTCCTGTCCGAAAATGGCTCGCTTGTAAGCGGGCTCTGAAACCGACTGCAACATTGAACCACTGATGCTTTTGCCCATCTGTCCAAGTAATTGCCTGAAGTTAACTGTTGACAAGCCGCCGCCGCCATCTACAAGCTCAATCTCAGAACGGTCCACCTCAGCAATCTTCTGAATTGCGGCACTATCAGGAATAGCGCAAAAGAGTTGGATATGCCGGTTCTGAATCTTTTGGATCAAGTCCGGTATTTTTTCATTGTTGGCACTCTTAGAAATACCCCCCTCAAATGACTCATCTGAGAATAGAGCTACCACACGTTTTGTGTTGCTTAGGGAGCCAAAAGGGAAGTCAAGCGCTATATCGAGAGCGACAAGCATGTCCTCGTTGCCTTGAGGCTTTAAAACGCTGAGTGACTGTTTGAGTTTCTCTGAATTGTCCGTGAGGAATTCGTTTTGGGTATCCGTGTCGTTTGGCGCTTTGCTATAAAGCTTTTTCATCGCATCGGGACCTGATCCACAGAGAAACTGATGATCGAACATCACCACGCCACCAGTTGAGCCAACACTCTGAGCCACCATCCCGAAACGAACCTTGCTAACAAGTCCTTGCATGGGAGCATAAACTTCCGAGAGATGCTGTCGCAACTGCTCAAAGCATGGTCTCATGCTCTCGCTAGCATCAATCACAAAAACAATATCTACATTTGGTGCTGCCATTTTCGTTTCCTTGGGTTTCGCAAAAAGTTATAGAACCTCAATAAGACAGCAATAGCATGCACTATCCACCATCTTGAAAGAGCCTGAAGCTTTAAGGACTCTTCGGACTTTATATCTGATATCAACGGTTTTATCCTCTTCTTGAATTTGAATAGTTTCAATTTCATTGGGAGAAACACCATTGGGGCTAACCCACTGATTAGGTCTATGAGCTTGAGCGACCACAACCAATAGGGTTAGAGTGTTTTGTGAAAGTAATTTAAAATGATTTAGCGCAATGAGGTCTCCTTCAATTTCACGCCAAGGAGCGTCAGCTCGTTTTACTTCAATTAATGCAACAGGAACACCACGCTTTTCTGGCTCAGAAGGCATGATTGCCAAATCGGCTCGCACCTTGGTATCCCATGGCTTACCTTCCAATAAATCCTTATACATCAACTCACGCTCAATTGTGAGCTGACCTTTGACATCCCCGGACAAAAGGCATGTTAACTCAGAAACAATGGCGCCCTCTGGTAGAGAGTGGTGCCGATATCTTCCATTTTGGTAAGCAACCCAGAAGGCTAGTGCTTGCAAAGACCTCTCAACGGGCTTATCAATCAGAATAATATCATTTGAACTCTCGGAAATATCTCTAGGGAATATCTTTATAATTTCGTGGGCGCTTGGCCTGTTTTGAGGATTGGGATCTAAAGCACGAGCCAGTATACTTTGAGAAGAACTCTTGTCTAGGCCATCAATCTTTTCTATTAATACATAACTTTCAGCAAGCGCTTCTTCCAAGGAGGTATCATTGTTTATGAAACAGTTTTTTCCTGTAAGTAATTCCACAATAATTACACCAAGAGTAAAAACATCCGATGCTGTCGATATTGGTCCACCTTCGGGGGTTTGTAATTCTGGTGATGAATATCCTATGAACTGCCATTTTGTATCCCATGGGCATGGTTTATTTCGAATATGAACCCAGTGCAGATGTGATAGCAAGAGTTTACATTTGCCACCATTTTGCTGAACTCTAATTGTAGATGGGGAGAAAGCACCAAGAGTTAAGCCAGCATCATGCATTGCGGCAACATTCTTTGTTAATTCTCGTGCAACTCCTATCAAATCTCCTATCGACCTTGTCAATTCAAGGTACTCATCCAGAGATGCAGATAATCGATCAGTTACATAGCAAAGGGAAGAATGTTTCGTTGAGAAAACATCAAGGACATGCTCAGTTATATTTTTTAAACTACTATTAGAAATTATTTCTTTTAATTCAATTAAGTGATCGATATAAAGCTGGTACCAATCGGAATTTATACTAGGAGATCTAAACTGAAAAAGGCTACTTGGATGGAATTCCTTGTGAGTGTCATAAAGGGAAAAGTATCCGCCAAGGTCACGATGGCGCTCTATAACATAGCCATTAACTATTTCACCCGCTTGCAATTTTATTGACATATAGACCCCTTAAAATAAAAATTGGTTAAAGTTTTCTCACTACATTAGTAGTAAATACACTGCGGCTGCAGCCGCAGACATACGTCCACCGTTTTCAACATTAGCGATCACATCGCCAAATATTAGGGCATTGCCTTTGATAACGTGATTGCCATCAATCTTTGCTATTACCTCACCAAAAATATTGTTTCCGGAGATAACCCTATCGCCATTTACATGCGCCAGGACCTCTCCAAACATCGATGAATTGCCCCGATGGATTTTTTCACCAACTATCGTCATCTGCACTTCGCCAAACATTGATCGACCTTGCCTAACTTTGCAGTCTTTGATGTTCAGAATAACTTCCCCAAAAGTTGAGCGCCCTTTCCTGACTAGAGTTGCATTACTTCCAATCACACCACCTGCCAGTGCTCCAAGAAAGTACCCAGCAATTGTGAGTAACGACATGCAAACGGCTTTAAGCCAGACAAGCATCAAAGCGCCAGTTTTATGAGCTAGAGTGCTACTAACTTCAAGGTCAGAAGGAAGATGTGAAGCTTTAGAAGTGGAGGGCTCTTCCATTCTAGCCACTAATGGAGGAGTCAATAGTATTGTTGCTTCGCCGGCGATTTGCACCTGCAATGGCATTTTCTTGATACCCTTAGAGGCATTACCTATTGAAATTTCATCGCCATCATTAAGCTCTGATGCAGCTGTTAGGGTGTCGCCATTAAGAAGGGTCTCATTCTGAGCCGAAGAATCATGCTCGATACTCCATTTTCCTGAGCTGGGATTCCTGAAAATTCTGAACTGCTTCGTGCTGACGAACTTTGCATCATCCCCAAGATTTTTCAATAAAGCTTTGCCTACTAAGGTTTCAACATTGATTGTAGTGACGTCTGTTTCGTAAAATACGAGTTTAAGGCCAGAACTCATGGCATTTATTGGGGATGACTGATTGACGTAGTCGACGTTCTCTCACCAATCGACTCATCGACCACAGGAGGATCAATGGAAGCAGACGTCATTGGATCATTTGGCTTAATGGGAGGGTAAAATTTATGTAGTTCTTCAACCGAATAATCTATCTCAATTGGTTCAGGTAGCTGATCCTTGCGGTATCGTCCTAGCATCAGCTTAGGTTTGTACCTATAAAATTTTTCTGGTGCTTCCAACATATAATCAAAGCCAAATCCACAGATCGTAGCGCTGGGGTTTAATATATAACTTGAGAATTCTTGCCATCCTGTTTCAGGGTGCTCGTGCCCAGTAATCATTCGTTTCACAGGAAATAAGTCTGGCTTGAGATTGCAGAAAGCCTCGAAGTCCTGGAAACCGTAAGAGCAGCCCTTTGATGAACGGTTAGGTGAGCGCTTGGGATATTTAGCAATTCTTGTCCAAGTGAAGTCCTGAAGGCATTCTGGAGAATTGAGCCATGTCATAATCTCTTCAACTTTAGAGAAGTTTTTAGCGGACTCCTGCTTGTCGACCAACGGGAACCCCCCATGCGTTGCAAGTAAACCGTCGGGGAAAAGTACCGCCCTAGGTAGCATTCCAGAAAGTTTGACCAAAAAGTCTCCCAATAATTTACGGAAGCTTTGCATTTCATCATCTATATTCAGAAAGTCTAGAAACTCTGAAGGCCTAACGGAAGAAACAAACTGCTTTTGCTGATTGTCATAAGTAAAAGCGATATCGTGATTTCCCGCCAACCAGATAATTCGCTCCGGATGTTCCTTTGCCCATTGCAATAGTAGAAAGAAACACTCAACTGGTTGCTCCCCACGATCCACCAAGTCACCCATGAAAACAAGCCTGAAGTCGGGACATTGTTTTTTGATGGAGTTTAGGAGTGTGTGTAACGCAAAAAAATCCGCATGAATATCTCCAATGAAAAACCAGTTCTCAGGTTTCCCAAAGGTTTCAGGTTTCATGATCACGACTTTAGAAAGCTCGTTTTCATAAAGTAGAGGAAAATCTGGTGAGCCTCCCTTGTTCAAATCACGATTCAGTTGATTCCACAATGATGCGATTTCGCGACGTATTTCCCTGAATGCATTAAAAGCGGAGCTTTCCATATCATTCCTTTACTACTAAATTAAGCGTAAGAGTAAATTTCTCAATACCTTTAGCAGAATTTCCTACGGCAATGCGCATCCCATCAGCAACGGAAACTGGTGCTACCAATTTAGAACCATTAACAATTGTCTCGTTGGTGGCTGATGTTTCATGAGAAATTAGCCAGCACTTCGTAGCAGGATCTCGATATATCCTGAATTGCTTTTCGCTCAGAAACTGGGCATCATCATGAACGCCTTTAAATGTCCTCTTGCCGAACTCGGAATCGATATTGATCAGTGTTAATTGCTTCCCCCCAAAACTAATAGCAACCGACTTATCAGTAGTCGATAGGCTAGGTTTAGGGTCCGTTACCACAGGGGATGTCGTAGGCGTAATTACAGGAGATGGGGCAGTTGTAGGAGTTATAATCCACTCAAATTTTTTGCCCAAAAGTGCATCGGCAACCTGTCTGGCTGTTGGCCTATTTTCTGGATCTGGATTGAAACATGTATTAATCACCCCTTCAAGAAATGCAACGTCGTCAACCTTATTGATCGACTGCTCTAATTTGAATGGAATAAACTTGTCACCGGCCAATATAGAATTTCCATAATCTTCCTCTTTCCTAAAAGGGTGGCCTCCACCAAGTAATTCACAAAGCATTAGCGCACAAGTAAACGTGTCAGATGCAGGTGTTGGAATTTCGCCACGCAAATGTTCTGGGGACTGATATTTAGGTGTACCTACATATCCATTTACGCCGTGCCATGGAGCCTGCTTATCCTGGAGGATTGCAAAATCAACATCAATAATTCTCAGGTAATAATCACCCGCGCTATCCTTGTTTGGGATTAAGTAAATATTGTCAGGCTTGAGGTCCGTATGGATAATCTTAAGAGCATGGAATCCGGCAATCCCCGCCATCATTACCCGAGCAAAATAAACGCGATCCTTCCAAGAAGCGGCGCTCGCAGCGTCTCTTAACTTATCTAGGCAACCCTGTAAGGACATACCCCCTTCAACAAATTCGAATACCTGATAGAAAAATTTATCTTCAAAAAAATCGATGAACTCGTATGTCCTGACTCTAGTGACAGGATCCAATTCAATTCTCTTTTTTATTTCAGTCTGATACTCAACATATCCTCTGTACCAAGATACTGTAGGGGTAGGAGATTTGTATTCTTTAAAGAATACACGCCTTCCAAGCGCCGACTTTGCCTCATAAGAAGAAGCAAACATCCCTTGGTTTAATTCCCGAACAATTTCGTACGTTGATTTGGGGGATGTTTTTTTGTTCCCCGGCTTTAGTTTTATTGGCATGCCTTATTACCTTTGATGTTAGAGGGCAACAACTTCTGCAGATAGACTAACGGTTTTAGCGAGCGCCTTGAGCGTCTCTTGGAAGTTTTTTGTGTCGCTAGTGTATTCGCCCATCTTGGCAACAGCATCAGAAATCGTCCCAACAAACTCAATTACGCTCTTATCCAACTCTGAAAGCTTGTTATAGCACTCATGTTCTGGGCAGAAACCACAAAGAATTATTCTTGAATTTTGCAGCTCTCTAATCACGTCATCTAACATTGCACCAGGAGCTTCTGGTATTGACAGTGTTGGATGAAACTCTGCGTCGGTAAAAAATATAACTACCCTAGCTGCGTTGTGCCTATGTCGCCAACTATTTGATTCGGCACTATCGCTCTTCTCTGTTGAGGGCATCTTTGCAATCTTGTAGAGACCATCAAGAAGTGACTCGGGCAAGTCGCCACCACCTACTAGCTTTAGCGAGGATAGATTTGAAGTAACTTGGGTCAAATCATTTACGAACGGGAATTCAACCCACCACTGACTGCCATCAGCCATGAAATCACTATAGCCGGCAACCTTAATTCTCCAATCCTTAACTGGAGATCCTCCATTTGGATCAGGGTTAGCCATGGTGGCCGTGAATGTTCCAATATTGGTTTTCAAAGCCTCGATACACGGCCCCATGCTACCAGATATGTCGATAAGGAAAACGATGTCGACAACCCCTTTTACCTTCTGAACTGGTTCTTGTGCCATTTTAACTCCCACTCAATTGATAATTAACAAAGATTTTGTATGAATACATCCTAGCATGATACTCGCCGTACTTAACATTGACGTAAACTATTAATATAGTAATTAATTTAATAACTGTACTTTACAACTATCAATATTATTTTTAAATCAGGCTATTTACCCAACAGGGGCCTTAACAGGCCTTTGTTGATGCAGTAAAACCCAGTCACTATTTTCATCCAAGGCTTCTTTTCCTGTTTTATAAATAATCTCTTGAGCTAAAGCCAATTTTAATCCTGGTTCTATTCCATGTCCTTTAATAGCGGCATCTAATCTTTCATCTGCAATGGCAAATAACAAACCTGAGCGTTCATAGCGCGTAGCATGTTCATTGTGCGCCATTGTTTCGTTCCAAATGTTAAAAAGAGCTGCTACCGCTAAAGCAAGACCACACACTAGATTAAGTATTGGAATTAAACTCTCACCCATAAATATATGAACGAATAGCACTGCAACGTATAAAAATAAACCAATCCAAATAAGGTACTTGGTGCAATTGTCGAATTTTCGTCCATCATCAGCATGTTTTTTAGCTTTGTTTGTATTCCCAATAAAATAATTAAATTGATCTTCTATCCATGTATCTTTTACCAAATTTACATCTGCTAACGTATTAGCGGTTGTAGGGTTTTCATAAAAAGCAATGGTGCTTATTGCCTGTCTTATCCATTCTAGGGCATTGCGTTGCGCAAATAAAAAGTGGTCCGTCACATCATCTTTACACCCAATTAAAATCCAAAAAAATTGGACACGACAAGCTTCTGCTAACCCTCTGTAATGGATATAGCGCTCTTCAAGTTTACTTCTCTGGGATTTCCAATAAAGTCCATAGCTCAATAATCCCGAAGCTATAGCGATACACATCGTGACAGGATATGGAAATGCACTGGAATAAAGCTGCTGCATAAGGATAGCTAAAGCGCCAAATAAAATGATGATTTTAAATCTAGACTTACGCTTCTCCTGAGCTTCATAAGAAAGCTTATCAGCAGCTTGGTACAAGCAATCTAAAGCTTTTAATTGTGGATTTTGATTGATTTTAGCTTTAAGTTTTTTATTGATTTCCCCATACTTTGTACTATCTGCGTCGCTCTTTGGGTAATAAAGTCCAAGGCCAACTTTATTCTCTCCATCATTTTTTTTTGATTCAGAATGAATTTTATTCCAGCTATCAATATGCTTAAATATCTCATCCCATCGTTTTTTCTCAACGCCAGCATTATCTAATTTCAAACCAGCAGGCCGTGGTGACAAAGTTTTAGGGCTGGCGCTATGTAAGTCTTGAGGGTCACTAAGTCTGCGTGTGACAATGTGATGAACCAATCCTGTATCTGGCACTGCCGGGCTGTCGTTGTATTTAGGGTCGCCTTCAAGGAATATCTTCACCACATTAGCAGTGCCACCAACTTTTCCGTCCTTACCATCCCAAAGCGCTATTAATAATTGAGCGCGTCGACAAAGCCATTTGCCCGCATCTAGATAGCAATCTGGCCGTAATGATGAACTGACCTCCATGACAAAACTAGAGGCGGATATTAAACGCTGAAATTCATTTTTAGATTCGCTAGATTCAAAATCATTGAGATACTCATACTCTGGCATCGGCAAAATAGCGCCCAATTGCCAACCGGCATCTAGGGCCGCTTGTGCCGCAATTCTGTCAGCGCCCTCAGCCAAGCAACTTAATAACACATGAGTTGAATCAGGATAGTCCGTTTTAGATTGTTTAAGCTTTGCAGAAATTAACTTAGACAAACCATCAAAATCTTCAGAGGGGATATCTCTATGGCCTGTAACGGCAAAAACGATGGGGATTTCCCCTAGTGAATCAAATGGCATAGCTTTTACCTTGATATAGCGAGCATTAATCCTGCGGATATAGCTTTCACAGCTTTCTCGCAGGCGTCCTTAGCCTCAACTTTACTACAATGAAAGACTTGAACTGTTTTCTTTCCGACTTTTTGCCATTGCTCAAACTCACATAGATAAAGATGGGCCAATGTCTCTACTGCCAGTGCGTGTGCTTTTGATGCTAACTTCTCTTCCCATATTATTTCTACATCAAGACCAATACCTGATCTCACTTGAGTTTCACGGGATTGTTTTGATGTTGAGTACACCCCAATCCGCAATTCATCTTGATCTTTTATTGTCATAACGTACACGGTACCTTGCATTAAATAGCAGGGAATTCTACTAGTAGCCATTGCCTCTAACCGTTAATTGCAATAAATTTATCATAGTCCAATCGCGCTTGTTTTGTATATGGATGTGCCGTACCAAGGGATTTTTCATAAATCTCCAAAGCGCGCTGATAGAGTTGATGGGCCTCTTCATATCTTCCTTGATCGCGAAACAAACTAGCAAGGTTATTTATAGATGTTGCTACATAAGGGTGTTCTGATCCAAGTGTTTTTTCACGAACAACCAAAGCACGATGATAAAGCAGTTCTGCCTCCGCATACTTACCCTGATCGTGAAAGAGACCAGCAAGACCATTTAAGGAAGTCGCTGCATTAGGGTGTTCAGCGCCCAATGTTCTTTCCCAAATAGCCAAAGCTCGATTATAAAGTGGTTCCGCCTCAGCCAATTTGTCTTGATCACAAAGAAGCATCGCAAGATTATTTAGGGAAGTCGCTACATCAGGATGCTCCGTACCAAGTGTTTTTTCCCAGATTTTCAAAGAATGCTGATATAGCGGTTCTGCCTCCGCATACTTTCCTTGATCGCGGAGTAGGCTTGCAAGATTATTTAAGGATGATGCTGTATAGGGGTGTTCTGCGCCCAGAATTTTTTCTCGGATAGCCAAAGCGCGCCGACAAAGCAGCTCTGCCTCCGCAAGCTTACCTTGATTGCGAAGTAAAATCGAAATGCCATTTAGAGATGAGGCTACGTCAATGTGTTCTGCGCCCAGAATTTTTTCACGAATAGCCAAAGCGCGCCGATAAAGCGGTTCTGCCTCGGTATAATTACCTTGTTCATTAAACAGAGCAGCAAGACCATTTAGAGATGAGGCTACATCAATGTGCTCTGCGCCCAGAATTTTTTCACGAATAGCCAAAGCGCGCCGATAAAACGGTTCTGCCTCGGCATGCTTGCCTTGATCGCGAAGTAGGCCTGCAAGATTATTTAAGGATGATGTTGTGTTTGGGTGTTCCGTACCCAGTATTTTTTCACAAATACCCAGAGCTCGCACCAAAAGAGACTCTGCCTCGGCATGCTTGCCTTGATCGCGAAGTAGACCTGCCAGATTATTTAGGGCAGTCGCAGTATCAAGGTGCTCTGGGCCAAGAACTTTTTCCTGCATCTCCAATGCAAGCTCTAAAAGTGGGCGTGCCTTTGAGTAGTTTGCCCAATACTGTAGCTTTTGACCTAGATTACCAATTGCTAATGGATTGTCTTGCTGAGAAAGTTCTGGCAACCAGTCCGGTAGCCATTCTTCAACCAGATTTTTCCATCGCACCTGATGACTCTCTTTAACAACTACTTCCTTAAACAGTACATCGGCCAGCTTTTGCCGCCCTAATGAGCGATCTATATAAAACGGGGCGCTCGTTTTATCTCCAAGCCATTCCGCTAGGGTTTTGTGGAAGAGCTCATAGCCCTGTTCGGTATGAATCACATAACTGCCAAGCCGGTTGCGACAGGTCAGAAATTGTTCGCTATTCCACTTAAGCGTCTCATTGACTAAGTCTTCTGGCAAGGGACCACCAGCTGCTAGAAAAAGTCTCAGTAGCGGCTTGACGGATATTTCATAATCCTCGCCAAACCGGGTCTGAAAGCTATCGTAGTACCTATCAAAGAGGCCAGGCAAGCCAGACCCCATGCCCTCAAGTTTGGATACGCAAAGTGATTCCTCCTTGAAGCCTTCTTCCACCATCTTGAGGTAAAGAATCATCCCCTCACTTCTTTCAATAAGCAGATCCTCGATGCGATTCTGTTCGGCTTCAGATAATTCATTCAGTTCCGAACGCTTACCGAGTTTTTTCTTGTACCAGTCTCTTAAATCATTCAAGTTACGCGGATCTTCCGCATTCATTTCAAACGGCTTGAACCGGCGCAGCCGATTGACAATCTTGGCCTCAGGGCGACTGGTGACGACAAAGCCAATCCAGTCTGGCAGGCTGTCCAGTTCACGACTGATGAGTTCTGTGATCTGATTGTTACCCTGTTCATTGGTAGCTTCATCTAGGGCATCGATAACAACAACCAGTTTATGCCCGCGCCAGATAAGGCCAGCCATGGGTTCAGCCAGCAGTAAAAGAAATAAATCTTGCGTGTTTTTCTTGCCAAGTTCTTCGCGGGCATTGTCGCATGTTACATCTGTAGCACAGGCATACAGTTGAAGACTTCTCAAAAGTCTGACACGGTAATCTTCCCATCGTAGCGCCAGTTGAAACGCAATGGCCCTCAGGGCAGCATTCGGATTTCTGCGCTCACTGCTCTTTGCATCGCAAAACCAACTAGCGCAAATAGCGTCACGCTTGCTGTTGGCGAGGTTCGCTGCGATTGCTGTCTTGCCTACGCCCGGCCCAGCCTTGATCCAGAAGAGACGTGACTCTGGCTGATGATCGACCCATTGGCTGTAGGCATCAAATATCCATTCACGGCCAACAAAACCAGGTACATGCTGGGCAATCTTGGATTCTGAAGTGATGGGCTGCAGCACCTGCTGGAGAACACGGGTCTCGTCGGAGAATCGCGTGGCATCGCCTTCTATCTTCTCGATCAAACTGAGTAGTTTTTCTTCGTACCAGCGATCCCATTCGATGTCGGGCACTTTGCCATTCCGAATATCCTTCCAACGGCTTAGATCTGGCCATTGCAGATGCTGAATGGTAACGGGGATATCTTGCTCGATGCCATCTTCAATAAGTATTGGATAAACTGTACCGAAACGATTCATCGCAATAGCAATCTCGTTACGACAAACTCCAGGATCACGAATGGAATGCTTGGATATGAAGGCAACGGCCATGTGACTGGAATCTATGCCCTGAGTGATTTTACCCTTCCAGTCATCCCAATTGCCAATATCCTTCTCGTCAAACCATATCTGATGACCACGCTTCTCTAAGTCCTGCTTGAATAATTGGACCAACTCTTTGCCATCGTCGTGACCATAACTAAAAAATATCGTTTTTGGGTGTGTTGCAAGATCGTCCAAGCGACGCTGTATTTCAGGAGCGGCTTCTGTCGATGTAAGTTGGCTGCGTGTTGCGTCGCTTCCCAGGCTTGGAATGTCAAGATTATGGCTGGCGTCAGTCATTGACCACTGATAAGGTTTTTTTGTGTCATCACATATAATTGGAAATTTTCTGGAAAGCTCATTCAAGTCGCGCTGAATAGTTCTTTCTGTGATCACATAGCCCAGTGTTTCAAGGCGTGCCTTGATTTTGCTGGTAGTGACCATCTTGTTGCGAGGGATCATTCGCAACATCTCAATTTGCCGCAACAACACGTCAGACATTACTCCCCCTCACTTCGACAACATTGATTTAAACTATCCAGACTTAAAGACATTACCTTAGATACTACTTAAAAGGTTATTTTTTACTTAACCATCCCTAAACATTGATTTTTTAAGTCACTAGACCTGATGCTGTAACAATAACTCTTTTGATTGCTCACTTGCGCTAGACACATGTTTTTTGTGTCGTTTTCACGAATTGAATAACAGTAGGATTTTTCGTTTTTAGCTGTAGCAAGACAGTAATTCTTGTTATCTTGATTTTGAATTGAATAGCAGTTCGATGCATTCGCAAAAACTGATTGATTCATCATTAATAAAATTAAAGCAAAAATGTATTTCATAGATATATACCTAAAGTTCTTATTAGCGACCTTGTCTAAATACAAAAAAATTAATTATTTTATGCCACAGATTATATTAATTCGCGCAATCATTTCGTCAGCCGTATAGGTAGTCCATGCAGAATCAGGTAGTTGTGCAGTTTTAATAATTTTGAATAAATCATCATTACTATAACCAGTATCATTGAAAGCATCTATAGAAGCCTTTAGCTCCTGATCTTTTATTTTATTAGCTGAATCAATCGTCATAGCTTAATCCTCCAATGGTTGTATTGTACAAAATCATTTCTTCAAGGGTAAATGTAGTCCACCCAGAGTCAGGTAGATGTGCAGTTTTTATAATTTTAAATAAATTATCATTGCTATAACCCGTGTCGTTAAATGCATCAATAGTCGCCTTCAACTCTTGGTCGTTTATTTTATTAGCTGAACTCATAACTAAATCCTCCAATGAGAAAATTGTACAAGCATTATGCGACCGATCTTGTCGCACCCCTCTGGTTTATCTTGAGTTTGGATCGTTCATCTATCTTCATGTTTTTATGCGTAGTGACTTGCTGTTTTGGTGACTAAGGCTTTAATTTCATTTCTAAGCCATTCCGGCTCAATGACTAAAACATCCGACCCCAAACCAAGAATCCATTGGATGGTTTTTTTTGTTACATACTTAGTTGCAGTGACCCTAAGTTCGCCATTACCAAAATCTTCAACTTTTTGCTTGACGGGAAAGTCGGGGAATTGATGATAGGGATCAGGATAAATTTTATCTTGTAGAAGCGCTGAATCATTAAGAAAATCCCCGGCATAATTGTAAAAATGTAATATCAGTTTTGATTTCTCTTTAGGTGAATCTGCTCGATAAATCTGCTTATTTATATAGTCATCCAAATCCAAATTAGTAGGTACTGTTATTACTGTCTCAGATAACGATGCCTTTAGCAGGTTTGCTACGGAAAGTGATTCAACTTGGCCACTACCACTTCGCTTATAAATCATTTTATAAACCGTATCGATTGCCAGTAACGCTAGCACTTCTATTTCAATACTCAGCTCAGGATTATCCTTTGTTGATATTTCAATATATTTTTTCTCAATGATTCCCAAGTGAATAGAATCAAGCACGGATTTCTCAAATAAATGTGATTTAGCAATCTGCCGAGTATCAATGCATCTAATTTTGCGTTTCCAATGATTAAAGCTTGCACTGCCAATTTTATTGAGTAGGAAAAGAAATGAACGCTCAAGATATGGGTGAATTGCAGCGAATCTATTATCCATCGTCGACTCTAAGGATGACAGCATCTCAATTTCTAGAAGCGTGGCAGGGAGGCATTCATCCAAATCCATTTGAGGAATATCCCATAACTCACCATGAATGGCCCAAGACCATTGATACGGTTTTTCATCGTCTTTGCAAACTATAGGCAGTTTACGTGACATCTCAATTAGGTCACGCTGAATTGTTCGTTCAGTGGCGTAATACCCCAGTGTATCAAGCTTCTCTTTGAGTTTTTGAGTTGTGACGCTTCTACGTCTTGGAATCATCCGCAACATCTCTATTTGACGCATTAAAACTTCTGACATATTTTTCCTTACGCCTCAATCAAGCAACAAAACCCATAGGGCCTAGTTTATGTGGGGCTTTTGCCTTACATTCATTCTCTAATCGATTAAGTAATTCTTGGCTAGTTCGGATTTTTGATAATCTTGCTTGCCTTGCAACATTGGCATAATCCCCTGGCGTCAGGGTATCAAGTTGGCGAAGGCTATTTAACTCGGTTTCCGTTAAGTCAATTAATAATGTCTTCGCTAATTCAGCTAGCAGGATGTGCGCTTGACCTGGCTTCATATACCCGAATTCAATTTTAAGATCAAAACGGCGTAAAGAGGCGCTATCTAAATTGTTAATAAGATTGGTTGATGCAACAAAAATCCCATTATAAGATTCCATTTGGGTCAACATCTCATTAACAGCAGTAACCTCCCAACTATTTCGTGCATCAGTACGATCACGTAAAAAACTATCTGCTTCATCTAGTAAAAGTACCGCGCCCTCTGCCTGAGCATTCTTAAACATTTTAGCCATATTTCTCTCAGTCAAGCCAACATAAGGGGAGACAATATCAGAACCACGCTTAGTCAAAAGTGGTTTGTCTAATAACTGGGCTAGATGATGAGCAAAAGCCGTCTTTCCAGTTCCCGGCGGACCATATAGGCATAATCTCGCCTCAGGATTCTCCATAAGACCCTTGGCTAAATCATGTAAATTGCAATTTGCATTAACAACTTCTAGCCGATAGTCTATATTCGTAGCAGTAATTGGAAATACATTATTCTTGCCCATAGCTTGTAGAGTGTTAGCCATAATTTGTGTCATGGCCTTTTCAGCCGACATAGACGGCTGCTGAGATAGCATCGCTTTAACTACCTTTTGCGCGCGCTCAATGACAGCCGGCATTACATTCTCATTGTCCGCAATAGAATTTTTCCAAGCCTGCGTAACCGGTAAGCTCTTTGTGTATTGCTCAACAATTTTTAATCGTACAAGTCGTGGTGGTGACTTTACCTCTAGATGATAATCAAATCGTCTCAAATAGGCATCATCCATATTACTTACCTGGTTGGTTATCCAGAAAGCAGGAACTGGATTCTGTTCTAACAGTGTATTCATCCAGCACTTACTTCTACCAGAACTGCTTCCTGAATCTTCTCCTCCATCATCAAAGCTTGGAGCAGAGCTAAAGACCTCTTCGACTTCATCGAATACCAATAGCGTATTATCTTTTTGTGTCAAAATTTCTTGTGACAAGGTAAAAGACTGAAGTCGTTTATTGGCTGAAATAGGAGAATCATCCTGAGCCGCTTGGGCAACTTCAAATAGCGTCATTTTTAATTGCTTTGCAATCATGCGCACGAACTCTGTCTTGCCGCCACCTGGTGCCCCATATAGCAAAATGTTTACCCCAGACTCTTTTTTAAGCATCACTTGTCGCAAATAACTTGTTATATGCTCTATTTCTTGTGCTAAATGAGGAAAGTTATCTGGTGTTAGTTTTCCAGAATTTGTAATTTTAAAGTTATCAGTAAAAAGATTAAATGGGTTAACTTGCCTTAAGACCATTTGATGAGATAACCCAATAAGGAGTCTGATTTTTTTAGGATAGATTTGAATATAGGTGTGGCTGAGATCGACCAAGCCAGATTTAATTAAGCGAGCGCTTGGCTCTAAAGCGCGACGCACTTTGGCTGGACTGGCATTAATAGCACAGGCAATCATGCAAATAGTTTGCATCGTATTCATTTCACCTACGCTCATCGTAACTTTACGTAAATTAAAGTCTTGTCTTTCTACAATAAAGAATAAAAGCAATTGCTGCTCTAAGTCACTAAGCCCAATTTTCTCTTTAAGCCAGATTAAGTTTTTTACTAGGCTAGTATGAGCAGGTACAACTATGTTAGCTTTTTCCGATGTGAGTAAATCGCGCTTTAAATTTCTAATGGCTGCTGACTGATTGTATTCACCATCGTTACCAACGGCAGTAACGCCTAGTAAACTGATGAAATCGTCATCAGCACAGGCGCTCTTCAAAAAGAACTCTTTATACACGCCAAGGTTAACCATTAGGCGGAGTGCGAAAAGCTTGCTGAGCTTATTAAAACCATTAATTGTGCTGAAGTGCATGGATGACTGAAGCATTCGACATTCTCCTATTGAAGTAAGAGGCTAACATATCAATGCGACAGATTGTGTCGGATAACTGAAGTGATTAGTTGTCTAGTTTGGCTTTTACCCACACTAAGACTGGAATCAGTCTTTCGGGTAGAAGTGCTTGTGCATCGCTTAGGGATGCCCATCTATATTCATGGTGTTCTGGCCCACCTATCTCTGGGTTGATACCAAAAACCACTTCGACTTTATCTGTTGTTGCCAAATAATAACGCGCAACTTTTCCACCCGCATAAGGCTGAGTTTCGGTAAAACTATGTCCCCAGCTAAATTGTAAATCGTTGATTGACGTTTCTTCTGAAGTTTCACGCCGAGCTGTCTCAAAAGGATCCTCACCATCTTCGACCAATCCTTTTGGAAAATCCCAGTTCCTATAGCAACGCAAGACTAAATAGAGCCAAGTAACAACATTAATTTTTCTGATAACTACGATTCCAGCTGAAAGTTTTTTTATTTCTTTCACTATAGTTTCCTAAATAATCTGATTTTTGAATACTAGTAGAAACGAGCGACAGAACATGTCGAAACCTAAGGCAATAAACTAGTAAGGCCAAAAATTACCTACGATCGTAGTCGAGACCCCAGTTACTATCATCTTTAGACTCTCAATTGATATGTGTTTTAATCCTTTTATTACTTTTACCTTGGTGTTACTAGCGAAGGGTACTGGACTGTCCATATCTTCAGAATCAACTCTATCTGCCAAGTCTTGAATAATATTTTTAATATCATTAAAAACAAAACCCATCTCAACCCAGCGCAATGTATGAGCTTCAAAGTCGGAAAACTCCTGTTGGTGAATTCTAAAGAAAAGCAAACATGGCAAATCAATTTTTTCAGAAAAGCCAAGTTTATCTAAAAATACATGATTAAAATTATCAACACGAGATGCATACTCACTATTTGTACCTAAGTTACCATCAAGATAAAATATAGTTAATTTTGAACCTGCTATTTTGTTAAGTTCATCGCATGCTCTATCACTATTATGAATACCACTTTTGCGTAATTTTTGAGTTTTAGGATTCTCAAAAATAAAAATAAAACCCTTGGCTTTATTCGATGAAATATGTTCTTGGCAAAGACCAGAGAGTTTTTCACTAAAACGTTCAAAAGACCCAATGTGGCTTAATGGCATAGCCATAACAACTCCTTAAATTTACTAGCTTGAGTACTAGCATATCCTTCAATTACGATATTCAATACTTGCATATATTGAATATCAATTCAAGGACTCTATTGATTGTGCTATTACGGAAAATGTAGCAGTGGATTCCTTAAGTTATTTACTCATATTGTCGCCCATCACCCCTAAGACGTAATTTTCGTAGCGATCAAAAGACTGGTCTTTCTTGAGGTGTGCGTAATGCGCAATAACCGTCTCAATACGGTCGTTAAGCAGTTCTGCTACAGTTAAGAAGTCGTTGGGATTCTTTGTTAGCCAGTCAGTAGCAACTAAGTGACGAAAGGCATGTGCGCCAAAGCCTGGCGATTCTGGGACAAGGTTTTTTGTGAGTTTTTGAATATGCCTATCTAGCGATTCCCACTTTACTGCTTTAGACACTTGGCTCGAGACAAACAAATAATTACTGTGGCGAGACTCAAGTAGAGTGTTCCTATATTCTTCGATATAAGCTTCAAGGCGATTAACTAACCAACTGGCAATCTTTACATTGTATGGCTTGTCGGTCTTAATGTCAGTTGCATCAAATCTAAGTCGCCAGCTTGTATTGCCATCCTTATAAAGATTTCCGGTATTGTCTGGCAACCAGGTCATTATTTTAAAATTAAGTACCCTCAGTGGATTTGACACCAAGAACGCTAACAACAGAGCATCTCTTTTAAGTCTAGCCTGCACCATCCCTCCAGAAGGCATCCCTGCAGCTTGGGCATCCAATTGCTTTATAGCTTTAAAGATAGGATCCAAGGCGTAGGGTAGCGCTAGCAAAGCAGCAATAGGCTCTTCGGTTGAGCGGCTTTTGTCCTTTGATTGATTCTTCCATACTTTTGCTACTTCCGATGTTTTTTCGCACATCATTCTCCAGTCCATGCCGTCTGGGATTGAAGATACTTTTAACTTTTTAATAAATTCAGGCTGCTGACCCAAATAGCCACTCTCATAATTTAAAATACAAATTGTCTCTGCGCAGATGCGTTTATGGGTACCGTGACTAATTCCGCCAGACCTACTTTTTATGAACTCTAAATAAGCATTAATAGCATCAGGGTGAGCGAACCACGCAATGGTTTGCACATCATGCAAAGCTAAGCCGTAACCTTCTTGGTCAATGGGTAACCGTAAGAATCCAAGAAAATTCAGGATATTCCGCCACATAATTAATCCAGATGGAGAAGTTAAGTTATTAATACAGGCTTCTCCTACAGTTTTGGCGCATTTTTCAATCGGCTTGAGCCTCCATACACCTTTTTCTGTTCTTTTTAGACTAACTATCACTGCTGTTTTGTAGCGAAAAAAATCCTTCCACTCTTTTAACAGCTCCGCAGAAACTTCTTCAGGCCGAAGCTTATAAGGACTTTTTATAGCTTCTGCTAATCTAGTTCTGTAGCCAATCTCCCCAACAAAGTCGGATTTAAAAGCTTTGTTATCTGCCCGAATAAGATTCGTGAGTTCTCCCCGACTTAACCCCAACTCGTTTTCAGCGCGGTGAATTGCCGTAATGGTACGTTGGTTAGGCTGTGCGCCACTCAACCATTTGGCCAAAACTGATTTTGATACACCGGTATTGGTAATAAAAGCAGCTTTGCTCATATTACTGGCTACCAATGAGTCCCTCAGTGCAACGTTGAAGCTCTTAAGTGGCTTAGCCACGCCTCGTGCTTTGCTTTCAATTGCATCAGCAATGCTTTTCCATTTATTCAAATGAGATCGTCTATCCGCCTTTGTTCTTTCAGATAAAACCAACATATCGATATAAGCGTTAACTGAAGCCACGTAGCCAGATTTTAGTTCGTGTCCGACTCGAGAGTCAT
>CANNLO010000046.1 GCA_947505055.1 Methylococcaceae bacterium | reverse complement strand
GTTTCTAAAATATCAACGGTATGTTGTTCAAGTGTTTTACCGAGTTGTACGCGGCAATGTTTTTCACTGCCTTTGATCAGTAAGTTGATTACAGAACCGCCGGTTTCCAAGATCCAGTCAACACTGCGGGTGTGGTCAACAAAGCCCAATACTTCAATACGACCGGCAAAACCTTCCTGCTGTGCCCACTCATTAATATTGGTGACGGCTTCTTTTTCACCCTCCGAAACACGGGCGGAAGCAACCTCAATTCTGTCTACCCGTAGTGATTGGAGCAAGGCTTTGGCGATGCTGACTTTTTCTACGGGTGTAAAGGAAACGCCCTGGGTTTGTTCACCATCGCGTAAAGTGGTGTCCATCAGTTGGATATGTCTTGAATCTGTGGACATGCATAATGCCTATAAATTTATATTTTTTTATTCTCGTAGGATGGGTTTCGCTATCGCTCTACCCATCCTACGAGCTAACCCTACGAACTTGCAATCTTTAAGCCCAAAGCCAGGGAAAATTTTGTTTGTGCTGCTGTTCATACTGGCTGATTTTGTCGACATGTTTTAAGGTCAGGCCGATGTCATCAAGTCCGCTTAACAGATTACTTTTTCTGAACGGGTCAATTTCAAAGTTAAAGTCATTGCCACCAGGTGTCGTAATTTGCTGGTTTTCCAGATCGACAACAAAACGCTCGCCTTCGTTAGCGGCAATTTCGGCCATTAATTTGTCCAGCTGAGCTTTATCGACTCTTATTGCCAGAATGCCATTTTTAAAACAGTTGTTATAAAAAATATCGGCATAGCTTGTGGAGATAATGGTATTAAAACCATAGTCGGCAATCGCCCAAGGAGCGTGTTCTCTGGACGAGCCGCAACCGAAATTGTCGCCGGCTACTAAAATTTTGGCGTTCTTAAATTCAGGTTTATTCAGCTCAAAGACCTGATTGTCAGTGCCGTCATCATTAAAACGCCAATCGTGAAAAAGATGTGCACCAAAACCGCTGCGCTCCACTTTTTTCAAGAACTGTTTGGGAATGATTTGGTCAGTATCGACATTGCTGCGGTTCATTAAGGCAGCGATACTTTCATGTTTTTTGTACGGTTCCATAATTTCTTTCCGATCAATGCTTAAAGTTTGCGAATATCAACAAAATGACCAGCCGATGCGGCAGCTGCGGCCATGGCAGGTGAAACCAAATGCGTGCGTCCACCTTTACCTTGACGACCTTCAAAATTACGATTTGAAGTCGAAGCGCTACGCTGGCCTTTGGTCAGTTCATCACCATTCATGGCCAGACACATTGAACATCCGGGGTCGCGCCATTCCCAGCCCGCTTCAAGAAAGATTTTATCCAGACCTTCATCTTCAGCCTGATGTTTAACGTGATATGATCCAGGCACTGCAATCGCCGTAACACCTTTGGCAACTTGCGTGCCTTTTGCCACTTCAGCAGCGATTCTAAAATCCTCAATACGACCATTGGTGCAAGAACCGATAAAAACCAAATCTATCGCAATGTCTGTTATTTTGGTATTCGGCGTTAAGCCCATATAAGACAAGGCATTTTCACATGCCTGACGTTTAATATCGTCGCTAAAACTTTCTGGTGCCGGCACGCAACCATCTACGCCAATGACTTGTTCCGGCGAAGTGCCCCAGGAAACTTGTGGGGCAATATCGGCAGCTTCAAGAGTGACGGTTGCATCAAACTCGGCACCCTCGTCGGTAGTCAGGCTTTTCCAGTAAGTCAGCGCTTGATCCCAGTATGGATCGGAGGGAGCAAATTCGCGTCCTTTTAGATAGTCGTAGGTTTTTTTATCGGGAGCGACAAGGCCGGCGCGGGCTCCGGCTTCAATCGCCATATTACAGAGCGTCATCCGGCCTTCCATCGACAAGGATCGGATGGCTGAACCGGTATATTCAATGACATACCCAGTGCCACCGGCTGTGCCGATTTTACCGGTAATAGCCAGAGCAATATCTTTAGCCGATGCGTATTTGGACAGTTCGCCATTAACCACAACTTGCATGGTTTTCGATCTTTTTTGTGGCAATGTTTGGGTCGCCATCACATGTTCAACTTCGGAAGTGCCGATGCCAAAGGCCAGTGCGCCGAAAGCTCCGTGGGTTGCGGTATGGCTATCGCCACACACCACGACCATACCGGGGTGGACAAAGCCATGCTCAGGCACGACCACATGAATCACGCCATTATTGGGGTTTTTCATGTCGTACAGATTCAGGCCATTTTCCAGGCAGTTTTCAGCCATGGTTTCAATCTGCTTTCTGGCAATCAGATCGGCAATGGGCTGGTCGCGATTTTTGGTAGGAACGCAATGATCCATCGTGGCAAGGATGCTGTGTGGATTGCGCACCTTGCGTCCCGCCATTCGCAGACCTTCAAATGCCTGTGGGCTGGTAACTTCATGCATCAAATGTCGATCAACATAGAGCAAGGGAGCTTGGCCAGCCTCGTCAACGACAAGATGGCTATCCCAGATTTTTTCGTACATGGTCTTTTTCATAGCGTATTCCAAAGCTTGCATACCGCTTCGATAGTGAGCGGATGACGTGTTACGGGGCAATCAAAAGCATAGTAAAGCTATGCATAGCCGCATATTATCCTCTAAAAGAGAACTGGTTTGCAATTTGGAAGAAATACTCTGCATTTAAAAAGCAAAATTGGACAGGACGCTTTATCCTAAAAACCGCAGTTAGTCCACGAAAAGCACGAAAGACACGAAATAAATCAAGACCTTGTATTTGTTAAGCTATTCACCCTTTGGGTGATGATCTACAGGGGATCTAGAGTTCGGTATCTATTTGAAAAATTTCGTGCTTTTAGTGTTTTTCGTGGAAAAATGATTTTTCTAGGATCAATCAACACTCCATTCAAGTGTTATTCATTACAAAAGGATTAGACGGAAATTGGGTAATGAAGCCAACTTGTAAGCCGCTAAGCCTATCCGGTTTGGTTGATTATATCAGGTGGGCAATTTTTAGCAGAACACCAATAATGAGCGTTGTTTGCAGGAACCCCGCGCCAATAATCCAGCGGGTCAAGTCGGCTTTGCTTTCGGCAATCATGCGTCCGGTCTCAGCTCTCAATAACTCAACTTCATGTTTTAACCCTGTTTCCATTTCTTTTAAATCGCGCTTAGTAGCGACATCATCCAAATGAAAATCATGTTTAGCCTGCTCTAAAGTGTTGTCTGTTGCTGCAAGTTGTAATTCTGTAATGACCTGTGCCTGCTCATCAGTAAAACCCACTGACTTTAAGCGGTTGGCAAAGTGTAACGTATCAAAGGTTATTGTATTCATAGGGTACGGCCATCTGTGTAGGTGTGGCTATTATACTGCTTTTCTGAAGGTTGCCTGTATCACTGTTTGCTCGGTCATCAGGTTATCAAGAAAATTAGCCCACGCCTGTAACATTTCCAAGCGTTGCGTCTTATATTGTGCGTGGGAATAGTTACCAGCCATGCCCGGTATCGCATGACTCAAAACAGTCTCTATCACTTCAGGTGAATAACCCTTATCTCTGAGTTGGGTTGATCCTAAAAACCGCAGTTAGTCGACGAAAAGCACGAAAGACACGAAATAAATCAAGACCTTGTATTTGTTAAGCTATTCACCCTTTGGGTGATGATCTACAGGGGATCTACAGTTTGGTATCTATTTGAAAAATTTCGTGCTTTTAGTGTTTTTCGTGGAAAAATGATTTTTCTAGGTTGATACGGTGTGGCGGTGGTCATGAATGTTGTAGTCAATAATATCCCCTGCTGATAAGGCGGCGGCGTGGAGTGCGTTTAAATTGTCGCCACGCATAGCTCTATTATTATCGGTAGCCATTAACTTCTTGATTTCTGTATCTGTTAGCACTTTATGCCCCCTGTTTTTTTTAGGCCGGCTTACCCCCAGGGGGCATTTTAGTCAATTCAGGGGGCAAAAATAGTCGGTTTTGGTGGTTTTGTGTGAAACAGTCTGGGCATAAAAAACCCCGCTAAGCCTTGTGGCTTGCGGGGTCTTGGTGCGGTCTGAGCCTGTGTGAAACAGGCTTAAACTTTATAGGCTGTAATACATATCGTATTCAGCTGGATGAGTACTCATACGGATACGAGTAACTTCTTCCATTTTTAGTGCAATATAACCATCAATTACATCATCAGTGAAAACACCACCGCGGGTCAAGAATTCACGGTCATTGCTCAAAGCGTCTAAAGCTTGATCAAAAGAGTGACAAACTTGCGGAATGTTATTCGCTTCTTCTGCTGGTAAATCATACAAATCTTTATCCATAGCATCACCAGGATGGATTTTGTTTTGAATTCCGTCAAGACCGGCCATCAACATTGCTGCGAACGCCAAATAAGGGTTTGCAGTTGAGTCAGGGAAACGAACTTCAATACGACGTCCTCTAGGATTAACAACATAAGGAATACGGATGGAAGCTGAACGGTTACGTGCAGAGTAAGCCAGCATGACAGGTGCTTCAAAGCCGGGAACCAGGCGTTTGTAGCTGTTGGTTGAGGCGTTGGTAAATGCGTTCAATGCTTTAGCGTGTTTAATGATACCGCCGATGTAATACAGGGCAGTTTCAGACAAGCCACCGTATAAATCGCCAGTAAACAGGTTGACGCCGTTTTTAGCCAATGATTGGTGAACATGCATACCGCTACCGTTATCGCCAACTAAAGGCTTAGGCATGAAAGTCGCAGTTTTTCCATAAGCATGAGCGATATTAGCAACGACATATTTCAGTTCTAATACTTCGTCAGCTTTTTTAACCAGTGTGTTAAATCTTACGCCGATTTCGCACTGGCCTGCAGTAGCTACTTCATGGTGATGAACTTCAGTGGTCATGCCCATTTCTTCAAGTGTTAAGCACATTGCAGATCGCATGTCTTGCAATGAATCAACTGGGGGCACAGGGAAATAACCACCTTTAACGCCTGGACGATGACCGGTGTTGCCGTCAGGATAGACTTTTTCTGAGTTCCAGCCCGCTTCTTCAGAGTCGACTTTGTAAAAAGAACCGCTCATATCAGTGCCCCAACGGACATCGTCGAATATGAAAAATTCATTTTCAGGGCCGAAGAATGCTGTGTCTGCAATACCGGTTGATTGTAAATAGGCTTCTGCGCGTTTCGCTAATGAACGTGGATCACGTTCGTAGCCTTGCATGTTTTTTGGCTCAATGATGTCGCAACGGATTATTAAAGTGTTGTCATCAAAGAAAGGATCCATTACGGCGGTAGATGGATCAGGCATCAAGATCATGTCAGATTCGTTGATGTGTTTCCAACCCGCGACTGAAGAGCCGTCAAACATATTACCTTCTTCAAAGGTGTCTTCGTCAATGGAATGAGCGGGGAAGGTTACATGTTGTTCTTTGCCACGGGTGTCGCAAAAACGAAAATCTACGAACTTTACGTCGTTTTCTTTTATTAGTTTAAGTACTTTTGCTGCAGACATTTATTTCGTCTCCTAAATATGAGTGATATGCAATCGGCGTTTAATTGTTAACGGCGATACGTCTTTACGATAACATTTTTTTTATCGGAATAGCCACTAAAAAAACGAGACTGAGTAAATGCTGCTTTATAGTGGATGGAGGAACACTGCGCTCAATTATGGTGCATTATGTTTTGAGGCGCCCAAAAAACGTGCGCGTTAGATTGGGTTATTAGGATTATGTTATGGTTTTAGTTTAGGTGTGGTAAATCATGTGTTGCGATTTTTTTCATTAACATATTAAAAAATAAAGGAATAAATGTGGAGTTCTTGTATTTTTTTAACAGATAATTCCTAATGTCAATATATTTGGCATTTTACTTGCTTGTAGTTGTTTAGCGGGCATTCTGCTTTAAGTTTAATTACCAAAGGATATTCAATATGAAAAACCATTTAAACAATAGCCGTTTAACACTCAAGCCTTTGGCCTTGGGAATTGCGCTAGTTTCTGTTTTTGGTGTCGCCCAAGCAAAGAGCTTGACTGAGGCCACTACGTTACTAGAGACAGTAGGCGATCCTAACGAAAGTAGTTTCATGAAAAAATGGGGCGTCAAAGTTGGTGGCTGGGCTAATGCGGGTATTACTTACAACGCGAATAACCCTTCTAATAATTTTAATGGCCCGGTTACTTTTAGTGATCGTTCGGCTGAATTTCAGTTAAACCAATTAAATATATTTGTGCAACGCGCGGTCGCTGCCGAAGGCGATGCTTGGGATTTCGGCGGTCGTTTTGATGCGATGTTCGGTACCGATGCTATTTTTACCCAGGCTTATGGGGTTCCGGCATATGATGTAAATACTGGTCTACCTAACAACAATCGTGGCAACTGGGATTTGAATTTACTTAACGATAACCGTTTCTATGGTCTTGCCTTACCTCAGGCTTATGCCGAGATCTATGCGCCGGTCGGCAACGGTTTGAATATCAAGGCCGGTCACTTTTATACGCCAATTGGTTATGAGACTGTGCCATCGCCGGATAACTTTTTCTACAGTCATGCTTATACCATGCAATATGGCGAACCGTTCACCCATACCGGGGTGATGGGCAATTATGCCGTTGATAGCAATTGGGCAGTGATGGGCGGTGTTACCACCGGCAGCGCGACTGGCGGTTGGGACGGCGGCTGGGATAGACAGATGGGTAACTGGGGCGGCTTGGCGGGCACGACCTGGACTAGTACTGACAAGAATACCTCGGCCAATATCAGCGGTACTTTTGGTGATACGTCAGAAAGAAGTAATAAAAAATGGGGGCTTTACAGCATTGTGTTGAAGCACAATATCACGGATAAGACCCATCTGATGTTGCAACATGATCATGGTTATGCGGATGGTGTTTTGACTGATCTCCCTACCGACACTCATCAAGATGCCCAATGGTATGGTATCAACATGCATTTAACTTATGACCTTAAGGATAACCTCGCTGCGGGTATCCGTACCGAATGGTTTAGTGATCCGAACGGTGTCAGGGTAGGGGCGCCGGGTCGTGTTTCTGCGGCTACTGATAGTTCTGGAAACAGCTATGCCATTAGTGGCAAGCCTACCAACTATACAAGTAATGCAGGCTTGGGCGCTGACTATTACGCCATTACTGCCGGCCTGAACTGGAAACCAACGAAATGGTTAAATTTACGCCCGAATATCCGTTATGACTGGGCGGCAGGAAAACAAGCAGATGCTAGTCGATATGCTCCTTTTGGCGGTAAAACAGAGCAATTCCTGTTCTCCACCGATTTCAACGTTAACTTTTAACGCAGCTTAATAAGCATGGGTGAAGCTGAGGATTTAGACGTCGCTTTACCTCTCTACTTAAGTTCGCTCTAGGTATTAATTTTTATTAAGAGGCTCAAATGAAACTAATAACTGCTGTTGTTAAACCCTTTAAGCTCGACGATGTGCGAGAAGCACTTTCGGAGATAGGGGTTTCCGGGGTCACTGTTACCGAAGTCAAAGGCTTTGGTCGTCAAAAAGGCCATACCGAGTTGTATCGTGGTGCTGAATATGTGGTTGATTTCTTGCCTAAAGCCAAAGTTGAAGTTGCAGTGTCTGCCGGGATGCTGGATCTGGCCGTAGAGGCGATTACTAAAGCCGCCAACACCGGCAAAATTGGCGACGGTAAGATTTTTGTTACCGATTTAGAGCAGGTTGTCCGGATTCGTACCGGAGAAACCGGCGAAGAAGCACTTTAATTTTAAGGAGGAATGATGAAAAAGCTATTTACTACATTGATGCTGATTTCTTTGCTGGGTTATGCCGGGTTTTCGTTTGCCGATGCCGCTGCAGTTATTCCACCGACCGTTAATAAAGGCGATACTGCCTGGATGATTATGGCGACCGTGCTGGTTATTCTGATGGTGATACCGGGCTTGGCCTTGTTTTACGGCGGTATGGTGCGTGCCAAAAACATGCTGTCCATTTTAATGCAGGTGTTTGTCATTTTTTCGATGATAGCTATTCTGTGGGCGATTTATGGTTACAGTATTGCATTTACCGAGGGTAATGATTTCTTTGGTGGCTTAAGTAAAGTCTTTCTTAAAGGCATTACGCCAGATTCTATGGCAGCCAGTTTCAGCAAAGGGGTTTACATACCAGAGTATATCTACGTGGTTTTTCAATTAACTTTTGCAGCCATAACGCCAGCTTTGATCGTCGGTGCATTTGCCGAGCGGATCAAGTTTTCAGCGGTACTATTGTTTACTTTTTTGTGGTTTACTTTTTCCTATCTGCCGATGGCGCACATGGTTTGGTATTGGACAGGTCCTGATGCTTATACTGATGCAGCTGCAGGCCAAGCAGCGGGCGCTACTGCAGGTTTCTTGTTCCAGAAAGGTGCGTTAGATTTTGCCGGTGGTACCGTCGTTCACATCAATGCCGGTATCGCCGGATTGGTGGGTTGTTTGATGATAGGCAAACGTATCGGCTACAAAAAAGAATCGCTTGCGCCGCATAGCGTTACCATGACTATGATTGGTGCATCATTATTATGGGTTGGCTGGTTTGGTTTTAACGTAGGATCCAATCTGGAAGCCAACGGACTTGCGGCCTTGGTATTTGTTAATACCTTATTGGCCAGTGCTGCAGCTACCTTGTCCTGGATCGGTGCGGAATGGTTGTTACGTGGCAAGCCGAGCATGTTGGGTGGCGCTTCGGGTGCAGTTGCTGGACTGGTTGCGATTACGCCGGCCTGTGGTTGGTCAGGACCTATGGGAGCAATCTGCTTAGGCTTGGCAGCCGGTGCGGTTTGTTTTTGGGCGGTTACCATGCTTAAAAGCAAGTTGGGCTACGATGATTCACTCGACGCTTTTGGCGTACATGGAATAGGTGGAATCCTAGGTGCATTGGGAACTGGTATTGTTGCTAATCCTGCTCTTGGTGGAACCGGCGTTTGGGATTATGTTACCAACAGCGTGGCTGAATACAGCATGAGTGGCCAAATAACCAGTCAAGCCTGGGGGGTTGGTATTTGTATTGTCTGGTCTGGTGCGGTATCGGTCGTCGCTTATATGATTGTCGATAAGTTGATTGGACTGCGTGTTAGTGAAGAAATCGAACGGATCGGACTTGATGTTTCCGAGCATGGTGAAACAGCGTATCACATTTAATTTGATAGCAAAATTTTCTTGAAGTAAGTTTTTTCAAGTAATGGGCGCGTAATGCGCCCGTTTTTGTGTCTGGAGAAAAGTTATCTCTATTAATTGTATGTTGAATGATAATTCACTATGATTGCAGCCGATGTTACCAACACTTTTTGCTAACTAACCGAGAGAGAACATGAAATTAATAACAGCGATCATTAAACCGTTCAAAATGGATGATGTCAGGGAAGCGTTATCTGAGATTGGTGTTGCGGGTGTAACGGCAACAGAAGTAAAAGGCTTTGGTCGTCAGAAAGGTCATACGGAATTATACCGGGGTGCAGAATATGTAGTTGATTTTCTGCCTAAAGTTAAACTGGAAATCGCGGTCACTGATGATGTAGTTGAGAAAGCAGTTGAAACCATAGTTAAGGCAGCTAATACCGGAAAAATCGGTGATGGAAAAATATTTGTATCAAACTTAGAACAGGTTATCCGTATTAGAACGGGTGAAACCGGAGAAGATGCCATTTAGGCACAAGGGAAGAAAATGTTGTTAAAGATTTATAGCGGGCTCATTTTAGGCTTGCTACTACCCGATCTCGCTTTTGCAGATCAATTAAACCAGGCTAATACGGCTTGGGTGTTAACTTCGACTGCCTTGGTTTTGTTTATGACAATTCCGGGGTTGTCGTTATTTTATGCTGGATTGGTTAGAAGCAAGAACGTGCTATCTGTATTAATGCAGTGTTTTGCGATTACCTGTCTGGTTTCGATTCTTTGGCTGGCCGGTGTTTACAGTTTTATTTTTACCGATGGTGGCGCACTGCAAAAGATTATCGGCGGTGCTTCTAAAGTATTTTTGCCAGATATAGGTACAGCCTCTCTAAAAGGTGATATTCCTGAAGCGGTGTTTTTTATGTTTCAGATGACCTTTGCGATTATTACGCCGGCATTGATTGTCGGTGGTTTTGCCGAACGCATGAAGTTTTCGGCGATGCTATTGTTTAGCGGTTTATGGTTAATAATTGTGTATCTGCCAATCTGTCATTGGTTGTGGGGTGGTGGCTGGTTAGCTGATTTGGGCGCGATGGATTTTGCCGGAGGGATTGTTATTCATGTTAATGCCGGTGTTGCTGCTTTAGTAGCCGCATTGGTTTTGGGTAAAAGAAAAGGTTTTCCCAATGCGGCCATGCCGCCGCATAACATGACCATGGTGGTTACCGGAGCCGGTATGTTGTGGGTAGGTTGGTTCGGATTTAATGCCGGCAGTGCCTTGACCGCAGACGGTCGTGCTGGCATGGCGATGTTGGTGACGCATATTGGTGCCGCTTCAGGTGCTTTGACCTGGATGTTCATCGAATGGCAACGCTTTGGTAAGCCTAGTGTATTGGGTATTGTTACAGGAATGGTTGCCGGTTTGGGTACGATTACACCGGCTTCTGGTTTTGTTGGTCCGGCAGGCGCTTTATTCATTGGCATTACGGCTGGAATTGTATGTTTTTATGCAACACAGTATGTAAAACGCACCCTTAAAATTGATGATTCCCTTGACGTGTTTTCAGTTCATGGCGTTGGTGGTGTAACCGGCTCTTTATTGACTGGGGTTTTTGCTGCAACCGGTTTGGGTGGTTTGGGCTTGGCCGAGGGTGTTTCGATTATGGATCAGGTCAGTGTTCAGGCACTTGCGATTCTTGTAACTGCGAGCTGGAGCGCTTTATTCAGTTATGTCATTTTAAAATGTCTGGATAACTGGATAGGCTTGCGGGTAACCTCTGACGAGGAAGTACAGGGCTTGGACAATGTTTTGCATGAAGAAACCGGTTATCTTGATTTGTAAGTTTGGTCGATCAGTATCCGGTTAAAGAAGGGCGGCTACTCAATAACCTGAGGGCCGCCTTTTCTGTATATACTCCTTCCGGAGTATATAATGGTTTTAAAATTAAGCCGCTTAAGTTAACGGGTATATGGAAAATAGAAACATGGCATCAAAAATAAAAATAACTGTTTTTATAGTGGCCGGTTTTTTAGGCGTGTATGCCTTGTTAGGTTTTTATGCATTTCCGTTGATGATCAAGTCGAAAATGCCGGCAATTATTGAGCAGGAAACCGGCAGGAAGACAGCAATTGGCAACGTTATATTCGATCCATTTGCATTGCAGTTAAGAGTGCAGGGATTTAAGCTTCAAGAAAATAACGGGCAACTATTTGTCGGTTTTGATGAATTTTTTATCGATATTAATGCGGTGCAATCGCTGAGCAAAATGATGCTGGTTATGGATACGGTTATGTTGAGTAAGCCGGTAGTCAACGTTGAAAAAAATCAGGACGGAAGTTTCAATTCTAGAGATTTACTTAAAGAGAAAAAATCTGCTAAACAGAAAGAAGCCAATACAATTCCGGTATCTATTGTCAAGCTATCAATAGTTGAAGGAAAGTTGGATTGGGTCGATGGTCATTTAACAACACCAGAAAAAGAAACAATTTATCCGATTAACCTTTCCCTTGAAAATCTCGCAACACAAATCGGCAAATTGGCAGATTTAAATATGTCATTTGCCCTAAGTTCAGGTGGTACGTTCAATTGGAAAGGGGATATTAGTCTTAATCCGCTGTCTTCAACCGGGCATCTCAAACTGGATAAGGTGCAATTACCAAGGATTTGGGCTCTGTTCTTGCAAGACATTGTAAAGCTTAATTTACAAGGTTACGAATTGTTTGAGGCCGATTATTCGGCAAACTATGTTGATGAAAAGCTTAATGTCAACGTTAAACAGGGTAAGTTTGAGTTGCGTGATATTCAGTTGTTAGAAGCGGCAAAGGATAAAACACTGATTAAAATGCCAGCGCTTGCAATCCAAGGTATCGGCTTTGATCTTGAAAAACATGAGGTTGTGATTGATTCAGTTATTGCCACTGACGCTGATTTTAAGGCAGTTTTAGATGCTGACGGCGTTTTGAATTATCAGTTCCTGGTTCCGGTTGAAAAAACAGAAGTAAATCCTGCTGAGCCTAATCAAAAGCCTTGGGCTATTAAGATTAATACGCTCGAATTAAATAATTTTGGTTTTAGTTTTGAAGACCAAACGCTAAAACAACCGGTTATATTAACCGCCAAGCCAATCAACTTTAAGTTGACCAATTTCAGTAATGCAGTAGGAGCAAGTTTGTCCTTTCAGCTCAGTGTTGGACTCGATAAAAACGGCTTGATCAAGCTTGATGGTAGTACTGTTATTGAACCGTTGACAGCCCAGATTACCGTTGACGTTAAAGGTATTGCGCTGGAAAACTTTCAAGCTTATGTCGAAAAATATGCCAAACTCGATATTGTTGATGGTGCGTTGGCTATTGATGGAAAGGTTGTTTTTGCCAAATCAACTGAGGAAAAATTGGATCTCAAGTTTGCTGGAAATAGCCAAATTCTTGATTTTCTAACCCGAGATCAATTGAAGAATAAGGATTTTGTAAAATGGGATAGTCTGGCGCTTAATGGAATCGATGTTGATTTTTTAACAAATCAATTCAATGCTGAAACGCTGATCATTAAAAAACCGTATGCCAGGATAGTCATTAGGAAGGATAAGAGCATTAATTTTTCTGATATTTTGATTCCGGATAAAAATCAGTCGAAAGAGCTTGTTAAGGATGTGCAGATAAAGGGCTCGGTGTCAAAATTCAAACTTGGCAATGTTGAAATTGTTGACGGCTCTTCTGACTTCGCAGACTTGTCGCTAGTTTTGCCCTTTTCAGCACACATAAAAAGCTTGGATGGCGGTGCGAGTGGCATTTCCTCAGATCAAAAATCAATGATCAAGGTTGACTTAAAAGGAAATGCCTATGATTTGGCGCCCGTTGATGTCAAGGGTGAAATCAGCCCCTATCTGGGTGATTATGATGTGCGATTAAATTTTACCGGTATGCCCATGCCATTAATTTCATCATATATGGTGCAATTTGCCGGTTATAAAGTTGAAAAAGGTAAAATGTCTCTTGGGCTTAAATACAAAGTTGCCGACAAAGAATTGACCGCTGCCAATAATATTCTGATTGACCAGTTCGAGCTGGGAGAAAAATATGAAAATCCTGACGCCGTTTCATTGCCATTGGATTTGGCCGTGGCTTTATTGAAGGATTCGGATGGCAAAATTAAAATTGATGTGCCTATTTCCGGTAGTTTGGAAGATCCGCAATTTAGCGTAAGTCATATTGTTACTGATGCTTTGGTTAATTCAATAAGCAAGGTTATCAGTTCGCCTTTTCGTGCTTTGGCTTCGCTAATTGGCAGTGAAGAAGATTTAAGCGCGATTGCTTTTACGGCTGGCGATGCAGCTTTAGACAAATTACAACTCAGTAAGTTGGATGATTTAAGTAAGGCCTTAAATTCGCGTCCGGCATTAAAGCTTGAAATCAAAGGGGCAGCGTATCAGGAACAGGACTGGCCTGGGGTCAGTGATGATGCTTTATACGATCAACTTAAACGTATCAAGTCTGATGAGATTAATGAACAGGGTGGAAGAAAAACAAGGCCTGAATATGTAGTGGTTTCGGATCAGGATTACAGGCGTCTGATGGAGAAACTATTTGTCGAAAATTTCCCGCTGCTGGTCGAAAAACCGGCCTTGGGTAGACTGCGTTTGCTGGGTACCCAGGATGATAATACTACAGATCGATTTTATGCCGTTGCCAAGGAGAAGTTATCTGGCATCGTTAAAACCGAGCCGCAACGGCTAAAAGATTTGGCTAGCCAAAGAGCACAAGCAATTGCCAATTATTTGGTGCAAAAAAGAGGCATTGTCAACGACAGAATATTTATTTTGGATACAGCGATTGATCCTGTCAGGGAAGGAAAGGGAATAATTAGCTTTTTGTCATTAAAAGTAGACTGATTTATCTGGGGGGATTTAAGTAATTTCATCATCAGTCAGATAGCAGCCAGGGTCTTCAGCCCAAAAGTTCCCCGTGGTTTGGGCAGCCCTGACGCGGGTGTTGCCGTTACATATGTTCTGATAATGACAACTTGCACAGCGTCCTTCGAGTGGTCTTGGCTGTTGTTTTAGTCCCGCCATCAATGGATCCTTGGTATCCAGCCATATTTCTGAAAAGGGCCGTTCTTTGACATTGCCCAGATCATAATGCCACCAGAAAGTATCAGGGTGGACATTTCCCAGGTTATCGATATTGGCGACATTGACGCCGGAAGCATTACCTCCCCATTGTTCCAACCTGGCTTTGATATGTCCGACTTGCTCCGGAAATTGTCGTGCTACCCAGTGCAAAAAGTAAACTGCATCAGCATCGTTATTTCCGGTAACAAATTCCCGGTCTTTACCTTCTTTAAGCCAGGTGTAGCAGGTTTCAAACAATAAATCCATGGCGTCGCGGGTCATTGAAAAATGGGCGTCATCTTTGCGATTCTTATTTCCGCGACCGCCGTAATTCAAATGCGACAAATAAAATTTGTCGATATTATTATCATCCATTAGTTGCAATAAAGCTGGAAAATCCTCGGCATTGTCCTTTGTTAAGGTAAAACGCAGGCCGACTTTGATGCCTTTATCCAGGCACAGATGAATCCCGGCCAAAGCTTGATCGAAAGAGCCTTGTACTCGTCTGAACTGGTCGTGGGTATCTTTGATGCCGTCCAGACTGACACCGATATATTGATAATTGATATCAGCGATTTCGTCGATATTAGATTTTGAAATTTTGGTGCCGTTGCTGGATAGTGCGACATAAAAGCCTAGGTCCTTGGCATGGCGAGAAATAGCAAAAATATCCGGATGTAGCAAGGGTTCGCCACCTGATAAAATCAACACCGGTACTTTAAAGGCTTTCAGATCATCCATGACCGTATAGATTTGAGGTGTGGTTAATTCATTAGGGAAATCAATATCGGTAGAGGTTGTATAGCAATGTTTGCAGGTCAGATTGCATCGACGAATCAAATTCCAGATAACCACCGGAGCGGCAGGTTTACGTGATGGTTTTAAGGGAGTCGGGTCTATCAATTCCCGCATGTAGTGGCTTAGTCTAAACATAAGTTGCTTCCTAGTCAGTAGCGTGTTGCATAGCCGAGCGAAAGCCGGTTTTTTTTAGGATTTTTGTGCTGTATAAAACATCACAGCCCAAATTATTGTCGCTGAGAAGCTCGGAAATTTGTCGGATTTGTAAGTCTACTTCATCTTGGCTCTTGCCATGTACCATGGCAAAAAGGTTGTAAGGCCATTCGGGAAGCTTTCTGGGGCGCTGATAACAATGACTGACAAAGTCCAGTTGTCCGACTTTTTGTCCTAGTTCATCAATCATTTCATCGGCAATATTCCAGACCGTCATGCCGTTAAAGTGATAGCCCAGTTTATAGTGATTGGGGACAGCGCCTATACGGCGAATAATGCCGCTGTTTTGCATGGCAGACAGACGCTGCATAACTTCCGCAGCAGTCAGCGCGAGTTGGTCAGCAAGCGTCTGATAAGGCTCGGTGGTTAAGGGCAAACCTGCTTGGGTTGCCTGGATTATTTTGCGGTCTGTTTCATCAAGCATGGTCAGGCTTCCAGTTTCAGGTTAACAAAATATTCTCTGATTTTTGGCATGTTATAGACGGTCAAGCCAGTTTTGTGTTCGATTGTCGCGATGGTTTGTGCAATTTGTTCAGGAGCATCGGTAGCCAGTACAAACCACATATTTAGCTTATGGTTACGGGCGTAGTTATGAGCAACTTCAGGAAAGCTGTTAATGATATCAGTGAGTTCATCAAAACGGTCATGCGGCGCTTTAACTGCCGCCAGTGTTAACGCACCACCCATTAATTCGGCATTATATAAAGGGCCAAAGCGGGTGAGAGTTCCATTGTCGAGAAGTATGGTTAGTCGTGCGAGAAGCTCATGTTCGGTAAGATTCAGTTGTCCGGCAACTTGTTGATAAGGAGCATCGCAAATCGGAAAGCCATTTTGCATGGCATTAATAATTTTCTTATCAATTTCATCCATGAGCTAGATAAGGTCCGGGTTTTTGGTAAATGGCGCCGCGCTGCTTAAAACACTGGCGGCTAAACAGAATTTCTTTGTCAAAACAGTTTAAATGACACGCCTCAACGAGCTGTTCAAGTTGATTTAACACCGTGGCTTTATCTTTGCCGTGTATCATGCAATAAAGGTTGTAGGGCCATTCCGGTTGCTTGGGGCGCTGGTAACACAGCGTAACAAACGAGAAATGGCTGATTTCTTTGCCTAGCTGTTTGATGAGTTGATCCGGCACATTCCAGACTATCATTGCATTGGCACGATAACCCAGTTGTCGGTGTTTGACGATAACCCCCAGTCGTTTAATCAATCCTTGTTGTTTAAGTTTGGTTAAGCGTTCGATGACTTCGGTTTCAGGCATCCCGCAACACAAACCGATCTCCAGATAGGGTCTGGAACAAACAGGCAACCCTCGTTGAATATGTTCTAGTAATTCAAGATCACGAGTTTCAAGCATTAGTCAAATCCAGCTTGAAACCCAAATCAATGAAGAAATCATCCAACATGGGCAGACGCAAGGCTTTTAAGGATGTTTCTTGCTCAATTTCATTAATGACATCAAAGAGGTGTTCAGCATCGGAAGCGATAACTACGAACCAGAGATTAAACAGGTGTTCACGTTCGTAATTGTGATTAACTTCAGGATAAGCACTGATTTTATTGGCAATTGCCTGTAATTGTTGTTCTGGAACAGACATCGCCACCAGCGCACTGACGCCAATATGATTGGGCGGAATAACTGGGCCGATGCGACTGATGAGTTGCTTAGTATTGAGTTCGGAAAAGGCTGTTAAAACTTCGTTTTCGGTCACGCCCAGTTCATCGGCGATGTCCTTATAAGGTCGTGCTGATAAGGGAAAATCGTGCTGATAGTCGTTCAACAGTTGTTTATGCAAGTGTGTAAGCATGGAATTTATAAGCCGATTTTATGCGCTCGCGAGCTAAAAAAAATACCGTTAGGTTGCTTGGCAGGCAGGCGAGTTATTTCCTGCATGGTTTCTGTGTCATAAACCACCACCTGGTTATCATCTCTTACCGCGACCCAGACTTGTTCACCGCGTGGAGTGAATTCCATGTGTAGAACGGCTTTTCCCGGCGTCAAGGTTTTACGTAGGGACAAATCTTTGACATCGATAATCTGTAACTGATTGTTATCTGGAAAGGCAAAATTAACCCAGATTTGACGAGCATCTGGTCTGGCCATCACAAAAACAGGTTGTCCGACGACAGTAATGGTGTCGTGAAGCTCCCAGGTGTTTTTGTTGATCACCAAAACCTTGTGTTGGCCGATTGCTGGTGCAAACACGTAATTACCCGCTATCGCCCAGCCTTCAAGATGCGGCATTTTATAAACGGGTAGTTTTTCGTCGTCTTTACCGTAGTCGGACAGGATTCGTTTAACGCCAGAATCAACATTCCATAAGTCCAGCAGTGCCAGACCTGGTTCGCCGAACAAGCCAGCTATGTAAAAGTGTCCATCAGGCGTGATTAAACCATCGTAGGGTTGTTTGCCGATGTTCGGGAATTTTTTAATAACTGGGGTATTGGTATTTTTTAAATCAGCCACCCAAATTTCGCCGGCATCAAACAAGCTAAATACAAAGCATTGCCCGGGCGCATCTACCAATCCGACGACTTTAGAGCGCAGTCCGCCACCATATGAAGAAGGAATATCGGCAACAAGCTCCAAGGTGTCTGAGGAAAAAACTTTAATGCCACCAGGCGTGTAATTGGATACGGCAATCAATTTTCCATCTTGGGAAATGGCGCCGCCAATACTGTTGCCGGCTTGGATAATGCGTTTGTCGATACTGTCCTTCAGCATGTCGATTTTGCTTAAGCCTCCATCGCGACCGAAAATATAAGCGTAGCGTTGATCACGTGAAAAAACTACGGAAGCATGGGATAAGTCGCCCAGGTTTTCAATTTTAGCCAGCCGCTTATGTTCTGTGGTGTTTATGATTAGTGCGTTGCCGTCTTCCCGTTCAATGACGATGCCTAAATCGCCGGTGGCGCGGAGGTCTGCGAGGGCGTTAAAAGATAAGAGCAGAGCTAAAAGTGATAGCGGTTTTTTCATAAGACAATATAGAGCTGTATGGTGAAAACAGTTTTGATATGAATTCACTTGTGGCTGGAAGCGCGCAAAACGGTTACCAGCCAAGCGGCTTCATCATGACTCATAAACGGCTGCCAAGGTGGCATGGCGGTTCCTTTGCGACCCTCAAGAATGGTTGAGATTAAAAACTCATCGACTTTGTCCGCTAAGGCTTCAGGTAACAAGGAAGGGCCTAGTCCTCCTTTTAAAGTTAAGCCATGACAGGCTCCGCAATCGTGATTTAACAGGTTGCGGAGCGTGGATTGCCGCTCAACCGTAGGTTCACCTGCAAAGGCGGTTGTCGTAACCCACAGTAAAAGTGACAGTTTTTTCATGAGTGTTAAGGTTTTAGTCGTGCGTAGTAAGTCGCCACATTACTAATGTCATCATCGCTTAAAGAACCTGCCATCGCATTCATAATTTCAGATTTACGGGTTTTATCGCGATACTGCTTAAGCGCTGTTTTTAAGTACTCCGCATCGCGTCCGGCCAAAGATGGAAAGGGCGCATCCGCTGATGGTGTTTTAATGCCGTGACATTGCGAGCAAACCGCTGCCGCTTTTGCTTGGCCGGCAAAAATAGAGGCAGCGATTGCGTCGTGTGCAAACAGCAAGTTGATTAGCATTAAACCCGAAAGGGCAATGATCTTCATGGTTTTGCACCTTTCATCTCGTCTGGAGAAAGGCCGCGCGTCATGTATCTGACCCGGCCATGAGAAAAGATTCCTGCAGGACTTTCCATAGGCAGGGAGGCAACTTTTTCCAGGGAAACTGAATCATAAATGACGACTTCGTCACCGCTATAACCGGCGCTGACATACAGAAATTTACCATCAGCGCTATATTCAGGAAAATACGCATGTCCGCCAACGTCCAGCGTTTTAACGACTTCCAGTGATTTCTTGTCGATTAGTTGGATGGTGCGAGCGCGACGATCTTTAGAAATGATGTCTACCGCGACATAAGGTGCGTTAGCATGAGCTGCGGGGGATTCAGTGCCGCCGGCAACCGGAATCTGTTTAACCACTTCCATTTTGTCCAGATCCCAGACGCTGACCACGGTCTTGTCGCAATCGCCAAAATTGGTGCCAAAACCCAGGGTGCGGCCGTCAACTTCAACAGCCGCGCCGCCGCCAACATGGGGTACACAGCCAGCGTCCAGTTTTTTGATAACTTTGCGTTCTTTTAAATCAATCGCGGCGACGATATTGTCGTCATAAGCGGCAATCATTAATTTACGTCCGCCATGGGTTAAAAAAGCGTCATGTAAATGGTGGCCGACTTTTTCAATTTTAGTAACAGGGAAGCCTTCTTTTAAATCGACTACCCAGACTTGGCCGGCGTTTTCTAAAGCGATCGCGAAAATATCATCAAACGGTGTGCCGAGTATCATGCCAGAATCAGAAGAAACCATTTTACCGTCTGGATCTAGGCCTTCAAGTTCAAAAGTTTTGAGTGGTTCCAGAGTATCGGCATTAAGGATGACGGCGTTGTGCGGTACAAAAGAGCCGGCCATGATATATTTTCCGTCGCGGGAGACGCCTAGGCCGGGGCCATTAAAGCCGGTTTTAACGCTGCGTACGGCTTGCATGGAATACAAATCAATCTTGAAAATTTCCGCCGTATCGGTTTTTACGTAAGCCCAACGCGGGTTGGCGGGGTTGTAGTCGATGATATGTGCAGCGGTGCCGGTGGCAACTTCCCCTATTTGTTTGTGCGTGGTGCTGTTGATGAAAACTGCTTTGGAACCTGTGCCCCGCCCGTATTTTCCACGAGCAGCCACGCCGATAACATCGTCCATGCTGTTGATCTGATAGGTAGGCTTTGTGGGCAGGGTGGTTTCGTCTTTGACATATACTTTAATTGAGGCTTTTATGTCGTCAATCGTCCATGCAGGATTAGCAAGTTTTGGCGTGGATTGTAAGTATTTAACCAGGTCGCGAATTTCGTCATCCGATAAGCGACCAAAGAATGGAGGCATTAAGGTGTCAAAGCTGCCCGTCATAATCAGGCTGCGTAAAGAAGTAGGGCTGCGACCTTTTAGTTTTTCTGCATTTAACGCAGGAGCAATAAATCCGCCCAGATCCGAGCCGTGGCAGCCGGCGCAATTATCCTCGAACAGTTGGTGCATGTTTTTATTTGCATCTGAGGTTGCCTGGACCCCAAAAGATAAAAGACAAGTAAAGAAAAAGACTGATTGGGTTAGACGATTTATTTTTGTATTCATTATGCTGAGCTCCAATGTAGTATTGAATCAATATTATCGTGTATGCTTTAAAAGCTCAAGATATGATATTTGTTAATGAGAGAAAAAGTTCATGGCCTCAGTAATTTCTAGCTTTGCATTATGCAGGATTTATAAGGACATTTCTGGTGATAAAGGCGGATTGTCAAGTTTGTGAAATGCAGAGCGTTGTGATTAAAGGAAGATTTACGCTTTCAGTCGAAGCCAAAAGATTATGGTATATTGCTAATACGATAATGTCATTTAAGCTTAGGTTACTGTCGGGTAACGCTTTACTTTTAAGGTCCGCTTATTTATCGTCATGCCAAATATGATTGTTTTTACATATTTAGAGATTGTTGATGCTTTTAAAGCAGGCACTAAAGGATTCCGGGAATTGTCATGTTGTAATTAAGAGGCTAAGTGGCTTTGGTGTTTTTAATGCAAGTAGAGATGAAGGCAGGCTATATATCTGCGAAGATTTGTACGGCGATCCATATAGATAGCAGCTTGACGGCGGTCAAATAGTTTGTATGATACGGCTCTCTTCAAGGCGAAGTAATTGCTGCGAAGGGGGTGCGGAAGCCATCGGCAAGCAAAGTGTTGACAAGGAGAGTTGGCAGGTTATAATAGTCGGCTTGCAGAGGAATTGATAACGATTTCACGGCAAGCAAAGGAAAAAGAGATTAGGAAGTTGTTGACGGAATGAAATAAGTCTGTATAATTGTCCAGCTCAACCGGGGATTTATCTCCACGCTCTTTAAAAATCTGATCAAAATAATTTGTGTGGGT
>CANNLO010000045.1 GCA_947505055.1 Methylococcaceae bacterium | reverse complement strand
CCTGCTGGGCGTGACCGGATCAGGCAAGACCTTCACCATTGCCAATGTCATTAATCAGGTGCAGCGACCCGCGATGATCATGGCGCCGAATAAAACCTTGGCCGCGCAATTATACGGGGAGATGAAGGAGTTTTTTCCGGAAAACAGCGTCGAGTATTTTGTGTCTTATTACGACTATTACCAGCCGGAAGCCTATGTTCCTGCCTCGGATACCTTTATCGACAAAGATGCCGCGATAAACGAGCATATCGAACAAATGCGTTTATCCGCCACCAAAGCTTTGATCGAAAGGGACGATACCATTGTGGTTGCTACGGTTTCGGCGATTTATGGCTTGGGTGAACCGGAATCGTATTTCAAGATGGTGCTGCATCTGGTCAAAGGCGACATGATCAATCAGCGCGACATCCTGCGCCGTCTTGCCGAAATGCAATACACCCGCAATGACCTGGACTTAAGACGCGCAACCTACCGGGTGCGAGGCGAAGTTATCGATGTGTATCCTGCAGAATCTGACAGTGAGGCATTGAGAATCGAATTGTTCGATGATGAAGTGGAACGCTTGTCGTTGTTCGATCCGCTGACCGGCGAAATTTTAAGACGACTGGCGCGTTATACCATTTATCCAAAAAGTCATTACGTCACGCCACGCGAGCAATTGCTGGAAGCGGTTGAAGCCATCAAGATTGAGCTTAAAGAGCGTTTGGAACAATTGCGGTCACTAAATAAACTGGTCGAAGCGCAACGCTTGGAACAACGCACCTTGTTTGATATTGAAATGATTTTGGAAGTTGGTTATTGCTCCGGCATTGAAAATTATTCCCGCTATTTGTCCGGCAGAAACGCAGGTGAATCGCCGCCGACCATGTTCGATTATTTGCGTGACAATGCCCTGGTAATTATTGATGAAAGCCATGTCGCCGTGCCGCAGATCGGCGCAATGTATAAAGGTGACCGGTCGCGTAAGGAAACGCTGGTTGAATACGGTTTCAGACTGCCATCCGCACTGGATAATCGTCCGTTGATGTTTGATGAATTTGAAACAAAAGCACCGCAACGAATTTATGTGTCGGCAACGCCAGGGCCTTACGAAAGAGAGCACTCCGGCGTATTTGCCGAGCAAGTGGTCAGACCAACCGGCTTGCTTGATCCGGTAGTGGAAGTGCGTCCTGCCACTACCCAGATTGATGATTTATTATCTGAAATTCACAAGCGCGTTGCGGTTAAAGAACGCGTTTTGGTTACCACGCTAACCAAAAGGATGTCCGAAGATTTAACCGAATATTTGTCGGAACACGGCGTGCGGGTTCGTTATCTGCATTCGGATATTGATACCGTGGAAAGAGTTGAAATCATTCGGGATTTACGACTCGGGCAGTTTGACGTTTTGGTCGGTATCAACCTGTTGCGTGAAGGACTTGATATACCCGAAGTGTCGCTGGTTGCAATTCTGGATGCCGACAAGGAAGGTTTTCTGCGATCGGTGGTGTCTCTGGTACAAACCATAGGCCGGGCGGCGAGAAACGTAAACGGCAAGGCGATTTTGTATGGCGATAAAATCACCAAATCTATGCAGCAGGCAATTGACGAGACCGAGCGTCGCCGCGAAAAACAACACCAGTTTAATATAGAGCATCACATTGAGCCCACAACCATTTTTAAGTCGGTTACCGACATTTTGCAAGTTTCGATACCCGGATCGGGTTTGACCAGCGCCAATAAGTTACTTAGTAAAGTTGCCGAATATTCAGCTGATTATAAAGCGGGCATGACGCCCAAGCAGGCGGGCAAAAAATTGAAGCAGCTCGAGGACGCCATGTATCAGCATGCGAAAAACTTGGAATTTGAGCAGGCGGCCAAGCTTAGGGATGAGATTAAAGTGATACAGGAGTTAATTTTGGTTTAGTTGGGAAATCGGATAAGTAGTTTGTTTGAGATGAAATTATTGGTGAGTCAACCGACACAGAAGATTTTTAAACTGAAGGTATCAGTTTTTTGTAACATCATTGCCATGATAGTTAAGGTCTGCAATGAGCTTTAATTTGACGGAATTACAATCAAGTTCCAAGGTTTTAAAAATAGATCTAATAGCTAACAATTTTATTGCGGAAACAGAGCCATATCTAAAGCTAAACAGCCTTTTTTTCTTACCTTCAGGGAAACTGTTCATTATTTCTGAAATACGCTCATCAATCAGTTTTCTGGCTTGGTTTAATTCATCTGTAAGCTCAGGCTTGACGTTTTTTAATTGCAAAACCTCAACCGGACTGGCCGATTGAAGTTTTTTGCGAATATCTGACAGTTTCTTACTGTGTCCATGAGCAACCAGTAGGCTGTGCTCAGTGATATTTACTTTGTCGCGATTTAACATTTTTTGAATTAAAATGGAATATCGTCATCGTAAGGCGCGTCAAAATTATCATGACTAGGCGCTTGTTGTGCGCTTTGCTTTCCTGGGGCTGACTCGTGGGAATAATTTTGTTGTGGAGACTGGCTAGATTCATTTCTTTTGCCGACCAGATCAAGAATGCTGGCATTAAGTTCCAGAGTGGTTTTAGTTGTGCCATCTTGTGCGCGATATTCACTTTGACTTAATTCGCCAGAAACAAACACCTGTTGGCCTTTTTTGAGATAATTTTGTAATTGTCCTTCTGCGCGTTTGCCCCAAACTGCACAACGGATCCAGAGTGTTTGTTGCTTATCACCAAAGCCGATATTGTTGGCCACAGTAACGTTCAATACGGCTTGGCCAGACGGCAAATATCGAACTTCTGCATCTCGACCCACTGTACCGGTAAAACTAAAGACGTTGCTCATTTTTTCTCGTTTATAAAGTTAAATTAATAATAACGCTATTATCAACCGGTTCTGCAAAAAAGAAAATCTAAAACCTGTTGTAGATTTTTTGATAGCCCCAGTGGTAATGTTGGGTTTCGCGAATTTGCCGGGTTTGAATGTGTATTTAAGGTTATTTTGTTTCTTCAAAATTGATGATGTGATATTTTCTTTCAGGTTTGTTTAGTCGAATGAGCGAACAAGAATGCAATAAGCGTATTGAAATTAAATAGAGGGGGAGATATGAGAATAAGTCATGACATTATTGCATTAAGTTCAATACAGTTTGGAACCAGTGGCGCGAGGGGGCTGGTTACGGACATGACCGATGAGGTCTGTATGGCCTATACATTGGCTTTTTTGCAGAGCATCGGTCCGGCACCAAAATCCCGAATAGCATTAGGTATGGATTTACGTCCCAGCAGCCCAGGGATTGCTGGAATTTGTGCTGCGGCAATTCAATATGCCGGTTTCGAGGTTGATTTTTGCGGGATATTACCGACACCTGCCTTGGCCTATTATGCTCAAGAGCAACATATACCTGCCATAATGATTACTGGAAGTCATATTCCTTTCGATAGAAACGGCATCAAGTTTTATCGTTCAAGTGGCGAAATTACCAAGCAGGATGAAGTTACTATTACCGAAGCGAAGTCGATTATTCCTGAATTTATAGGAGCGGTTGTTTTACCTGAAATCAATCAAGTGGCCTATAAACACTATGCTGACAGGTATGTGCAATTTTTTCCGCAGCAGCCTTTGACTGGATTGCGGCTAGGTTTTTATGAACATTCAAGTGCTGCTCGGGAGCTTTTGACGGAAATTCTCCAGGAACTTGGAGCTGAAGTAATATCAATTGGTCGTACCGATCAATTTGTACCCATCGATACAGAAGCGGTTGGTGAAGAAGATGCGCGTAAAGCTCGGCAATGGGCGCTCGAATATGGTTTTGATGCAATTTTGTCTACGGATGGCGATGCTGATCGACCTTTGTTGGGGGATGAGCAGGGGCAATGGTTGCGGGGAGATATCGTCGGTATTTTGTGCGCACAATATTTAGGTGCAAAGTCTGTAGTGACACCGGTTAGCAGTAACAGCGCACTTGAATTATGTCAGTATTTTTCTGTAAGTCGCACCCGAATTGGTTCACCGTATGTCATTGCTGGAATGGAAAAACTTATTGAACAAGGGCATGATTCGGTCGTTGGCTTTGAAGCCAATGGTGGTTTTTTGGTAGCGACAGAATTGGCAAAACAAGGGCGTATTTTAAAACCTTTACCGACAAGAGATGCCATTTTGCCCATGCTTGCTTTGTTGGTGATGGCAAAAAAACGTCATTTGAAACTATCAGAGTTATCCCAAGATTTACCGGCACGCTATACTGCGAGTGATCGCTTATGCTCTTTTCCTTCCGAGAAAAGTCAATTGTTGCTTAGTAATTTAGCCTGTTCCAAGAGCTCGGTACATGAGTTATTGGGAGATTTGTGCGGAGAAGCAGTTAATAAGGATCAAACCGATGGACTGAGATTGTTTTTTGAAAATGGCGAAATCGTCCATTTTCGTGCTTCGGGTAATGCCCCCGAGCTTCGTTGTTATGCTGAAGCTGATTCACAAACCCGTGCCGATGAATTGGTTCGCACTTGTTTATCACGCTTGAACAATTAATCTTTATTACTTAACGATATTTAACGAGAACCTAGATGAAAATTATCCCTGTTATCCTCTCCGGTGGCTCCGGCACGCGTCTCTGGCCTTTGTCACGTGAACAATATCCCAAGCAACTTTTAACACTGGTTGGCGAGCATTCCATGTTGCAAGCTACGGCCTTGCGATTAAAAGAAGTGATCTTGATGGAAGGCGAGTCGGTAGCCGTGCCTATTTTGGTTGGCAATGAAGAATATCGTTTTTTAATGGCCGAACAAATGCGGCAGATCGGTATTCATAGATTTCCTTTGATACTTGAACCTTGCGGTCGTAATACTGCTCCAGCACTTTCACTTGCGGCTTTAAAGGCGCAAATGGATGATCCTGATGCAGTCATGGTGGTCATGCCTGCGGATCATATTATCAAAGATGAGGTAGCATTTAGATTGGCTATTCATCAGGGTGTAGAATTGGCTAAAATCGGTAAATTGGTTACTTTTGGCATTCAGCCCACGGCCCCGGAAACCGGTTATGGCTATATTCGGATTGGCCAGAAGCTGGGAGAGCATGCATTTCAGGTTGCGCAATTTGTTGAAAAACCGGATCAGGTTACCGCTGAACAATATCTTTCCAGTGGTGAGTTCTTTTGGAATGGTGGTATTTTTGCCATAAAAGCCTCAGTCTGGTTGGATAAAATGCAGGAATGTCGTCCCGATATTGCTGCCGCGACCTTGCTGGCCTTTGAGCAACGTACTCAAGATAATGATTTTATTCGACCCTCTCCCGATCATTTTGCCGCATGTCCATCTGAATCCATAGATTATGCGGTTATGGAAAAATTGGCCTCGGTGCAGTCGAATACTGGTGACGTAGTTGTTGTGCCGCTTGCGGCCAATTGGTCAGATGTGGGGGCTTGGGATGCACTTTGGGAAATTGGCAATAAAGACGAGCAAGGCAATGTGTTAATGGGCGATGTTATTGCTGTTGATACCAAAGACACTTTGGTGCTTAGTTCCAAGCGTCTGGTTGCGTGTGTTGGTTTAAGTGACTTGATTGTGGTGGAAACGCCTGATGCGATTCTGGTTGCGCATAAAGCCCATCTACAAAAAGTGAAAGAGATCGTAGCTAAAATTAAAGCTGCAGGTCGGAGTGAGACAGATGCGCATCGTAAAATCAATCGACCCTGGGGTTGGTACGATTGTATCGATGATGGGGATCGTTTTCAGGTTAAGCGTATTATGGTAAATCCTGGTGCTTCTTTATCTCTGCAAAGGCATCATCACCGAGCCGAGCATTGGATTGTGGTTCGCGGTACGGCACAAGTTACCCGAGGCGAAGAAGTTTTTCTGGTGAGCGAAAATCAATCGACTTTTATTCCCTTGGGCACAATGCATCGCTTGGAGAATCCAGGCAAAGTTACCCTGGAAATGATTGAAGTTCAGTCGGGGGCTTATCTGAATGAGGATGATATTGTTCGTTACGAAGATAGCTATGGACGTAACGAATAGTCTTGATTGAAGAGACTATTACTGATTAGCGGGGCATTTGCTCCGCTTTTTGATGGGTTTTGGCTTCTAGGATTCAGATTTTTGTTCGCGGACCAGTAAATTTTGTACCGCTGTTAAGGGCGCCAAGCCTTCATATAAAACTTTGTAAGTTTGTTCAGTAATAGGCATGTCAACACCATGTTTTTTGGCAAGTAAAAAAGTTTCTTTCGCCGCTGAAACGCCTTCGATTTGTTGACCAATTTCCTGTATGGCTAAAGCTTTGTCTTTGCCTTGCCCCAAGGCTAAACCAAAGCGGCGGTTTCTGGATTGATTGTCGGTGCAGGTCAGAATCAGGTCACCCAAACCAGCAAGCCCCATAAATGTTTCCTGTTTTCCTCCCAGTCTTACACCTAAACGAATTATTTCGGTGAGTCCCCGAGTAATTAATGCGGCTCGAGTATTAGCTCCAAAACCAAGGCCATCGGCAATGCCTGCGGCTATTGCCATGACGTTCTTAACCGCACCGCCGACCTCTACACCAATTAAGTCTGAGTTGGTATAAGTGCGAAAACGTTCACCATGTAAAATGTCTGCTAGTTGACTAGCAAAATCTGGTTGGTATGAAGCTATGGTAATTGCGGTAGGTAGTTCTGCAGCAACTTCTCCGGCAAAGCTTGGGCCTGAGAGTAAGGCCGCGGGGGTCTGTGATGAAAAAATGTCGGCTACGACTTCATGAAGCAAGGAACCGTTATCAGGGTCAAAACCTTTGGTAGCCCAAGCAATTTGTACGTCTTCGTAAAGATGCGCTTTAAGATTTAATAGGGTATTTTTAAAAGCGTGACTGGGTACAGAAACCAGAAACAGCTTGGTAAAGACAGCAACTTTGGCCAAGTCTGAAGTAACGGCGAGATTGTCAGGAAACATTATCCCCGGCAAATAGCGTTTGTTTTGCCGATCTTGTGTCAGTGCAATCAAATGCTCAGAATTGTGGCCCCATAAAAGCGTCTGGCAACCATTTCTGGCTGCCAGAATTGCCAAAGCAGTTCCCCAGGACCCTGCGCCAAGGATGGCTATTTTTTTGTTCATTTAACGATCCTTAAGCCAGGAAGAGGAATGCTTTTTAATTGATGGTTTCTGAGCTCGGAGCTTGTTGCAAATGTTGTGCGTACAAGGCATCAAAATTAACCGGCGCTAAAAGCATTTGAGGGAAACCGCCTTTGTTGACGAGATCTGAAATGACTTCTCTTGCATAAGGAAATAGAATATTAGGGCAGAAGCTACCAACCATTGGGCCCATTTCTTCATCAGTAAAACCGCCTAATGAGAAAATGCCTGCTTGATTAACTTCAACCAGATAAGCAGTTGCGTCGTTGTTCTTAACGGTGATGGTTACTGTAAGCGCAACTTCAAACATGGAGTTTTCAAGGGGGGAAACATTTGTTCCAAGGTTGAAATCAACTGTTGGCTCCCATTTTTCGGTAAAAACTTTTGGCGAGTTAGGGGTCTCGAAAGACATGTCTTTGGTATAGATTTTTTGAATCGAAAATTGTTTTTCTACTGCTGTGTTTTCTTCGCTCATGATAAGTTTCTATGGTTGGTGGATGGAAAGTGAATGTATGGGATAGTTGATGTCTCGTTAAATCTAATCAATAATCTTAGTCATTTTTTTAAATTTATTTTCTGATTTTATTGGTAATTTATAGTCGCTTTCCCAGGCCTGCATACCACCGGTAATAACAAAAACCTGTTCAAAACCTGCTTTGGATAGTAGTTTGCCGGCCGATCCGGAGCGAGTTCCATTTTGACAAGCAATCAATATAGGTTTGTTTTTATTAGCTTCTATTTTTGGTAGATGGTCTTGTAAATTACCCAATGGTGTATTGATCGCGTTTTCAATGTGTCCTTTAAGAAACTCTTCAGGTTCGCGCACATCGATAACGATAGTATCGCTATCGTTCATTTTTGCAACTGCTAGCAGAGGGGAAACGGCACCGAATTTTTTTAATGCGGTTTCAATGAATTCCTGGATTAATAGGAAAGTAACGACAGCCAAAGCGAGAGACAGGATGTAGTGGTTTAAAATAAATTCTAGATAACGGTCCATGGATAATTTTGTAAAGTTGAGTGAAAAGATGAATTAGTTATTGTTGCAGAACACTTTCCGCATCACTGTGGAAGTAATAATAGACCTTTAAGTCTTATCAAAAGAATAAATTCGCTTGTAATTTTCCCTGATTGTTGCCAGATGCCAGGAATAATTTCTTTATCTGGTATGCACAAGCTTTTAAAGATATTTGATATTACCATTACGCCGCTCTGACATTGATGGTATTGGTAGGTTGATCATTGATTTTCATAGGTCAGTTTAATTTTTATAGTTTATTTAATCTGATTAAAAAAGAGCCTGTGAAGAATTTTTGTACACAACTTTTGTCAACGTGTATTAATATAATAGCAACTTGATTAAGCAATTGGCATGTCGTCAAAACACAAAAAACCAGTAAATCTGGCAAAATAATACATCACTCCGACCATTTTGGGTAATGAAGAATAAAATGGCATACGAAGTGATTTATTTTCTGTGAGATTAAGTGATGAAATTTTTTTTTAGTATCGGGAAAGAAGGGTAAAGATGTTAAAGCGGCCAAAGCCAGTAGTATTACTGATCCTAGACGGGTTCGGTTACACCTTGGAAACAGAAAACAATGCCATTGCAATGGCTGAAACTCCTTGTTGGGATAAGCTTCAACAGGATTGCTCATCGACCTTGTTAAGTTGTTCAGGCGCTGTCGTAGGATTGCCAGACGGACAAATGGGCAATTCAGAGGTTGGGCATGTTCATATTGGGACAGGACGTTATGTGCCACAAGATTTTTCAAAGGTAAATGACGCAATAGTTGACGACAGCTTTTATGCAAATCCGGTTCTTTGCCGAGCGGTAGACTTGGCTAAAGATAAAAATAAAGCGTTGCATATCATGGGGTTGTTGTCGCCTGGTGGTGTGCATAGTCATGAAGATCAGATTATGGCTATGGTTGAGTTAGCCGCAAAGCGGGGTCTTGAAAAAATTTATCTGCATGCTTTTTTGGATGGTCGTGATGTGCCACCCAAAAGCGCGATGAGTTCACTGGAATTGCTGGACGCAAAATTTAAAGAGGTGGGAGTTGGTCGTATCGCTTCCATTGTAGGGCGTTTTTATGCGATGGATAGGGATAATCGTTGGGATCGCGTAAAACGAGGTTATGACCTGATTGCAAAAGGTGAAGCCGAATTCAAATCAGATTCTGCTCTGCATGCATTGCAAGCTGCTTATGATCGGGGCGAAACAGACGAGTTCGTTTTGCCGACTGCTATTTTGGATGCTGAGCATCAGGCAGTAACGCTTGATCCTGAAGACTCAGTAGTGTTTATGAATTTTAGGGCTGATCGTGCTCGTGAAATTTCTGTGGCATTAACGGCAACCACTTTTGATGGATTTGAAAGAGATCGAGCTCCACACTTAGGGTATTATTGTACATTGACGGAATACCAACAAGATTTTGATTATGACGTGGCTTATCCGCCAACGGATTTGAAAAACTGTTTGGGCGAGTATTTATCTGCTCTGGGCATGACTCAATTGCGGCTGGCTGAAACTGAAAAATTTGCCCATGTCACATTTTTCCTTAATGGTGGCATAGATGCGGCTTTCCAGGGAGAAGATCGAATATTGATCCCGTCACCGAAGGTCAGAACATACGATTTGCAACCTGAAATGAACGCACCAGAGGTTACTGATAATTTGGTCGCAGCTATTACTGGCGGTAAATACGATGTTATTATCTGCAATTATGCTAATTGCGATATGGTGGGGCATACCGGCATAATGGATGCCGCAATTTTGGCTGTGCAAGCGGTCGATGCTTCACTGCAGCGCATTGTAGATGCATTAAAATCGGTAGATGGCCAGATGTTGATAACTGCTGACCATGGTAACATTGAGCAAATGCAAGATAAGGGAACCGGGCAACCACACACTGCGCATACAGTAAATCCGGTGCCTTTGGTTTATGTTGGTGGAAACAAATCATTAGAATCAGGAGGTAGCTTGTCAGATTTGGCTCCTACCATTCTGGCAATGTTAGGGGTTGAGCAACCCATCGAAATGACGGGGCGTTCGCTTATCAAGTTTGATTAACTCGTGGATGAAAAATAAGCTACTTTGTTGTTTATTACTGGGCGCCTTCGCCGATGGGGCGAGGGCAGAATTTTTTAAAACCAATGACGAGTTAACTGAAGTTCAGTCCGGCCTTAAAGAGACCAGTCAAAATTTGCAGCGAATACAGTTGCAAAAAAGTGAGTTGAACACACAATTGGGTGAAGTTGAGATACTCTATGGAAGGACAGCCGCTTTATTAAGGACATTGCAGGGGCAGGTAGAGCTAAAGCGACAAAACTTGATCAGGGTTCGGCAGGAAATGCAAGGGCTTCAGAGTGAGATTGTCAAGCAAAACAAAGAATTAGCAGGCCAGATGAAAGCGGCTTACGCTATGGGGCAAAAGGAAAAGCTAAAGATGTTGCTTAATCAACAAGATCCTGCCTTATCCAGTCGTATGCTGGTCTATTATGATTATTTGAATAAGGCCAGAGTTATAAAACTGGATAGTATTGCTGGATCCATGCAGCATTTGGAGAAGTTAAGTAAGCAGCAACAGCAAGAAACGGAAATTTTAGATAAAAAACTTCAACAAAAAAAATCAGAGCAGATTGCTGTTGACGGTGCCAGAAAACGAAGAAGTCAATTGATGGTGCAATTAAAAAATGACTCCTCATCAAATGAGCAACAAATAATTTATTTGAAAGAAAGCGAAAATAAATTAAAAAATCTGGTATCTTCCTTACAGCGTTCGACAAATGATGTTTCTTTTGAGGTCGAACAGTCGAGAAAAATGCATAAGGCTGATGATATTGCTTCTGAATCATCACAAGAATTGAAGGATTCTGTGGATGGCGAATCTGAAGTTAATGCTACAGCAATTAAGGCAAAAGAGGGGCGGGGTAAGGAGTTTTCAGAGCTCAAGGGACATTTGCCTTGGCCTGTAAAAGGGAGATTAGCCAATAAGTTTGGTAGTACCCGGACTGAAAGCTCCGAGAGCATATGGGATGGGGTTTTGATCGATGCGAGCGAAGGCGCTGAAATACATGCGATTACGGGCGGCAAAGTAGTCTTTTCAGATTGGCTGCGTGGTTATGGCTTGTTGATTATCGTTGATCATGGTGAGGGATATATGTCTCTTTATGCTTTTAATCAAAGTTTATATCGGCAAGTTGGTGAGTGGGTGGATGTTGGCGATGTTATTGCTTCAGTTGGACAAAGTGGTGGTCGTAGTCAATCCGGGTTGTATTTTGGAATACGCAACAAGGGTAAGTCGGTAGACCCGCTTGAGTGGTGCCGAAAATAATCGGGATCAGGTTGGTTAATAGATTGACTCTAGTTTTAGGAAATTGAGCGTTTGGAGTTTTAAGGTACATGTTAAAAAAGAAAAATATTTTCATTTTGTCCTTAGGGATTATGTTGGGTGTTTTTATAGGCATCTGCGGTAGCGTGTTTGCAGAGCGGAATAATCCATTGCCTGCAACTGCGGCTGATTCAGAAACCTTGCCCTATGAGGACTTACGTACCTTCACAGAGATTTTTGGTCGAATTAAAAGGGATTATGTCGAGCCCGTTTCCGACAAGAAATTATTGGAAGACGCTGTGCGTGGTATGTTGAGTGGACTTGATCCTCACTCAGCTTATTTGGGTGCAGAGGAATATCAAGAATTAAAAGAAGGTACTACAGGCCAGTTTGGTGGCTTAGGCATTGAAGTGACAATGGAAAACGGCTTTGTTAAAGTGGTTTCTCCTATTGACGATACTCCAGCGCAAAGAGCCGGCATTAAAACCGGAGATTTAATTGTCAGGCTTGATGACCAGCCGGTCAAAGGGATGACTTTAGCTGATGCCGTTAAGCATATGCGTGGAGAACCGGGCAGCAAAATCTTACTGACTGTAGTTCGTGAAGGTTTGGAAGCGCCATTGAAGATGACTTTAACAAGAGACATCATCAAAGTTAAAAGCGTAAAAAACAGGATGCTTGAAAAAGGTTATGGCTATGTGCGTATTAGCAGTTTTCAATCCGGAACCGGTGAAAGCCTTAAAGAAGCACTTGCTTCACTTAAGAAAGAAAACGCTGGCAATCTTAAAGGCTTAGTGTTGGATTTAAGAAATAATCCGGGTGGAGTATTAAACGCAGCTGTTGAAGTAAGTGATGCTTTTATAAAGAGCGGTTTAATCGTTTACACTGAAGGGCGTATAGAAAATTCTGAAATGCGTTTTAATGCAGCACCTGATGATTTGATTGATGGCGCACCGATTGTCGTATTGATTAATGCAGGATCCGCTTCCGCATCCGAGATTGTAGCGGGAGCTCTTCAGGATCAAAAACGTGCAGTAATTATGGGTGAGAAATCTTTTGGTAAAGGTTCTGTGCAAACTATACTGCCTACCAGCAATGGCGCAGCAGTTAAGTTGACGACAGCTCGTTACTACACGCCTTCTGGTCGTTCAATACAGGCTGAAGGTATTGAGCCCGATATTGCTTTGGCACGTGTAAAGCTGGAATCATTGGAGAAATCTGAATTCAAGCCGGTAAAAGAAGTAGATTTGTCGCACCATTTACAAAATGGCAAAGGCAAAGAAGGTCAAGAAGAAGCTCAGGATAAAGACAAGGATAATTTGGAAAAAGATTATCCTTTGTATCAGGCGCTGACCTTACTTAAAGGCGTCAGTATTATGAAAAAATAAAAGGTCTTTTTTTTAGGCGTAAATAAAACCCGGATTCTGGCAGGCTATTAAGTCGGTCGGTCTCCGGGTTTTTTATGCCTTGAGTTTATGAGATACGGAATAAATTATTTTTCAAGTGACCAATCAGATTTCATAAGGAAGATGTAAATTCATGAGTTTTGGAAGAAGCATTAGGATTTATTTGGCTGATGGTACACCATCAGGTATTAGACATGTTGAGATTGCCAATTGGTCAGGTCAAGCAATAGCCTGTCCCAGAAGTAGGTTTGCAGAATTATTCAAGTGGGCAGAAGCAAAAAGACCCGGTGTATATTTTCTAATTGAAAAACAAAATTCAGACTCAGCTAATAGAGTATATATTGGTGAATCTGAAAATGTAATCAAGAGGTTAAGTGATCATGATCGCAATAAAGAGTTTTGGACTGAGGTAATAATCTTTACAAGTAAAGACGAGAATTTAACAAAGTCACACATAAAGTATCTGGAATCTCGTCTTGTTTCTATTGGCATTGAAGCAGAAAGATACCAAATGGAGAACTTAAATACTCCAACAGAATCAACTTTACCAAGGGCAGATAAAGATGCGATGGAAGAGTTTATTCATAATCTCAAAATTATAATTGGAACTTTAGGGCACAAACTTCTTGAGCCTATTAAAACTATTCCAATTGAACATGTAAGGAGCAAAAAGTCTCCTGTTGGAATTCCATTAAGTTTCGCATTAAAAGATTTGAAAGCGTTTGGTCAAATGACTGATGAGGGCTTTCTTTTGCTCGCGGGCTCAGATGTATCGTCATCAACCAGTTCAAGTATGCCAGGTAACACAAGGTCAATTCGTGAATTATTAATTTCTCAGGGGGGGGTTAAAGATTGAAGGTGAAAAGTACAAGCTAATGAAAGACACTCTTGTTAGTTCTTCTTCATATGCTGCTGTAATTGTTGCTGGAACAAGTCGAAGTGGGCCACAAAGTTGGCAAGATAGTTCAGGAAGAACACTTAAATTAATTGAAGATCAGATGCTTAATGAAACTCTTAATGATGTTGATTAATAGAGGTAAGATTGGTAAAGGCGGTAGCCAACCCAATCTTACCTTGTTTTTTATTAATCGATTGATTTTTGATAGTTGACAGTAAAGTCATTCAAAGTAGCTAGCGCAACAGTCAAGTCTTCAGTTTTTTGAAGGTTAAAGGCATTGACACCAACGCGTGATAAATAAAATGCCTGATCCGGCATGAAGTTGCCGGTTGCCCTGATTTCGCCTTGATAATTATAGCGACCTCTCAGCAGCCAGGCATGAGAAAAAATTCGGCCATCAGCGAACGTAGGAAAATCCAGCTCAACTAATGAAATATCTTTTAAATCAGCACCGATATCATCAACGGAATCGGCTGGTCCAATTCTGACGCCAATCTTTTCTTTGGAAGTAATTAACTGTTGTTTGTCCTTTATCCAGCGAGCCAAGGAAACACTGATATTGCCAGTTTTCAGTTCGGCATCATCGGCAACAAAACTCCAGATATCATCAATGATCTGTCTGTCTTTAATTATTTGCATAGACTTGTTCTTTAAAAGGGTTAATACCAACGCGTTTTACCATATCCAAAAAGGATTCATCGTCCAGGCGTTGTTTGATATAAACATCAAGGATGGTAGTTATAGCTTGAGTAACTTGATCTTTTGCAACCGCAGGGCCAAGGCGCTCGCCAATTGCGGCTTCATTTTCTGAAGAACCACCCAACGTTAGTTGGTACCATTCAGCACCTTTTTTATCAACGCCCAGAATACCAATATGACCAACACTTTGATGAGCACAGCCGTTCATGCAGCCTGACATGTTAATTTTTACATCGCCGATGTCATGCAGATAATCCAAGTCATCCAAGGCTTCATTGATTTCTTTGGCAACGCTGATTGAACTGGCATTTGCAAGTGAGCAAAAATCAAGGCCTGGACAGCAAATCATATCCGTAGCAGTGCCAATATTGGGTGTGGCAAGCTTGAGGGAGTCTAGCTGTTGCCAAAGAGTAAATAAATCGGCTTGTTTGATGTCAGCAAGAATCAGGTTTTGCCGGTGTGTGCTTCTGATTTCACCAAAACTGTATTGATCTGCCAAGTCTGCGACAGCATCAAGTTGTGTGTCGGTCATGTCACCCGGAGGTGAGTCAGGCGCTTTTAGCGAGATAAAAACAGCGTGGTAGCCCGGTATCTTGTGTGCGGCAGTATTGTATTTGATCCAGGTCGAGAACGACTGGCTTTCCTGTTTATGTTGCTCAAAGCTGTTATCTAGGATGGCATCAGCTTCATAGGCGGGCGGTGCAAACTGTAATTTTACTTTATCAATACGTTCCGGGCTCAGTTCCAGATTATCGCGGATTAGCAACCATTCCTTTTCTACCAATTCTGAAAATTTCTCCATGCCGGATTCTTTAACAAGAATTTTAATACGCGCCTTGTATTTGTTGTCGCGTCGGCCAAACAGATTGTAAATTCGCAGTATCGCTTCCAGGTACGAAAGTAGATGTTTTTTATCCAGATAAGGCTTGATAACCTGACCAATGATGGGAGTGCGTCCCAAGCCACCGCCAACGAGGACTTTAAAGCCGATTTCACCTGAATCGTTGGTAATAAGATGCAAGCCAATGTCATGAAACTGGGTAGCCGCACGATCAAGTTTTGCACCACTGACAGCAATTTTGAATTTACGTGGTAAATAGGCAAACTCAGGATGCAGCGTGGTCCATTGGCGAATTATTTCGCAATAAGGCCGTGGATCTTCGATTTCATCGATACAAACACCTGCTAAATGATCTGACGAGGTATTTCTCAGGCAATTGCCGCTAGTTTGGATAGCGTGCATTTGAACAGTGGCCAATTCTTCAAGAATATCGGGGATATTTTCCAGTTTAGGCCAGTTAAACTGGATATTTTGCCTTGTCGTAAAATGACAATAGTTTTTGTCATAAGTGCGGGCAATATGAGCCAGTTTTCTGATTTGGTTAGAGTTAAGAAGTCCATAGGGGCCAGCAACTCGCAACATCGGAGCGTGAGTTTGAATATATACGCCATTCATTAAGCGTAAGGCGCGAAACTGGTCGTCTGAAATGGTGCCATTTAGAAAACTTTCCGTTTGTCGTCTAAATTGGGCTACACGTTCTTCGATGAGTGTTTGGTCGGTGTCGTTATACTGATACATAAATGAGCGCTTAATGCATGTCCAGGCGAGTAATTACAATCAATGATCATATACTGTAGGTCATAAAATGACAAAGGTTATTGTATGGTGATAATATTGGCGGCTGAATTTTGGGTTATTTTGTTAATTTTTTTGAATAAAAACGAGGAGGTTATTTTGTTACGGTCAATTTTTGTCATGTTAGCTTTATTATTGTTGCCGGGTATGGCAATGGCTGGTGGCTTTGAAAGCCTTGGTCTCACTGGGACAGAGCGGGGCATCTACACGGTTCTGATCTTTATTATTGCCTATGGTTTTGTGATGACAGAGGAATTTACCCACCTGCGTAAGTCTAAGCCGGTTATTTTGGCAGCAGGTATTATTTGGGCGAATGCTTCTGTTTTAGCGACTCAAGCAGGGGTTTCCGCTGAGGATATGCATAAGGCTTTCGAATACAATCTAAAGGAATATGCGGAATTAATGTTATTCCTTTTGGTTGCGATGACCTATATCAATTCAATGGCTGAGCGTAATGTGTTTGAAGCCTTGCGTTCTTGGTTGGTAAGAAAGCAGTTTGGTTATCGTAAGTTATTTTTGATTACCGGTATCATTACATTTTTTCTGTCTGCAGTAGCTGATAATCTGACTGCGGCATTGTTGGTTGGCGCCGTGGTTATGGCGGTGGGTGCTGATAATCAAAGATTTGTCAGTATCGGCTTTGTTAATTTGGTTGTTGCAGCTAATGCAGGTGGCGCATTCTGTCCTTTTGGCGATATTACAACCTTAATGGTTTGGCAGGCTGAATACGCGGAATTCTTTGATTTCTTCAAGTTATTTATACCCTCTGCAGTGAATTACGCGGTTCCCGCTGCCGTGATGTATTTTGCTGTTCCGGATGAGCAACCTAAAGAGTCGTCAGAAGAGGCTGTACAGCTGAAGCCAGGCGCGATTGTTATTTGCGTGATGTTTTTGTTAACGATTGTTACCGCAGTTAGTTTCAAACAGGCTCTGCATTTGCCTCCGTTTATGGGCATGATGGTAGGTCTTTCTGCGTTAATGTTTTATGGCTATTATTTAAAAATGAATCATCGTGCTGAAGGTGAAGCGGGATTTGATGTTTTCAATAAAGTGCGCGATGCCGAATGGGATACGTTGTTGTTTTTCTTTGGTGTGGTGTTTGCTGTAGGCGGGTTAGGTTATATCGGTTATCTTGAACTGCTGTCTGGCGCGATGTATGACGGACTGGGCGCGACAACAGCCAATATTTTAGTGGGTGTGATTTCTGCGATTGTTGATAATATTCCCGTTATGTTTGCTGTTTTAAACATGAATCTGGATATGGATTTATATCAATGGTTGTTGGTGACTTTAACTGCAGGTGTCGGTGGTTCGCTTTTGTCAGTGGGTTCAGCGGCAGGGGTAGCTTTAATGGGGCAATCCGATCATAAATATACTTTTTTTAGTCATTTAAAATGGACGCCTGCCATTGCCGGTGGATATGTGGCAAGTATTATTGCTCACTATCTGATTAACGGTTGATTTTATATGTGATCTGAATAGGGCTTACTCATAATTGAAGATATATACCCAATTTGATAGCATTCAAATCGAAAAGTAAATGATCATTAATTCACCACGAAGACTGGGGCGCAAAATAGTTGTTTTTGTTTGCGCTCCTCCGTCTTCGTGGTGTTTTTTTATATTCATTCTAAACATGGCCTCCAATATCCGGGATTTTCTTTAATGTTATATTTATCAATTTTATGTCCGATGTCGAGTGAGTATAATGACTGGCAATAAAAATTGGCGCTCGGTCTTTTCGGTTTATTTTCAGCCGAAGGTGCGGAGTATGATATTCCTTGGTTTTTCAGCAGGGCTCCCTTTTTTACTTGTTTTTTCAACATTATCAGCTTGGTTGCGCGACGAGGGTGTTGAAAGATCGGTTATAGGTTTTTTCAGTTGGGTCGGAGTTACTTATTCAATAAAAATATTCTGGGCTCCATTCATAGACAGGGTGCCATTGCCATTTTTAACGCAACTCCTGGGTAAAAGACGAAGTTGGATGTTGTTTGCGCAGATGGGAGTTGTTGCTGGTCTACTTGGTATGGGTAGTTCTAATCCGCATGAGGAATTACAGAATATTGCATTTTTTGCAGTTTGGGTGGCATTTTGTTCGGCTACTCAAGATATCGTGATAGATGCCTATCGAATTGAATCCGTCCAGTCAGAATACCAGGGGGCAATGGCCGCAACTTATGTGTTGGGGTATAGAATTGCCTTGCTTATGTCTGGAGCGGGTGCTTTTTACATTGCCGATTATGCTGGGTGGAAATTCGCTTATGTTGTAATGGCTTTTGCAATGGTTATTGGTTTTGCTACAACGCTTTGTTTGAAGGAGCCTGCGCATAAACCTGCAAGTAAGGGTAATTCCGAAACCAAGCATAAAAATATCTGGCGACGACTATCGACTGGGTTTATGTTGGCTGTATTAAATCCTTTTATAGATTTTTTTGCTCGTAACGGTAAGGTTGGATTGTTAATTTTATTGCTTATCGCTGTATATAAAATGAGCGATATAACTATGGGGGTGATGGCTAATCCGTTTTATCTTGACCTGGGTTTCAGCAAAAAAGAGATTGCAGAGATTAGTAAAATATTTGGCTTTATGATGACTATTATCGGAGCGGCTTTGGGTGGCTTGTTGGTGGTCAGGTATGGCATTATGCGTCCGCTCCTGCTGGGAGCAGTAATGGTGGCTACAACTAATCTACTTTTTGCATTGTTGGCAATAAGCGCCCCTAATCTATTGCTATTGGCTAGTGTCATTAGTGCTGATAATTTAAGTGGTGGAATTGCCACGTCGGTATTTATTGCTTATTTATCGAGTTTAACCAGTAGTGCATATACTGCAACGCAATATGCGCTGTTTAGTTCGTTGATGACTTTGCCTGCCCAGTTATTGGGAGGATTCTCCGGAATCGTTGTGGATCATTACGGATACACAGTGTTCTTTGTTTATGCGTCAATCGTGGGTCTGCCGGCAATCGTATTAGTGCTTTTGTTGATGCATTATCAAAAGCAAGCTAAAGCTTGTGATTATAATCCATAATCAGTGGAGCGTGGTCAGAAAAGCGCTCATCTTTATAGATAGATGCTGAGGCTACTTTGTCTTTAAAGTCTCGACTGACTATTTGATAATCAATGCGCCAGCCTACGTTATTTGCCCAAGCTTGGCCTCTATTTGACCACCATGTGTATTGATTGTCTTCCATATTAATAAGTCTGAATGCATCTAGCCAGCATCCATCGGCATATAATTGATCGAGCCAAGCTCTTTCTTCAGGTAAAAATCCCGAATTTTTTTTATTTCCCCTCCAATTTTTTAAATCAATTTCTTTATGGGCGATGTTCCAGTCTCCGCAAATTATATAGCTTCGACCATTTTGAGAAAGTTCTCGTAAGTACGGAGAGAATTTTTCCATAAATAGAAACTTGAAATTTTGTCGTTCTTCTCCAGAAGATCCGGAGGGTAGGTAAAGTGAAATAACACTTAGGTTGCCGAATTGAGCTTCAATAAATCGTCCTTCAGAATCAATAGCTTTCCAGCCAGTACCATTAATGACTTTGTCGGGTTTGATTTTGCAGTATAAGGCGACTCCACTGTAGCCTTTTTTTTCAGCGTCATGATAAAAGCAGTGATAGTTTTCAGGACAAAAAGGATCTGAATTGAGTTGGTGTATCTGTGCTTTTGTTTCTTGTATGCAGACAACGTCCGCATGTTGTTGTTGCATCCAGATGAAAAAGCCTTTGCGTTCTGCGGAGCGGATACCGTTTGCATTTAAAGTAATAATGCGCATAAAAATAAATTGAGTTGCGAAATTTTATTGAAATACGTATTATACGGGGTTCTTTAATAAAGTATGTAGCCCGTTTATGGGAAATGTGAAGTGATATGAAACCAGAAATTCATCCAGAATATAAGCAAATTACTGTAACCTGCGGTTGTGGTAATAAATTTGAGACCGGTTCTGTATTGGGTAAGGATTTGCAGGTTGAGGTTTGCTCTTCATGCCATCCTTTTTATACAGGAAAGCAGCGTGTTGTTGATACAGCGGGCCGCGTTGATAAGTTCCGTAAAAAATACGGCAAATAATTTGTTATTGTTATTTTGTCTGAAAGGATGTTGATTCAGACTCAATTAAAATAGAAAATTATGTGAATAAAAAAGTATTTAAGGTTTTTGATTGCTCAAATGCGAGTAAGTTGGAAATTAAAATTACTTTGATTTTATGATGCAATCATAAGCCAGAAAGCCAGTGCAATTAGTTGTACTGGCTTTCTGCGTTCTGGTGTAACGGATATGGAATAAGATGAGGGTATGTTTTTTAATTAAATGCTACTTACTTAATTTATAAGTGAAAGTCGGTAGGATTGATTTATTTTAAAGCCGCATCAAGAAGTTTATTAAATTGGGTGTGTAGTAAAGTCGTTGTGTAAACGAAAAATCAAATGTCATCCAAGCCAGATAAGCCGTCAATTGACCAATTGTTGTAATCAAGAGAGCCTTCTTCATTGTCGCCGTTTTTGTAATTAATACGGCAGACATATTTTTTTGTTGCTGAATTGGTTGTCGGATTGCTAATGTCAATTTCGGCGTTAATAACATATTGATAGTTGCCAAGACTCCATGCATTGATTGGTTTTTCAGGGAAGCTAATTGAAATATCAGGGCCAAGTTTGGATTTGATGTAGGTATTGCAATGCATATAAGCAATGTTTGTTAATTGATTTGAGATGGGGGCTTGTCCACCTTGATCTTTGCTATCGACAAGAAAAATATCAGATTGGATTACTTTGTATACGAATGGCATAACGACTTTGCTTTGAATTAAAAGAAGGGTCGATAAGCCTAGAATAAAAATTATGATGGAATATTTTTTCATGAAATTAATGTTGTGTGGGTTAGAAAAACTAACTGTTAAGTAAAAATTAATTCTAACAGGAATCAATGTTTTAAGTGTAATGGAATTTGTTGGTGAAAACATAAAACCAAGTAAATTAATTGGTGACTAGTTTTTGACTTGACAAGGTTTATTGAGCTGGTAGACTGGCACCTCACTAAATTGATTTGGTGTCATCGGTTGGTCAATTAACGTTGATTAACGGTGCGAAAAAGGAGTGTAACTATAGCCCCTGACCCAAAGTTGGGGATTTGATAATTTTTTGGAGGTAGAAATGGCAGCTACAACTGAATCAGTG
>CANNLO010000044.1 GCA_947505055.1 Methylococcaceae bacterium | reverse complement strand
TAAAGACCCGCAGCTTTCTGTCCCCGTTTCGCAACGGGTTTAGCAATTACACTCAACTAATACTTACATGCTGATGTGTCATTATGATGACAGCCTAGTGACAATTCGGTGACAGTGTTTATCTATTTAAGTACTCAAGATAAACTACTTTTATTGTGGTTAGTTATACCGATTTCCGCGGAACATACCGTTTTGATCTATGTTTACCAAGGCGAGTTGGCTGTTGATGTGTCTGAAGAAATATTAAAAGCCGGACAGCTAGGGCATCTAATTGACGGCGGTAATTTACAGCTATCAACAAACCAGTATTCAGCACGCTTTCTGGTATTGGCAGCGTTACCTATAAAGGAACCCGTTGTGCAAGCCGGGCCTTTTGTTATGAATACCACTGAAGAGATTGAACGGGCGTTTCAGGATTATCGTAACGGTGAGCTAACTAAAATAAAATAAACCAAGAGATAGGGTTCTTAGGGTCTCCGGAATCCCATTTCTCAAAGTTATGTATTAGCTGTTAACGGGGATAACTATGAAAATATTAAAAGAATGTTTAACGAGGGTAAATATAATATGACAAATGTTCTTATCGTTTATTCGACAACTGATGGCCATACTAAAAAAATTTGCCAGCATTTACAATCAATAATTGAACAGCAGCATCAGGTAAAGCTTTTATCAGTTGCTGAGGCAATGGATACCGATTTAAGTCACTTTGATAAAATTATATTGGGAGCAAGTATTCGATATGGTACACATCATCCTGATGTCTTTGCATTTATAAAAAAATATCAACATATTCTTGATAGCAAACCCAGTGCCTTTTTTTCTGTAAATCTGGTAGCGAGAAAGCCAATAAAAAGTCAGCCTGAAACAAATCCCTATTTAAAAAAGTTTCTTAAGAAAATCGCCTGGCAACCTAAACAATTGGCTGTGTTCGCTGGCAAAATAGACTATCAAAATTACAGTTATATTGATCGTCATGTTATCAGTCTTATCATGTGGATGACAAAAGGGCCTACTTCTTTTGACACCAACGTGGAATTTACCAATTGGGAAGAAGTAGGCGCATTTGCACAACGCATTATTCAGATGTAACCTGAGTAAAATTATTTAGGCATTACTTATTAGCCCGATGCTCAATAATATCATCGACCACAGCAGGATCAGCCAGGGTGGACGTATCGCCCAAACTATCAATCTCATTGGACGCCACTTTGCGCAAAATTCGACGCATGATTTTGCCGGAACGGGTTTTAGGCAAGCCGGGTGCCCACTGGATAATATCCGGATTGGCAATTGGGCCGATTTCTTTTCTGACCAGTTCAATCAATTCATGGCGCAATTCTTCAGAGGGCTCAATGCCTACATTTAAAGTCACGTAGGCGTATATACCTTGCCCTTTAATATCATGCGGATAGCCAACAACTGCTGCTTCGGCGACATGTTCATGTAATACCAGAGCGCTTTCAATTTCGGCAGTACCCATGCGGTGGCCTGAAACATTGATCACATCATCAACCCGTCCGGTAATCCAGAAATAGCCGTCCTGATCACGTCGTGCGCCATCGCCGGTAAAGTAATAGCCGGGGTAGTTTTTAAAATAAGTATCAATAAAACGGGGATGGTCACCGTAAACACTGCGAGCCTGTCCCGGCCAGGAACGGCGGATGGTCAAAATGCCTTCGGCAGCACCTTCCATGATTTGACCTGAGTTGTCCATGATTTCCGGTTTGATACCAAAAAAGGGCAGGGTGGCCGATCCTGGTTTTAAAGCTATTGCACCGGGTAACGGGGTGATCATGATGCCACCGGTTTCGGTTTGCCACCAGGTGTCGACTATTGGACAGCGGCCTTCACCGATAATATGGTAATACCATTCCCAAGCTTCCGGATTGATCGGTTCACCGACACTGCCTAAAATTCGTAAACTGTTACGCGAACTGCCCGTCACAAATTGATTGCCTTGTGCCATTAAGGCGCGGATCGCGGTCGGTGCAGTATAGAAGATATTAACTTGATGTTTGTCGATAACTTGCCAAAAGCGGTCAGCTTTAGGATACGTCGGTACGCCTTCAAACATTAAGGTGGTCGCCCCGTTGCATAACGGACCATAGATCATGTAAGAGTGGCCGGTAATCCAGCCGATGTCAGCGGTACACCAGTAAATGTCACCGTCGTGGTAATCGAAAACATATTTATGGGTCATCGCCGCATACAGCAAATAACCACCGGTACTGTGTAAAACGCCTTTAGGTTTACCAGTAGAGCCTGAAGTGTAAAGAATAAATAACGGGTCTTCGGCGTCCATTTGTTCGGCAGGGCAATCAATAGAGGCAGTCGCCATAGCTTCGTGATACCAGACATCCCGGAATGGATGCCAGTCTATGGGACGGCCGGTGTTTTGTATGATGATAACTTTTTCAAGATTGGGGCAAGACGCAGCGGCAATATCGACATTAAATTTTATGGGTATGGCCTTGCCGCCACGATAACCTTCATCGGCACAGACTAAAAATCGGCAGTCAGCATCAAGAATACGGTCTTTCAAGGCTTCGGCAGAAAAACCGCCAAACACGATGGAATGGACTGCGCCAACTCGGGTGCAGGCCAGCATCACCGTAGCTGCTTCGCTAATCATTGGCAGGTAGATGCAAACGCGATCGCCTTTTTTGACGCCTTGAGCTTTTAGGACATTGGCAAACTTGCAGACTTGTTCATGCAATTGCCGGTAAGTGATTTTTTTATCGTGCTCCGGATTGTCGCCTTCCCAGATGATGGCAACCTGGTCGGCGCGTGTAGCAAGATGACGATCCACGCAATTAACACTGACGTTAAGTTTGCCGCCCTCAAACCAGCGAATATGGCCGGTCATGAAATCGCAATCCATAACCGTATGCCAGGGTTGACTCCAGTCTAAAAACTGTTTGGCCTGTTCTGCCCAAAAAATTTCTGGTTGTGTGATGGAGCGTTGATAAAGGGTTTTATAAGTTTCTGAAGTAATGTGCGTTTGAGCGGCTATTTCAGGTTTGATGTTATAAATTTTACTGTCGGACATCGGGTTATCCTTGAGATAGGGTATAAGAACTAAAAATTATTTTTAGCTAACAAAGCTTTTAAATGCTGGATCTCAGTTAATGCGTTTTGTTTTTCTAGCAAGGCTAGTTCTTCACGCGCCTTGGATTCTAATAACGCTTTATTTTTTTTCTCCAATTCTATTGATGTTTGCTCGAGTTCTACTGATGTTTTCTCAAGTTCTACTGATGTTTGCTCGAGTTCTTTGGACGTTTGCTCGAGTGCTTTAGAGGTTTGCTCGAGTTCCTTGGTATTTCGCTGTAGTTCTTCGGCATTTTGTTCCAGTAATTTGGAATTCTGTTTCATTTCTAATTCGATAGCCCGCTGTTGACGCAGGTAATCTTGACGTGCTTGATATTGAAAATATTGACGTTCTTTTTCTGAAAAACGGCTTAAGGTAGTCATGGCTTGTTTCATCTCCTGGGTAATCATCCACTCGGGCAAATCTGCATCGTCCAGTTTCTCGCCCTCTCTAAAAAATTTTATCCAACGTTGCTCTTCGGTATCAATCTGACTTGATTGAAATTTGTTTAATTCTAAAAGCCATATGCCGCCATGATCAGCAAAATTTTGACCTTGCTCATCACGAATTTTATAGTGATGGACATAATTGTTATCTGCTGTTAGCAAATTTTCTGCTAGTAGCCAAATGGCATAGGTGGGTTTAAGCTCGCTATAATCTTGGCCGCTTTTAAGTTGCTGACTATAAATATCGGCCCAGTTATAAATAATTCTGGCAGGTAGATGACCGTAATTGGTGAGTTGAATTTCAATTTGATATAACCTTTCATGGCTATCTCTGGCTTTAACATCGACGATGCTGAGCTTGTCGCTGAAAAATTCTTTATCGTTATAAGGATTCAGGATATCAACGGAAACCAGCGGCTCCACAAGTTCCTGCACCAAGAATGCATTTAAAAAGTGAATGAGCAAATTTCGATTTTCTTCAGCGCCCAGTAGCGCTTTAAAAACACAATCTACTTTAGGGTCAATGGGATGGCGCATAGGCAAACGGTATGTGCAATGTTCGATTATGCTTGATTGTAGATTGTCCTAGACCAGCTGACAATAAAAATTGGGCGGGCGCTGAGATAATATCTATTAAGGATTGGGAATCTATTTTCAAAGCGTTTTCTTATTGTCTAAGGCAATTGTGCTACGATGCAAAAGTAAAAATCAGTTTTTAATTTAATCATTCGCAAATGTTAAAATTTAATATTTATCTAAAAGAGGGAGTTATGAACAAACGATTACTTTGCGTCGCTATACTGTGGCTACCGGTTATTGCAGGCAATGCTGCCACTACGGTGTCTGAGCATACGCTTAAAAACGGTTTGAAAGTGCTGGTTAAAGAAGACCACCGTTCACCGGTTGCGGTGTCTCAAGTTTGGTATAAAGTAGGTTCAAGTTATGAGCCGGGTGGTATAACTGGTGTGTCGCACATGCTTGAACACATGATGTTTAAGGGCACTGACAAACATGCCGCTGGCGAGTTTTCGCGTATCGTTGCTGAAAATGGTGGCGAGGAAAATGCGTTTACCGGGACTGATTACACTGCTTATTTTCAAACTATGGAAGCTTCCAGGCTGGCGGTTAGCTTTGAACTTGAAGCAGACAGAATGCGCAATCTGCATTTGTTGCCTGAGGAATTAAAAAAAGAACTGCAGGTCGTCACGGAAGAACGAAGAATGCGTACTGATGACAATCCGCAGGCAAAAATGCAGGAACATTTTAATGCGATGGCCTACACCAACAGCCCTTATAAAAATCCTGTGATTGGCTGGCCTGCCGATATTGAAAATTATAAAGTTGAAGATTTACAGGCTTGGTATCAACGTTGGTATGCACCGAATAATGCTACGTTAGTCGTTGTCGGTGATGTGCAACCCAAAGCTGTTTTCGCTCTGGCAGAAAAGTTTTTTGGACCGCTTAAAGCAGGCGAACTTGAAACTGTAAAACCACAAGCCGATGTTGAACAACTTGGGGTCCGGAAAATGACCGTTAAAATACCCGCAAAACTGCCATATCTGGTCATGGGCTATAAAGTTCCGGTGTTGAAAACAGTGCAAAATGAATGGGAAGCTTATGCGCTGGAAGTCTTGGCGGGAGTATTGGACGGCGGGAGCAGCGCCCGATTGGAGTCAGGTTTGGTGCGTGGCAAACAAATAGCGGTTTCTGTCGGTGCCAGTTATGGATTGACTTCAAGATTACCGGAATTATTTACTCTGGAAGCTACGCCGGCAGAAGGTAAAACCGTCTGGAATCTTGAGTCAGCCTTAAAAGATGAGATTTTAAAATTGCAACTGAGCTTGGTTGACAATGAAGAGTTACAGCGCATTAAAGCCCAGGTTTTAGCCAAAGCTGTTTATGAACGGGATTCCAATTTTTATCAGGCCATGCAGTTGGGTATGCTGGAGACAGTTGGACTGGGTTGGAAGGTTGTCGATCAATACGTAGATAAGGTCAATCAGGTGACTGCGGAACAGGTGCAAGAAGTTGCCCGTAAATATTTAATTGAAGATAAATTAAGTGTCGCGTATTTAGAACCTTTACCGATCACTGAAAACACAAAAAACACCAGCAACACCACTAGCCAAATAGGAGTTAGATAATGCGTATTTATTTGTTAAGTTTGCTGCTGTTAGCTTGGCTTACGGCTTTTTGTAATCCAATTCAGGCTGCTGCAAAAATTGAACATTGGCAAACGCCGCAGGGTAGCCGGGTTTATTTCGTCCATACCGAAGGTTTACCGATGGTCGATATTCAAGTTGCCTTTGATGCCGGCAGTGCGCGTGACGGAAGCCAGTTTGGTTTGTCTGCGTTAACCTCCGCTTTATTGGATACTGGAGCCGGGCAGTGGAATGCCGATCAGATTGCCCAACGTTTTGAAAGCGTTGGTGCGCAATTCGGCTCTAATATTTCCAATGATATGGCTTCAGTTTCCTTGCGAACTTTAACCGATAAGCCATTGTTTGATAAGGCACTGGAAACTATGCAGCTTATTCTGAGTAGTCCCAGTTTTAATGAGGCTGATTTTCAACGTGAAAAAAACAGAACGCTGTCCGGTTTAAAACGGCAAGAAGAGATGCCCGCGCAAATTGCGAGTATTGCCTATTCCAAGGCTCTTTATGGCGATCATCCCTATGGCCACCCAGGCTCAGGTTTGTTGGCCACAGTTTCCAGTCTTGAAGTGGCTGATCTGCGCAATTTTTATCAGAAATATTATGTTGCGGCTAATGCGATGGTTGTCATCGTGGGCGATTTGTCTAAACAGCAGGCGGAAAAAACCGCTGAATCGCTGGTTTCCGGTTTGGCGGTTGGTCAAAAGACCGAACCTTTACCGGAAGTGGTTATGCCGGTGCAGGCAGGAAGGCAATATATTGAATTTCCTTCTTCGCAAACCCATGTGTTGGTTGGCATGCCCGGTACTTATCGTAAAGATGTCGATTATTTTAACTTGTATGTTGGTAACCATATTTTGGGCGGTGGCGGGCTTGTTTCGAAACTTTTTGAGGCGGTTAGGGAAAAACGCGGTTTAGCCTATAGCGCAAGCAGTTCTTTTGCACCAATGTTCAGAAAAGGGCCGTTTACGATAAGTTTACAAACGCGAAATGATCAAACCGGCGAGGCATTAGATGTTGCGAATAAAACCTTGGTTGATTTTATTGGGCAAGGGCCGACAGAAGCCGAGTTAAATGCAGCCAAGAAAAATATTACCGGCGGTTTTGCGCTACGTTTTGATACCAATAAGGAGCTGGCAAGTTATGTTTCCATGATTGGTTTTTATGAAATGCCGCTAGATTATCTAGATACTTTTCAACAAAACATTGAAAAAGTAACTACGGCATCGATTAAGGACGCTTTTAAGCGTCGCGTCGTTCCGCATTTAATGCAAACTATCACCGTAGGTGGGAGTGCCAAAAAGAGTGAAAAATAAGCTCAGAATTATTGGAGGCGACTGGCGCAGTCGGCAAATAAGTTTTGTCGACGCGCCGGGTTTAAGACCAACGCCGGCCAGAGTGAGGGAAACCTTATTCAATTGGTTGCAATATGATATTTCTGGCAAGCAATGTCTGGATTTGTATGCGGGTAGCGGCGCTTTGGGTTTTGAAGCCGCTTCTCGTGGAGCAAAAGCGGTAGTTCAGGTGGAAAGTAATGTTCATGCGTGCCGCAGTTTAAGAGACAATGTTGTTGTCCTGTCAGCAAATGCAATAACTATTGTGCAAAGTGACGTTTTACGATATCTGGAGAATGATGCCCTGGTTTTTGATGTCGTATTTCTGGATCCGCCGTTTGGAGAAGATCTGGTTATTCAGACCTGTCAAAAACTTGAAGAAAACGGCTGGCTGGCAAAACATGCCAGGATTTATGTTGAAACGGAGCGGTTTTTTGATTTTTCAAGAGGAGCCGCAATGCCTGAAAATTGGCGTCAACTGAAAAGTAAAACTGCGGGTGAAGTGGGCTATCATTTGTTTGAGAGAAGTTTAACTTAATATAGTATTTCGCTTTAGAACAAAGACGGGATTATAGTTAATAAGTCCTGAAAAATTTAACGAAAACAGTGGATTTTCAAAGCTTAGTCGACAGGAAGGTCATCACAGAATAGGAGTAGCTTAAAATAAATGAAGGTTAAAATAGCAACAGCCCAATATAACATCAGTTTTCTGGAAAACTGGCAGCAATACCAGGACAAAATTGAACGCTGGGTCGAAGAAGCTAAAGAGCAGGATGCAAAGATACTGCTTTTCCCTGAATATGCCAGCATGGAATTGGCTTCTTTGTTTGATAAGGACGTTTATTCTTGTTTAAGTAAACAGCTTGTGGAGATGCAATCATTGCTGGAGGCTTATCTGACCTTGTTTCAGCGGCTGGCTAAAACGCACCAATGCCTGATTCAGGCCGGTACGTTTCCCGTCAAAATTGCTAGTGGCGCCTATCGAAACCGGGCATTTCTGTTTATGCCGGAGGGTCAGTATGATTATCAGGATAAATTAATGATGACTCGTTTTGAAAATGAGCAGTGGCTTATTCAAAAAGGCGATGAACTGAAGTGCTTTGATACCGATTACGGAAAAATAGCGATTAATATCTGTTATGACAGTGAATTTCCAATGTTGGCAAGAAAGCAGGTTGAAGCGGGCGCCAATCTTATTTTAGTGCCGAGTTGCACCGATGCCATGGCGGGTTATCATCGCGTAAAAATCGGCTGTCAGGCAAGAGCTCTTGAAAATCAGTGTTATGTGGTTCAGGCTACACTGGTAGGTGAGGCGCCTTGGTCTGAAGCGGTAGATGTTAATATCGGTGCGGCTGGAGTTTATACGCCAGTGGATCGTGGCTTTCCGGATAACGGAATATTAGTTGAAGGCCTGCTTAATGCTGTTCAATGGGTATTTGCAGAGGTTTCGCTGGGTGCGTGTGAAACAGTACGGGAGCAAGGACAGGTTTTTAATTACCGGGATTGGCCGTTACAGAAAGAATTTGTTGACTAGTCGGGTAACTGATTCACCACGAAGATATTGTTTTTTTCGTATCTTCGTGGTGAAAAATGTTGTAATCAATTGAAAATAGACTCAAATGAGTAACCGTTAAATTCCAGGATTTCTTTCATTCTTTTTAAGCCGTCCATCTGAATCTGCCTGACTCTTTCTCTGGTTACGCCCAATTCCTGAGCGACCTGTTCAAGGGTGGAATCTTCATACCCGCATAGTCCATAACGACGACATATGACTTCTCGTTGTTTTTCTGAAAGTTGAAATATCCATTTGGCGATATTTTTTTTAATTCCATCTTCCTGAATTGTCTCGGCAGGTGACAAACTTTCATTATCAGAAATAGACTCAACCAGAGGTTTATCGAAATCCTTGCCGCCAGGCATGTCAATAGAAGTTACCCGTTCATTAAGCTTAAGCATTTTTTGAACTTTATTAACGGGTATGTCCAAATGTTCGGCAATATCTTCGGCATTGGGTTCATGATCAAGCAACTGAGCCAAATGACGTTGGGCTTTAAGATAAGTGTTCATTTCTTTGACAATATGAATCGGCAACCGAATTGTTCGGGTTTGATTCATAATGGCTCGTTCAATCGTTTGTCTGATCCACCAGGTCGCGTAAGTTGAAAATCTGAAACCTCTTTCCGGATCAAATTTTTCTACTGCGTGCATTAAGCCCAGATTGCCTTCTTCAATTAAGTCAAGCAAAGGCAGACCCCGGTTAAGATAACGACGGGAAATTTTAACGACCAGCCGCAAATTACTTTCAATCATGATGTTGCGTGCTGCAGTATCACCCAGTAAAGCCCGTGATCCATAGATTTTTTCTTGGTCAGCGGTGAGCAGTTTTGATCGGGAAAGTTCATTTAAATATACACGTGTCGCATCCATGCTCTTGTCTTGCAATAAACCGGATGATGTTGGCATTTCGTCAACATTTTCGAAAGCTGCCTTACCCATAACTTGATTTATTTGGGGTTCATCGTCAAAAGACAAATTATCATCAAATAATACACAAACATCATCATCTAATAGCTCAATTAATTCTGCCTTCATGATAACCTCTACTTTGTTCGACCCAGGTCGAATTGGTTTATTGATTTTCCGGTAAGAAATTAAGTGGATTTACCGGTTTTCCTTTCTTTCTAATCTCAAAATGCAATGCTGTTTTGTTTGTTCCCGCTTGACCTACTTTTGCAATAATCTGACCTTTTTCTACTGTATTCCCTTCAACAACCAACAATCTGCTATTGTTTGCGTAAGCACTTAAAAATAAATCGTTATGTTTAATAATAAGTAATTTGCCGTAACCAATTAGACCTTGTCCGCTATATACAACTTTTCCGGCTTCTGCCGCAGATACGTCTTGTCCCAATTCGCCAGCTAAGTCGATGCCTTTGTTATCGGTTTTAGAAAAGTCCTTTAAAATTTTTCCCTTTATCGGCCATCTAAAGTTTAACTTTAACATAACTTCATTATCAATTGAAATAATTGATTTTTTTTGTGCGTCAACAAGTGGTGTTTCGACCGCTATTTTGTTGTGTTGTGATGAATTAGGTAACTTTTCAGTTAGGGTATGTAAAGGATTGGGCAATACGGGTGTATATTGTGGTGTGGTGTTTTTAGTTATGGGTGGTGATTTTTTGCCCGGATCAGTTGGATTTTGTTGTATAGCTGCAACATCTACATTTTCCAAAGTGTTTTGGGATTTAGACCCGGCTACAGGCTCTGAAATTTTAATTTTTTGGCCGCTTTCAATTTTATAAGGCGGTGCAATTTGATTCCATTGGGCTAATTGTCTGTAATCAAGATCATAAATGACACTGATTGCATACAGTGTGTCACCTTTTTTTACCTGGTGATATTTTGTTTCTTCTTCTTTTTCTAATCGTTTAGGGATGAGTTCATTCTTTGTGGTGATTGTGGAAGAGGGAGTGCTAACCGGAGCATAGTTGGGTTTGACAGTAGTGCAGGCATTCAATAAAGCTGAAAGTGCACAGATAAAAATTAGCTTGGAAATAATAACGTTCATAGAGGATTACTTTCTTAATAGAATTTTTTTAGCCTGATTTATTTTTGCAGCCAAATAATTGGAGCCGCCACGATCGGGATGGTTTTTTTGCATTAAGTTCCGGTGAGCGGCAATAATTTCAGCCTCTGTTGCTCCAATTTTTAAACCTAATACTTCAAGAGCTTCCGCAATCGAGATATCGCCTGTGTTTGTAGTTTTGTTTTGACCTTGTGAAGTACTTTGTTTGGCTGAATTAAATTCCGACCAGAGTCTTTGTAAATAGGGGGCGTAGCGTAAAACAATGGGCATCGATCGAAGAATAAAGGCAACAGCCATTCCTCCAATTGCAAATAGCCAGTTTAATCGTCCTGTCACGGTTAAATAAAACACGGCCAGTCCAGCAATGCAGAGCATAAGAGTCTTAATGTAACCGGCTATTACCTTGGGTGAGGTTTTTAAAAATTTACGTAACCCAAAGAATGCAATGATAATAAATAATAAAAGAAGAAAAATCCTAATCATCAATTATGTGTCCCAAGCTTAGTCATGTAGATATAGTGTTTGGATAAATAATACCTTAAAATATCAGATCTTATGATAACAATCTAATAATTTGGTTGATATGAAAAATGCTCAAATTCCCGTTTTAGGTTTTGTTGCCGCAAGTGGAACGGGAAAGACTACATTACTAACACAATTGATCCCGCTTTTAAAACAAAAGGGTCTGCGCGTCGGCTTGATTAAACATAGTCATCATGACTTTGAAATTGACCAACCGGGAAAAGACAGTTACAGATTGCGGGAAGCGGGGGCAACGTCGGTTATGCTGGTTTCGCAATATCGGCGTGCAATTATTAGCGAATTGGCTCTGGATAAAGAACTTAGATTGGTTGATCAGTTAACTCATCTAAATCAGGCAGAATTGGATTTGATTCTGGTTGAGGGTTTCAGGTCTGAGATATTTCCCAAAATTGAAATTTATCGGAAGCTACTTGATGCACCTTTACTCTATCCTGATGATCCGGATATTATCGCAATAGCGACGGATGTTCCTCTGCAAACGCCGGTTCACTTAACGCAACTTAATCTTAATGAGCCGAAAATGATTGCCACATTTATCCAAAAATTAATTTCCGATAGCCATGATTGATGTATGTTCCCAAAAATCCAGTCAGCTCCTTTCCATTGAAGAGGCGCTGGACAGAATAAAAGCCGCTTTATGTCCCATTAACGAAACAGAACAAGTTGCTTTAAGAGATGCTTTGGGTCGAGTCCTCGTTGATGCAGTTTATTCTCCTATTCATATTCCGCAAGACCGTAATGCGGCTATGGACGGTTATGCTTTTATCAGTAGTGACAGGATAGACGGCCAGCCATTTGTGCTTAAGATGGTCGGTGTTTCCTGGGCAGGTCGACCATTTCAGGGGTATTTACAGTCGGGTCAGTGTGTCCGGATTTTTACTGGGGCAGTGGTGCCAGAACAGGCTGATTCTGTTGTTATGCAGGAGATGGTTACAGTGGAAGAATCTGCTATACATTTTCCAGCAGATAGCCGCATACTTCAGAATGTCCGTGGAATCGGTGAAGACGTAAAAAAAGGTTGTTGTTTAATCCCTGAGCATAAACAGCTTACGGCAGTTGATATGGGTTTACTCGCATCTGCCGGCATTGCTCAGCTTATTGTTAAGCGTAAGATAAAAATTGCCTATTTTTCAACTGGCGATGAGTTGATCGCGATAGGGAGGACCCTGGAATCAGGGCAAATATATGATAGCAATCGCACCTTGTTAGGCGGCTTATTGGCAGAGCCAAATTATTCTGTTATTGATATGGGCGTTATTGCTGACAACAAACAGTTACTTCAAGAAAGTTTTATTAAGGCCGCCAAAAACGCTGACGTTATCATCACGACAGGCGGGGCATCAGTCGGCGATGCTGATTATATTAAAGAAATATTGGACAATTGTGGAACAGTCAATTTTTGGAAAATTGCGATAAAACCTGGAAAACCCTTGGCATTTGGAAAAATTAATGACTGTTACTTTTTTGGTTTGCCCGGTAATCCGGTCGCAGTAGTTGTTACTTTTCAGCAAATTGTTGCACCTGCACTGCGACAACTTTCGGGTATGCAATATGGGAAGCCTTTGAGGTTTAGAGCGACTTGTACCAGTTCATTAAAAAAAGCCCCGGGTCGGCAGGAGTTCCAAAGGGGTATTCTAAGTCAGGATGAAGATGGCGAGTTTTTTGTCGCCTCAGCGGGTCAGCAAGGCTCAAATATACTTAGCTCGATGAGTCAAAGTAATTGCTATATTATTTTGCCCAAAGAGTCTGGTGGCCTTAATGCAGGTGACCGGGTGGTTGTAGAACCCTTCAATTTATTTATTACGGAACAGTAAGTCATAGTTGATTTTTAGCGATGCAAATATCTAGTCCAATCCTCTATCGTATCGACATCCCATTGCGTAGCAAGTTCATAAAATGAGATTGAGGATTTTTTTGCTCGGTGTCGCGTTTCTTCCATTACCTTTTCATTGCCCCAGACCATATTTTTAAATAAAACCGGTTGTGGTGTATTAAGGCCAATCAATACATAGCCACCATCTTCTGCAGGCGCTATAACCACGTCCGATCCATTTTGTAGTGCCATTAGTGCGTGTTGTAAGTCATCAACTGTAAGGCTTGGACAATCACAACCGATAAGAATTGCATGGCGATACTCAGGCAGTGCATCACTAAAGGCATTAAGCATTCTTTCGCCCAGATCGGCACCTCGTTGTGTGGATAACAGTAAGGGATAATCTGTGGCGCATTGTTTGAAGAAGGAATGATTGGTATCCGGGGTGCAGCAAAGTTGCACGTTGCACAAGGGCTTTTGGAAAGCGCGTTCCAGAGTCAAACAGGTCAATTTTTTGTGTGCTTCTACAGCCTGATTCGGGCTCAGTGCAGGTTGCAATCGAGTTTTGACCTGGCCGGTTATAGGTGCTTTGCAAAAGATCAGCAAAACGCAGTCTGGAAAAAGAACGGTCACGGCTGAAGGAAAAAAAACATCAGGGTCTTCGGTAATAATGAAGCAACAAGTCTGAAGGATTGACGCCTAAAAAGTATCGAAGTCGCAGCCACCACATCAGCAAGATAGTCTTGATTATTCCCTGTTCTTGCCAGCGCCGCGCCGAGGTGACGACTTTGGATCTCAAACAGCAAGGGTTACCGAGTTTTTTTAAACTGGAGCAAATAGTAATATCTTCCATCAGCGCGATATCCGGAAACCCGTTAACCGCATTAAAGGCCTGGCGAGTCATGAACAAGGCCTGGTCACCGGTCGCGATGCCGGTCAATCGCGAACGCCAGTTCATCATAAAGGCTATCAACTTAAAAATAGCCTGAGGACTGTCGAAACTGACATCAAACCGCCCCCAATGGTAGCCTTGGGCAGCCGCCTCAATGATCTGATTTATGGCGTCTTTCGGCAAATGCGTGTCAGCATGTAAAAATAGCAATATTTCAGCATGCGTTTGAGATGCACCCAAATTCATTTGCCGAGCTCGGCCACGAGGACTGAATAAGACTTGATCAACCAGCGGTTTGGCGATTTTTGCGCTATCGTCATTACTTTCGCCATCGACCAAGAGCAATTGGCAAAGATCCCTTAACGCTTGCAAGGCTTGCAGTCTGTCAGCAAGATGTCCTGCCTCGTTGACGACAGGGATGATAATGCTTAATTGCGGTTTCATCTATAAAGCACCACCGCAACTACTGCCTTGGCCAGCGGTACAGCCATAGCAGTGCGCAGCTGTAGCGATCTTGGCTCCGCTTAAGGCTTGAAGTGGTATCTCGGTGATATGAACCCCCGATTTGTCCACAGCTCCCAGCGACATGTTCAGCATCTGGTTAAAGTCGCAATCATAAACAAAACCCTGCCAATCGATACTCAGCGTATTCAGGCACATCAGTTGAGCCAGGTTTTCCTCGCGATAACTATCGCGCAATAAGTTAAGGTATTCGTCAAATCTCCCTTGCGTAACGAGCATACTGCCAAAACGCTTGATTGGCATGTTGGCAATCGCATAAAGCTGATTGAAGACGATGCCGTAGTGTTCCTGCAAATGCAATTTGTAAGCTTGTTCCAGGCTTTGTTGGTCAGGCGGCAATACGGCGTATTGTGGGTTGAAAACCAGATTAAGTTGCAACGGACTGCCGGGCTGACTATAACCTAATTGGTTAAGGCGCTTCAATGCGCTAAGGCTATCCTTAAATACACCTTTGCCGCGTTGATTGTCGACGTTTTCTTCCAGATAACAGGGGAGTGAGGCGATGATTTCCACTTGCTGGTCGGCCAGAAATTCTGCCAAACTCTTATAGCGAGGGTCTTCCAAAATGGTCAGATTGCACCGGTCGATAACCTTGATTCCAAGGTTTCGTGCAGCTTTTACAAGGTACTGAAAATTTGGGTGCATTTCCGGAGCGCCGCCGGTTAAGTCCATAGTATGGATATTGGTCGCTTCAGCCAAAGCCAGTATCTGTTCAATTGTGTTCAGACTCATCATTTCGGTACGCTTGGGGCCAGCGTTGACATGGCAATGTAGGCAACTCAGGTTACAAAGATAGCCCAGATTGACTTGCAGGATTTCAAGATGTTTGCGAAAAATAGCCGGAAAGTCGCTGCCTGCTAGTAGATGTTGAGTGTCATGCATGATTTAATTCCTGGAAAACCAGATGTCGCCGTAAAAAGCGTTAACCTGTCCGCTGTTATTATCAATATAGGTTATTTGCAACAAGCCGATTTTTTGCCATGTAACTGAATTGGTGGACATGGGACGTTGCCATAGGAACAAAACACACAGCAATCGCCGGAAGTGGGTTTTAAAAGGCTATGACAGCCTTCGCATTCATAAAACCAAAGACATGCATCAGTAGGCATTTGTTCGGTTTTGCTATAACCACATAACGGACAGACCAAAGTAGATTTCAAAATAACGGTGGACATACGGAGCTTTATTTTATGTGGAACTTAGAAGATTGCTCAGCAACATAATCCGCTAGTTTCAGCAGAATTGGTCTGTGGTCCGGAAGTGCAATCGAATAAGCCGAAATGGCGGGATTTTTCACCAACAACCTGAAAATGTTCGGCATAGCGACTGGCGGATAACATATCAGCGGTATTGCCGCAGACGCGCAAGGGACGGCCGGTTTCAAAGTGATGATGCTCATCCAGATCAAAAGTATGCAGATGCTCAGGTATAGTGCCGAGATAACAAGCAACTTGGCCGTAATCTTCACATCGGTCTTCTAAGGGAAGTTTAAAGGCGCTGACTGTGACAGAGCTAAATTTAACCATGCCGATTTTGGCTGCGACTTCGAGATCATTAAGACTGATGGGGTTCTGTTTGGTGACGCGCACATCGGGACAACCCAACGCATGCAAAATTCGTCGGAAGTCTTCCCAATACAAGGCGCCACCCAGGCATTCACCAAGTAAAACGGGATCTTGGTGTAAGAATGCAGGGATACGGCGATCGGCGAAGACGTCTGAAAAGTAAAACTCACCGCCCGGTTTTAGTACCCGAAATATTTCTGCGAGTACTTTGGGTTTTTCAGGTGACAGGTTGATCACGCAATTGGAGATCACCACATCAATACTGTTATCTTCAATGCCGATAGCGGCAAGGTTCTCGATATGACCATGTAAAAATTCGATATTGGAATAGCCAAAGCGCTCGGCATGCCAGACGCGATGGCGCACAGCGACTTCGAGTTGTTCCGGCGTCATGTCGACACCAATGACCCGACCTGTCGGGCCAACCAGTTTCGATAACAAATAGCAGTCACGACCCGAACCGCAGCCTAAATCCAGCACGGTTTTGCCTTGCAAAGCCGGTGGCAGTGGAGAGCCACAACCATAAAAGCGCTCCAGAACTTCAGGATGCAAGCCGGATAGCAAGGATTTTAAGTATTCAGGCATAGCGTCAATGCTGCAACAGGCGCTGGTTTTCAGATCATTACTGGATTGCAATACCTGACCATAATAATGACGGACGGATTCGCTGATTTCGATAAGGGGAGTCATAGATTTCCTCTAGTGTTTCAAGTTGTAAGCTTAGCATAACGGTATGTTAAAAATTAACAACTAAATGTTTCCTGCTCCGCGCATCAAAGTGTTTGCAGTTAGACGCATAGTAAACACCCAAGGGATATTTTTTAAAACCTTAATTTATTCGGTCGACTTTAACTAAAATGTGCATTTGATTTTTGTCGATTTGACGTGTGTTAGCAAAAGCGTTGCTACTGTTTTCGTTAACACCCCCGAGTTCAACCCAGGTGCCAAGATTAATTCTCAGGGTGGCTTGCGCGTTTTGAGTTTCGATTTGTCCACGTCCGTTCATTTTGTCCGACCAGGGCGCCACGGTCAGAATGACTTGTTGTCCGATCAGGCGTGGAGTTACTTCAAAGCCGGTAGTTGCTTCGGTATATTCGGTGTTGGTTGGATAGCCATAGGCTGAAAAATTCTGTTTTGGGTAAGCGTTGCCTGTTTTAATTCGTGCCGGAACGCCTTCCAATGTCCGAATAGACTGGATATTCTGGTCTGTGCTTTTATCTTGAGTCTGATAAACATGACCATAAATTGTGCCGCTAGTATTTGAAGGAACATCGTCAGGCATGTTCACTTGAACTCTGTTCGTTGCATTAAGTTCATCTGCATTTGTTTGATTGCTTTGAATGATAGAGATGAGCAGGTTGTTTTGTCGAACATCTAATTGTTTGATGATTGACTTAATTTCAGCCAATCGGCCAGGTGTGGTTTTGAGTAGAAGATTAGAGCCGTTGTCGACAAGTTGAGTATTATTGTCAATAAGTGGAGCGATTAATGGCATTATCTCAGAGGCAGGACGATTGGCTAAAGGAATCACTTCAATAATTGTATCTGCGGCAAGGATACTTACATTGAGCAGAGTTAAAAAAAGCAATATCAAAAGTTTATTCATTGGGGTTCCTGATTCATTTAGGATTATGGCTTAGGTTTCAAGTCAGAAAAGTTGTTAGGGGCGCTCAATCTGGAATTCCTGGTTCTGGTAAACAATCACCATGCTGACAGGGAGAATTTCTTTTAATAATAAGGTGTCTTTTATTTGCTGGCCTGGTTTGTATTTGACCATATCAATCATTACAAAACGGTCTTCAGGATGTTGTGAATAGACAAATACGTTGATATTTAATTTTGGTACTGACTTACGAAACTCAATTGGCAATTCGCTTAAAAAAGGAATGTCACTTTTAATGGCTACAATTTCTTCAGGTCCCGGTTCAACTGTTTTGGCGACAGTAACACTTTGAGTGGGTATTGGGGCTTGAGCTTGAATAGTAGGTGCAGGTTTAGGAGTAACTGGAGCTGGTTTTGGCGTGGCAGTGACCGTGTTTTTTTCAATGATTGGTTTTGCCGGTATGGGTGCGGCTGTTGGAGCAGGCTTTTGCTCATCAATGAAGTTCGCAATTGATGTTGAATTTGGTTCCACTTTATGAGTTGGTTTTTCGGTTTCAGAAAGCTTTGCAATGGTTTTCGGTTTGCTCTTTTTTTCTTGTGTAGTCAGGGTAGGGGCTGAGATTGTGATGTCCGGTTTAGATGTCGAGTTTTTTTGAAAAAACCAGACGATGCCAGCAATAATAAAGACATTGCCAAGGATAAGTAAAGCCAGGAAAACAGATGTTTTATTACGCTTTTGTATCGGTTGTGCGGGAAGGATTCTGTCAGTTAAAGTCTCAGATTCAAGCTGTCGTCTTTCTTGTTCTGATTTGCGTAAGGCATTTAGTATAAAAGACATGATCAATCGACTATTTTTAAATGTGGAAAATTAGCTGTGAGTTCGATGTTTCTCAGATAATACATTGTTTTGCTACCCACTTTACCGTCTTCTGGTAATTGGTGGTCACGCTGAAATTTTTTTACCCGCGCGACCAAATGATCATCATAAAAACGAGGTTTATCTGTGACTTCATTAATACCGTCGATATGGGTTAACAAGTGCCTTAAGGTTAAAATTTCATCTGAGGTTTGATGAGGATAGATCAGCTTTACATTTGGAATTGAAGCGGGTTCCAGTTTTAAATAATAGCCATTCCATTCCTTCAGAACATCGGCAGCAGGAAAAGACATGTCATTAAAATATATTATGGAATTATTTTCTCCCATTCCGGTAAGCAAGGCGAGAGGCATTTGTTTGCTTGTCGAATAGAACTCTATAATAGCTGGACGATTCATGGCCAGTAAGTCTTTCAAGTTGGCCTTGCCAAAAACACAATGTAATCCAACTGTTTCTATATAGCGACAATCAACCTGATTATTCTCAGGTATAGGTTTACCCCATAATTTTAAGGCGCTGATTAAAGCATTGCTTAATGTGTAATCGGGATTGTTGATCCATTCATGAAGTGATTTAGTTTTTGCAGCAGGTGTTACAATCGTATTTTCGACAGGCGGTGGTATTTGTTGTTCAGCCTGCTTGATGATTTCTGGCTTTATAGGCGTGTCTGGTATTGTTGGATTTGTATAGACTTGTAGTTTTGAAGGGTACCAGTATTTTCCGTGATAAATGCCAGCCGCAATGCTGGCCGATAAAAGTATTCCCAACAATAAGGGTAGATGTGAGTGTTTTTTGCCGACAGAGGTTAGTGTTTCATTGGCAGCAAGGCCAATGATTGCAGGCGTTATCATTGTGGCGTTTGTTGAATAGGCTCCCAGCAAGGCCCGATCGCAGAGGATGTTAACGACTCGAGGTATGCCTCCTGAAAGTTTATAGATTTTACGTATTGCGCTTTGTTTGAATAAATCAGGATTACCATTGCAAACGATGAGTCGATGCCTTATATAAGCGCTCGTTTCTTCGAGTGATAGTGGTAAAAGATGGTAACGGGCGGTAATGCGCTGATTTAGTTGACGCAAGTCTTGACGATTAAGTAATACTTTTAATTCGGGTTGGCCGACCAGAATAATCTGCAGTAGTTTGGCTTTACTGGTTTCCAGGTTGGTTAACAATCGAATTTGTTCCAACACTTCCATGCTTAAGTTTTGTGCTTCATCGATCAATAAAACTGTACGTTTGCCGTTGGCGTGAGCCATAAGCAGATGTTGATTTAACAGATCAATCAGGTTTTTTAAAGATTGATGGTTTTTATCATAATGAATTCCCAATTCATCGCAGATTGTTGCCAATAATTCTTCGGCGTTTAGCTTTGAATTATAAATAAGTGCTATTTCAATATTTTCAGGTATTTCTTGTAACAGGTAACGGCAAAGTGTCGTTTTTCCGGTGCCTACTTCACCCGTTAAAGCAACAAAGCCGCCAGCGAAATTTATGCCATACAATAGGTGTGCCAGGCCCTCTTGATGACGAGGGCTCATATATATAAAGTGGGGGTCAGTCGCTATTGAAAACGGCAGCTCACTAAAATGAAAATATTGGTTATACAAGGTTCTTAAATTTTTAAGTGAAACAAGCAAATATTATAATCGATTGTAGCCTACATCGGAAAACAGGGCAGTAAGTGTTCGTTATCAAATATCGATAGTGTCAGAATTCAATACTGCTACATTAAAATAACTCAATATAATTCATGTATTTAAACAAGCTTCGTACCTGGGAGTAGTGAATAAAGGAAAAGGCTTGGGTCGTCTCTTGATGGCAGGAGGCTGATTTTTTCTTTTTTGCAGACCTATTACGGTCGAAGCTATTGCCTTCAATAAAGACAATAACGCATAGGTTAGCTCTTTGACGTCCAGTACAGCTATTTGTTTACTCGCTTGACTGACCAGTTGTGTCGTCGACTTAAAACTAAGCTGACGCGGAATTTTATCATGCAATACAGCGGACTGAGCCAGATTGCCCCGGATAATATTGTAAGCCAGCAAATGCACCGCAATTTCCTTTTTTACCATTTCTGGTGTTTTACAACGTAGCATCTCCATGTCCATATGAGTTTTAATGGTACGAAAATCCAACGTAACCGCTAGAGTCTTGATTGATACCCCCAACGACCTATCTTTTGGCTATGACAATAAGGGCAGTCTGATTGAATTGAATTTTCTAATTCAACTATTACGGTTTTTTGGATCGCCACTGGTCCCAACTGGCTGAGTAGGGCTTGACGCTGACGGGATGTTAATTCATCAAAACCACTTAACCGTTCTTTGAATGCTTTTGTTTTCATGACGGTTATAAAATGATTAATAATGTTTAAGGTAGCAGTATTGGTATCAGAATTGATCAGTATCAACAGCAATATTGCAGCAGGCGGTAAATTTTGTAGGATCTATTGATGGTATGGGGATAGTTTATAATGCTCTACAAGTACATGGGTTTCTGATCTGTAACTACAACTATCTGGCATGAGATATTTAATAAATATTAAATTTAGGGTTGACAGTGATAGTGGTAAAAAGCATAATATGTGTCTCAGCAAGGCGCCTGTAGCTCAGCTGGATAGAGTACTCGGCTACGAACCGAGCGGTCGGGAGTTCGAATCTCTCCAGGCGCACCAAAACTGAAAAAAATTATTCCCCTGTAGCTCAGTCGGTAGAGCGGATGACTGTTAATCATTAGGTCGGCGGTTCGAGCCCGTCCGGGGGAGCCAAATAAGAGAAAGCCTTACATGCGAATGTAGGGCTTTTTTTATGGGCGAAGCTTTTAATCATTAATAAGGCAGTACGTTTTGAGTTTACAGAGTTATCAGGCGGTAGATCGTGATCAATTGGCCAAAGACATCAGCGACATT
>CANNLO010000043.1 GCA_947505055.1 Methylococcaceae bacterium | reverse complement strand
TATTCCGATGATTCATACCAACTGACCAAACTCCAGCAGATTAAAGCTTCCCCAGCGATCTTATTGCTTCGAAAATAGTTATTAGGTTGAGCGGCAGCTTTTATGCGCCGAACTGTACCGTGTATCATCGAACTTGTCATCTACCAATATGGATAATGCACTTTTATTTCTTGCCTCTTTCTGGTTTGAACTGACCTATTACATGCCATTCAATTTCATTACATTAACTCAACTTAATCTGCCTACGAGTCGTTTTTTATCCGTGCGCCACGGTGGTAATGAACCGCCTTGGCTTTGCACAACGATCACATGGATTTATGCAGATCGCCTGAAAGCCGATCCGGAACGTCGGCATAAAGTGAAGGGGCGAACCAGTTTTGCCTTTTCGGATGTTCGACGGCTTATCGCTGAAGCCGGACTTGATGAGGATTTTGATAGGGTTTGCCCCAAACGAGGCAAACCCACGAAAAATTCGCTGGTGGCTATATTGCTACGCATGGTGGCTTGATGATTTTTTAGGAAACTTCAGCTCAGAAGTTGACATCGTTTTAATTCTCCACATGTACTTTGATTTAAAAAGTCTGGATAATCCACAGCCTTGCAATATACTCATAAAGACTTATGGAATTTAAATTAATCAATACGGATGGTAATGCGCGACGTGGTCAGTTGACGTTTGCCAGAGGCGTAGTTCAAACACCGATATTTATGCCGGTTGGCACTTATGGGACAGTTAAGGCTCTGACACCCGATGAATTAAACGGGATTGGCGCACAAATCATTTTGGGCAATACCTTCCATTTAATGTTGCGTCCCGGAACTGAAGTGGTTAAGGCGCATGGCGACTTACATGATTTTATGCATTGGGACAAGCCGATCCTTACTGATTCGGGCGGCTTTCAGGTCTTCAGTCTGGGCGCGCTGAGAAAAATAACCGAACAAGGTGTGACGTTCAAATCACCTATCAATGGCAGTTCCATTTTTATGGGGCCGGAAGAATCCATGCAAGTGCAGCGTGATTTGGGTTCGGACATCGTGATGATTTTTGATGAATGTACGCCATATCCGGCTACGGTTCATGAAGCGGCCGATTCAATGCGCCTATCTTTGCGTTGGGCGGCACGCAGCAAAGCTGCCCATGAGGGAAATCCCTCCGCGTTATTTGGCATCGTGCAGGGTGGCATGTATGAACATCTGCGTCAGGAATCAATAGACGGCTTGGTGAATATTGGTTTTGACGGCTACGCTATCGGCGGTTTATCGGTTGGCGAACCCAAAGAAGAAATGATGGCGACATTGGATGTAGTGCACAACAAAATGCCGGTTAATAAACCACGATATTTAATGGGTGTGGGTACGCCGGAAGATTTGGTGGAGGGAGTCAGACGTGGCATAGATATGTTTGATTGCGTTATGCCGACGCGCAATGCTCGAAACGGTCATCTCTTTACAACTTTTGGCGTGGTAAAAATCAGAAACAGTCAATACGAATTCGATACCGGCCCCTTGGACCAGGCCTGCGGCTGTTATACCTGCCAGAATTATTCAAGAGCTTATTTGCGGCATCTGGACAAATGCCAGGAAATGCTGGGCTCAAGACTAAACACCATTCATAACCTATATTACTATCTGAGTTTGATGCAAGGCATCCGCGATGCTATCGAAAATAGCGAGTTTGATATTTTCGTTCGGCAATTTTATCAACAACGAGGTAAAGCCGTGCCAACTGTGGCATAATGACCGGATTTTTTTAATTACTATAAATTTCGAGGATAACCATGAGTTTTTTTATTTCTGAGGCTGCAGCAGCTGCTGCACCCGCCGCACAATCACCTGGTATTGAGGGAATGCTGTTTCCTTTGGGCATTTTGGTGTTCTTTTACTTTTTGTTTTTACGTCCGCAATCCAAGCGTACCAAAGAAAAGAAAGAAATGATTGCGGCAATGACTAAAGGCGCAGAAGTGGTCACTTCGGGTGGTATCTTGGGTAAAATCATTGATCTAGATGACAATTTCGTCAAAATAGAAATCTGCGATAATACTTTTATTCAGGTACAGCGTCATAATATTGAAAGCATGATGCCGAAGGGAACTTATAAAGCCATAACCAAAAAACCGGTTAGAGCTTAATGCCATTGCTTATACAGCGGGCTATCAAGAGAACCCCATTGTATACCTGATTTATTTTGATGGGTTTCGGTTGAAGCCTCTATCCATCTTGCTACTGCGACATTGTTGAATTGTTGGAATAACACATGCAAAATCATTTCCCACTTTGGAAAAATCTTTTGGTCCTGATTGTTTTTGCAGTCGGGATTATTTATGCCTTACCTAATTTATATGGCGATGACCCGTCTGTACAAGTCTCATCAACCGGCCCTGCAAAACTTGTTCAAGATCAGGCTAACAAAATCGAGGCTGAATTCAAGACAGGTGGCTTTACAGTAAAGAACTTTGAATTTAAGGGTGGTCAGATTTTAGCACGGTTTAATAGTGCTGATGACCAACTTAAAGCGGCAGATTTCCTTCGCGATAAAATGGGCGATAACTATAATGTTGCGCTGAATTTGGCTCCCACAACACCTGCCTGGTTAAGGGCTTTGGGTGCTGAAGCGATGTATCTCGGTCTCGATTTACGTGGCGGGGTACATTTTCTCTTGGAGGTGGATATGGATGCCGCCGTTAAACAAGCTGAAGAACGTTATAACGACGATGTGCGACTGGCTTTACGTAACGAAAAAATACGCTATCAATCAGTCACCAAAGACAGCGGTTTCATCAAAGTCAAATTGAATTCGGCTGATGACAAACAATCGCTATTGACCTTGTTGGGTAAAGATTTTCGTACTTTGGACATCACCGAGCCTAACGAGCAGGATCAAGTTTGGTTAAAACTTTCTGAAAAAGAAGAGAAGGATATCAAGAAGTTTGCCGTTGCCCAAAACATGACTACATTGCGTAACCGAGTCAATGAACTTGGAGTTGCAGAGCCTGTGATTCAGCAACAAGGACAAAATCGTATCGTCATCCAATTGCCTGGCGTACAGGATACTACTCGCGCCAAGGAAATTTTGGGGACTACAGCGACGCTTGAATATCGTCTTGTTGATGCTGAGCATGATATACAGCAGGCAATCGCCGGACATGTTCCCGTTGGCAGCCGTTTATATAAGGATCGTAACGGTAGCCCCATTCTGTTGGATCGTCGGGTTATTGTAACGGGCGATCAGATTGTTGACGCTTCTTCGGGCGTTGATCAAGATGGCAGGCCTTCAGTGAATATCTCCCTGAATGGTGTAGGTGCGGCAAAAATGGGTAAGTTAACCCAGGCTAATGTCGGCAAGCCTATGGCTGTAGTATTCATTGAATATAAAGTAGAAACCAAGCTGGTTAATGGGCAAAAAGTTCGTCATAAAGAGAAAGTTGAGAAGGTTATTAATGTCGCAACTATTCAGGGAGTTTTTAGTCATCGTTTTCAAACGACCGGATTGGACAGTCCTCAAGAAGCCAGAACATTATCACTTTTGTTAAGAGCCGGTGCGCTTGCAGCCCCCGTTGAAATTGTCGAAGAGCGTACCGTAGGACCAAGTTTGGGTCAGGACAATATAGACAAGGGCGTTTTGTCTTTTGTGGTCGGTTTCGCTTTGGTTGTCTTGTTTATGGCAGTTTATTACAAGTTATTCGGCATGATTGCCAACTTTGCGTTAGCGTTTAACGTGGTGATTGTTGTAGCAATCTTGTCGATGTTGCAGGCCACCTTAACTTTGCCGGGTATTGCCGGGATTATCCTGACCGTGGGCATGTCGGTTGACGCCAATGTATTGATTTTCGAGCGTATTAAAGAAGAACTCAGGAACGGAAATACGCCGCAATCAGCAATCTTTATCGGTTACGACAAAGCCTTTGGTACCATTTTGGATTCCCATTTTACTAACCTTGTAGTAGCGGTAGTGCTATTTGCTTTCGGCACAGGGTCTGTTAAAGGTTTTGCTGTGACACTGATTATCGGAATTTTGTCTTCCATGTTTACAGCCATTACCGGTACACGAATGGTTATTAACTGGAGTTACGGTAATCGTAGGGTTGAGAAATTGTCCATTTAGATTTTCTAGGCCAATTACTTTCCATCAGGAACCTGACACCAGGAAATCATACAGTCCACGAAAGACACGAAAAGCACGAAAAATTAATTCTTCGTGTCTCCGTTGTGGATAAAAGGCTTAGATTCTTCAGGTAGATTTATTATCAGGAATCATCATTTACATAGAAGGTTACAATGAAGACAACAAATATAGATTTTATAGGTAATCGAAACATAGCACTGATATTTTCCGGTGTATTAATGATTATCTCCATGGGATCGTTGGCGGTACGCGGATTGCAGATGGGCATTGATTTTACCGGTGGCACTTTAATTGAAGTGGGCTATCAAAAAGCCGCTGATTTAACCGTTCTGCGCAATACCTTGGACACCGAAGGTTTTAATGATGCGACGGTACAGAATTTTGGTACCACAAGAGATGTTTTAATTCGCCTGAAACCACAGGATGGAGTCAGTAATGTCGAATTAAGCGCAAAGGTTCTTGAAGCTATCAATAAAAACACAGCAGAGCCTGCCAGTGTCCGTCGGGTTGAGTTTGTCGGACCTCAAGTCGGTGACGACCTGGCGGAAGATGGTTTTTTGGCCTTATTGTATTCAACGATCGGTATTCTGATTTATATCGCCTGGCGTTTTGAGTGGAAGTTTTCTGCCGGAGCGGTGCTTGCGACTTTTCATGATGTTATCGTAACCTTGGGTTTATTCTCCGTTTTAGGTTTAGAGTTTGATTTGACGGTTTTAGCCGCGGTTCTTGCGTTGATTGGTTACTCCTTAAACGATACCATTGTGGTTTATGACCGGATTCGTGAAAATTTTCGGTTGTTAAGAAATAAGTCTACCGAAGAAATCATGAATATTTCAGTCAACGTCACCTTAAGTCGTACTATTATGACTTCGTTGACAGTGATTTTAGTGCTGGTTTCCTTGTTCTTTTTGGGCGGCGAAGTGATTCATAACTTTGCGATTGTGCTTTTATTCGGCGTATTTTTTGGTACTTATTCTTCTATCTTTATCGCCAGTCCGATGGCTTTAATTCTGGGAATTAGTCCTGATGATTTGATGATTCCTGTAAAGGAAGGCGCAGAACTGGATGGCAGACCTTAGATAATAAATCTGTAGTTCAGGGCGAGTTGTATATCTGAAAGGTATTTTCAAAATAAAGACACTGATCGGTTATAATCCGCGACTTAATAATTTATTCATAATTTTGGAGTTTTACAAAAATGGCGATAGAACGCACTTTCTCAATCATTAAGCCTGATGCTGTTGCAAAAAATGTTATCGGCGAAATTTACAGTCGTTTTGAAAAAAATGATTTAAAAATCGTAGCGGCAAAAATGCTGCATTTGACCCAGGAACAGGCTGAGGGTTTTTACGCAGAGCACAGCGAACGCGGTTTCTTTAAAGATTTGGTGTCCTTTATGGTTTCAGGTCCAGTGATCATGCAAGTATTGGAAGGTGAAAACGCGGTACTTAAGCATCGCGAAATCATGGGCGCTACTAATCCTAAAGAAGCTTCTGCAGGGACTATTCGTGCTGATTTCGCTGCCAGCATTGATGAAAACGCCGTACACGGTTCAGATGCAGTCGAAACTGCGCAAAGGGAAATTGCTTTCTTTTTCTCGGCTAATGAAATTTGTGCTAGAACCCGTTAATACCAAAACCATCAATTTGCTCGATTTCGACAGAAAAGGTCTTGCGGCCTTTTTTGTCGCTTTAGGCGAAAAGCCGTTTCGGGCCACGCAACTGCTCAAATGGATCTATCAGGAAGGCGTCGAAGACTTCAATCTGATGACCGACATGAGCAAGACTTTGCGCGCTTATTTAACTGAAAACTGCACCATAGAAACTCCTGAAATTGTATTTGAACAAATCGCAAGCGATGCCACCCGTAAATGGGTAGTGCAAACCAGTTGCGGCAACCGGATAGAAACCGTGTTCATACCTGAAGAAGGGCGTGGCACTTTATGCGTCTCTTCACAAATCGGCTGTGCTCTGGCCTGCACATTTTGCTCCACTGCCCAGCAAGGCTTTAATCGCAACTTGACCACCTCTGAAATTATCGGCCAAGTCATTGTCGCGCAACAACGCTTAGGCGAAGAAAAAAAAATCACTAATGTCGTTATGATGGGCATGGGCGAACCTTTGTTGAATTTTGACAATGCAGTCGCAGCCATGAATCTGATGATGGATGATTTTACTTTTGGCTTGTCCAAACGCCGGGTGACAGTGAGTACCTCGGGCGTAGTGCCCGCCATGTATCGGTTAACCCAAGTCTGCGATGTCAGTCTTGCCGTGTCTCTACATGCCGTGACTGACGAATTGAGGGATGAACTTGTTCCCATTAATAAAAAATATCCATTAAAAGAGTTAATGGAAGCGTGCCGGGATAATGCAAATATAGCCCAACGGCGCACGGTTACGTTTGAATACGTTATGCTGGATGGCATTAATGACTCGATGCAGGATGCGCGAGGGCTCATTAAATTATTAAAAACTGTACCGTCAAAAATCAATTTGATACCTTTTAATCCTTTTCCTAACTCCTCTTACCGGTGTTCCAGCAAAGAAACCATCAACCGTTTTAAAACCGTTCTAAATGATGCAGGAATAGTTACGACGATTAGAAAAACGCGTGGAGAAGATATTGATGCCGCCTGCGGTCAATTGGTGGGGCAAGTTAAGGACAAAAGCCGCCGACATCTGAAAATTCAATCGGCGAGTTTGCAAAGTGCAACTTGAGACGGCAATAAAATTGAGGCGTTTAACTCTGAGCCTGGTTTTAGCGACTTTGGTTGCCTGCGGATCATCTAGCGTTACTAAAAGTGACGATCCGGCCGATATACATCTTCAGTTGGGGGTGCGCTATTTAAGCATGAACAAACTGGAACTGGCCAAGGAAAATTTGTTGCTGTCATTGAATAATAATTCAAGTAATGCCCAGGCACATAATGCCTTGGCTTTTTTATATGAAAAGTTAAATCAGAATGATTTGGCCAAACAGTATTATGAGACTGCTCTGGACTTGGCGCCAGAGGATTTAGGCGTGCAAAATAACCTTGGCCGGTTTCTTTGTGAACAAGGTCAATTGGAAACAGGCATGACTTTATTGGCCAAGGCCAGTTCAAACCCGCTAAATGACAGACAATGGATGGCTTTAACCAATGCAGGACGCTGCCAGATCAGTCTTGGGCAAAAACAACTGGCTGAAAATTATTTTAAACAGGCGTTGCAACTTGATAACACCTATGCACCGGCTTTATCGGAAATGCAAAAAATCGCTTATCAAAATGGTGATTTCTGGGCGGCAAAAGGTTATTTGCAACGTTATCTGGGCGTTGCCGCTCATACGGCTGAAACCTTATGGCTGGCAGCCCAGTCTGAACGTGCATTGGGCAATAAGGAACTGGCCAGGGAATACAAAAATCTGTTACTGGAAAAATTTCCGCTTTCCAATGAAGCGAAGAAAATGGCAATGCTTAAAGAGTTTTGACGATTTAATTGATAAAACTGACTGTTGTATTTCCACATTAATTTAACATGTGTTAAGACGAAAGACACAATCTTTAAAGTTTTCAACTTTTGCCTTTTGCCTTTCATCTTTATATATTTCGTGTTTAACGAACCGTTATAAAAACTTTACCTGCTACAAACCACTTAATTAAAATGGCAAACAATATCCAAGCAATTCGGGGTATGCACGATGTGCTACCCGAGCAAACTCCGCTCTGGCAATATGCGGAACAAAATATCAGAGATGTACTTGGCGCTTATGGCTATAGTGAAATTCGGCTACCCATCGTTGAAAAAACCGAATTGTTCAAACGCTCTATCGGTGAAGTAACCGATATTGTTGAAAAAGAAATGTATACCTTCGATGACCGAAATGGCGACTCCTTAACTTTGCGTCCGGAAGGGACCGCGGGCTGTCTTAGAGCCTGTCTGGAGCATGGATTATTACATAATCAGGTGCACCGTTTATGGTATTACGGGCCGATGTATCGCCATGAGCGCCCGCAAAAAGGCCGTTATCGCCAATTTTTTCAATTGGGTGTTGAAACCTATGGCATGGCAGGCCCAGATATTGACGCGGAATTGATTCTGCTGATGGACAGATTGTGGAAAAAACTGGGTATTCGCGATAAAGTACGTTTAGAGCTTAATTCTTTGGGTACGATTGCAGAACGTGGAATTTACCGTGAACGTCTCGTCAACTATTTTGAGGGTCATTTGAACCAGCTGGATGAGGACAGCTTACGCCGATTAAAGACCAATCCATTACGAATACTGGATACCAAAAATCCTGCAATGCAGTCTGTTGTCGCTAACGCGCCTGAATTGATGGACTTTTTAGGTGAAGAGAGTCTTCAGCATTTTAAGGCGATTACTACAATTCTTGATGGTCTGGGTATAGCCTATAAGCTGAATACCCGATTAGTGCGTGGTTTGGATTATTACAGCAAGACTGTTTTTGAATGGGTCACTGACGAACTCGGTTCGCAGGGCACTGTTTGTGCCGGCGGACGTTATGATGGTTTGATTGAACAATTAGGTGGCAAGCCCAATCATGCAGTTGGATTTGCAATGGGTATTGAACGACTCTTGGCCCTCATGGAAACCCTTGATAATATTAAGCTTCCCAGTCCTGTTGATGTGTATATGATTCGGGTCGGTGAAATTGCCGAACAGCAAGGTTTACGTTTTGCTGAAACCATCAGAAATGAAATCCCAAATCTGAAATTACAGGTAAATTGCGGCGGTGGCAGTTTTAAAAGTCAGTTTAAAAAAGCGGATAAAAGCCGTGCCCAATTAGCTATTATCTTGGGTGACGATGAAGCGGATCGTGGTGAAGTCGCGATCAAGTCGTTGCGAAATAATCAGCAGGAACAGCAGAACATGTCTCAGCAGCAAGCAATTGAATTTATGATTGAACATGGGTTTAACTGATTAGAACAAGTTTTAACCAAAAGCTTTAGATTAAATCCGTGCAAACATTTGTATTTTTGTACAACCTTATGATTAGTAAAAAATTTTTTAATTATTAAACAAGAGAAAATCAAGTGGAAATTTACGAAACAGAAGAAGAACAGGTTGAAGCCTTAAAAAGATGGTGGAAAGAAAACTCAACTGCAACCCTCGTTGGTTTAGGTATGGGGATGGTCATTATTATGAGCTGGAATTACTGGCAGACTCATAAAAAAGAACAAGCCTCGCAAGCTTCTCAAATGTATGAACAATTATTGAAAGCCGAGACTGAAAATAAAAAAGACAGCATAGAAAAGTTAAGCCAACGTATGCAGGAGCAATTTAAGGATTCTGAATACGCAACTTTTAGCGGATTGTTACAGGCTAAATTAAAGGCCCAGGAAGGTGATATTCCAGCAGCAAAGGAGATTTTAAAGACACTTGCAGCAAATCCTAACAAACAATTAAGTAATATTGCCAAAATCAGATTGGTTCGTTTAATGCTCGCTACGGGTGAATACGAACAAGGCCTGCAGATTATTAACGAAGTCGATGCCAAAACGTCGGCCAATTATTCAGCTAATTTTGATGAATTGGTTGGCGATTTGTATGTTGCCCTGGATCGATTGGATGAAGCGCGTACTTCATATCAAAATGCATTACGAAATGGCCAGCCGTCGCCTTTGTTGCAGTTCAAAATTGATGATCTAACTGCTCAAGAAAAGCTGGAAAACAACAAATAATGACTAATTTTATGAAACAGGTAAAAAGCGAAAGGCAAAATATCAAACGTGTTTCATCGTTTTTTTGTGTGTTTTTGCTTATCAACTTGTTAACCGGTTGTGCGACTTTTGATACGCTGGGCGAATCTGTTTCAGGCATTACCGATTATTTTCGGGGCGGTGAAGACAACGCTGATCCACCTGCTGTTTTGGTTGACTCAGTGCCCGCTCCTGAAATAAAACTTGAGGTTCTTTGGAAAGAGTCAGTTGGCGTAGGTGCTGATGAACAATCCTTAAAATTGATTCCGGTAATAGGTAGTGGAAAAATTATTGCGGCGGATCGTGAAGGCCGGGTTCAGGCTAGAAGCCTGACTACTGGTAAGTTAATCTGGGAAACCAAAACAGAAGTTCATTTTTCCGGTGGTCCGGGTCTGGGTTCAGAAGCTGTAATTTTGGGTTCCAGTGATGCAGAGGTAGTCGCTTTAAATATTGAAAGCGGTGCAGTTTTATGGAAAGCCGCAGTTTCCAGCGAAGTGCTTTCGGTGCCTGTTATCGCCAAAAATATCGTTGTGATTCGTACTACAGATGGCTCTTTATTTGCTCTTGATGAAAAGACTGGAGGCAAGCGCTGGAATTACGAGCGCAATGTGCCGGCTTTAAGTATTAGGGGAACAGGGTCGCCGCTGATTGCTGAGGATAATGTTATCGGTGGCTATGATAACGGCAAGTTAATGGCCTTGAAATTGGTCAACGGGAAATACGTTTGGGAAACCAGTATTGCCATTCCCAAAGGACGCTCTGAAATTGAACGACTGGTCGATCTTGATGTAGATCCTCTCCATATAAATGGCGTGATTTACGTGGCTAGTTATCAGGGTGGTATAGCGGCTATATCAGAATCAGATGGCGATGTAATGTGGCGTAATGATGCCATTTCCTCGCATTCGGGCTTGGGCAATGATTTTAGATATTTATTTCTGACTGATTCTGAAAGCCATGTCTGGCAATTGGATCAACGGAATGGCGCTTCAATGTGGCAGCAAAAAGAGTTGCATCAAAGGAGGTTAACAGCGCCTGTTGCTTACGAAAATTATGTAGTGGTTGGGGATCTTGAAGGTTATGTGCATTGGTTGTCTAGCACTGATGGCCGACAAATGGGCCGCGTACAAGTCACGGATGTTCCAATCGATGCCAAACCTGTCGTGTTGGATGGCATTGTTTATGTTTATGCAAAAGATGGCACTCTCGCCGCGATAAAAGTTAAATAAAAATATGTTACCTGTAATAGCTCTGGTCGGGAGACCTAATGTTGGAAAATCAACTTTATTCAATTACTTAACTCGTAGCCGAGATGCCTTGGTCGCGGACTTTTCAGGCCTGACCCGAGACAGACAATATGGCCGTGTCAAACTTGGCGACCGTCCCTGTCTGGTTGTTGATACCGGGGGTATTGCCGATGATGCTGAAGGCATAGAAAGTTTTGCCAGAAAGCAGGTGCAGGTTGCACTTGAAGAAGCCGATATTGTGTTCTTTATGGTTGATGCCCGCGAGGGCTTAAGTGCATCCGACAAGGTGATTGCGGATACACTTCGCAAGTTACAAAAACCGATAGTACTGGTCACAAACAAAGTTGACGGTCTTGACGGCAATATGGCCGCCTCGGATTTTTATTCTTTGGCACTCGGCGAGCCGGTGCAGATCGCTGCTTCCCATGGAAAAGGCATACCTGAGTTACTGGAAAAAGTTAATCAGTTGTTACCTGCTGACGCAAGTATTGTTGAAGAGACACACGGCGGGATTGGTATCGCCGTAGTTGGACGTCCTAATGTCGGTAAATCGACGTTAGTCAATCGTTTACTGGGTGAAGAACGCGTTATTGTTTTTGATGAACCCGGAACAACACGCGACAGCATTTACATACCTTTTGAACGTAATGGCAAGCTGTTTACGCTGGTCGATACCGCCGGGATGCGCAGAAGATCGAAAATATCAGAGACCATCGAAAAGTTTAGTGTTATTAAATCATTGCAGGCGATTGAAAAATCCAATGTTGTGATTTATTTGATCGATGCGCAAGAAGGCATCACCGATCAAGACGCGCATTTGTTAGGCTTGGTATTGGAAGCTGGTAGAGCCTTGATTATCGGACTGAACAAATGGGACGGCATTAGCGCCGAGCAAAAGATTACGATTAATCGTCAACTCGATGTGAAGCTGTCGTTCCTTGAGTTTGCCGAAAAACATCCTATTTCTGCACTGCATGGCAGTGGCGTTGGCAAAATGTTTGATGTCGTACAGCAATTGTATGCGGCGGCCATGCTCGATATGTCGACACCCGTATTAACCCGAATCCTCAAAGAAGCAACCACAGCTCATCAACCGCCAATCATTAATTCGCGTAGAATTAAATTAAAATATGCCCATCAGGGCGGAAGAAATCCGCCGATTGTCGTGATTCACGGTATACAAACCGATGTCTTACCGGAATCGTACAAGCGTTATTTAATGAACTATTATCGGGACAAAATGGGGCTGGTAGGAACCCCGATACGCTTGGTCTTTAAATCGCCAGTTAATCCGTTTCACGGACAAAAGAACAAACTGACCGATTGGCAGGTAAAAAAGAAGGAACGCCTTATGAAGCGGGTTAAGAGCAAAAGCAGGGATTAAGTTTAAAGGCTGAAGCAGTAGGACTAGACATGCGCGCGCCTCTCTCAATCGAATCAACTACAAATGTAATATATATTTTCCATTCCTAAACAAACCACTAGAGGAAATACTCATGGCTACCATCACCTTCCAAGGCAAACCTCTTAACACCTCTGGCGAATTGCCTGCAGTAGGCAGCGATGCTCCGGCATTTTCTCTGACTAGTCGCGAGTTGGTCGATGTTACTCTTGCAACCTATGCCGGAAAAAGAAAAGTACTCAATATCGTACCCAGCCTTGACACCCCAACCTGCGCCGCCTCCACCCGTAAATTCAATCAAAAGGCCTCGCATCTGAATAATACCGTGGTGTTGGCTATTTCTGCCGACCTGCCTTTTGCACAAAGCCGGTTTTGTGAATCGGAAGGCTTAAAAGATGTCATTCCGCTTTCAACTTTTCGTTCCAGTTTTGGCCAAGATTATGGTGTTAATATCGTCGATACCTTCCTTGCAGGTTTGACTGCCCGAGCCATCGTCATTATTGATGAAAACGATAAAGTGCTCTATACGCAGTTGGTTGGTGAAATTGCAGATGAGCCGGATTATGAACACGCCCTAGCGGTGTTGTAAAACGGAGTTCAAGTACTGCGTAAGATGAGGGGCGAAGCGTGTCAATCGCAATAGATGCGCTTCACTTTGTTCAACACCTATGCAATGTCGTTGCGATTTAAGCTAACAGTGCTTCGCACTTAAAATCCACATAAATATTAGAAAGAACCCCATAAATGGACGTACTCCACCGAATTGCCCAAGAATTAGCCGTTAATATCAAGCAAGTCAGCGCTGCTGTCGAATTGCTGGATGAAGGAGCGACTGTTCCATTTATTTCCCGCTATCGAAAAGAAGTGACCGGTGGCTTGGACGACACACAATTAAGACTGCTGGAAGAACGTTTGGGCTATTTGCGTGAGCTTAACGCCCGGCGTAAAACCATTCTGGATAGCATTAACTCTCAAGGCAAATTGACACCAGAACTGGAAAAAGCCATTTTGGATGCCGACACCAAAACGCTACTTGAAGATTTATATTTACCTTTCAAACCCAAACGTCGGACTAAAGCGCAAATTGCCCGCGAAGCAGGACTTGAACCTCTAGCTGATGCCTTGTTGGCAGATCGTTGCCTGATCCCGGAACAAGTTGCGGCCGCTTATATTAATGCAGAAAAAGGTGTAGTCGACACCGCTGTAGCCTTGGATGGCGCCAGACAAATTATCATGGAACGCATCTCTGAGGAAGCCGAATTATTGGCCGAACTGCGCGAACGTATCTGGCAAAAAGGCATCATCCATGCCACTGTTGTAAGCGGAAAAGAACAGGCCGCCGAAAAGTTTAAAGATTATTTCGATTACCAGGAAGCCATTAACAAAATTCCTTCGCACCGGGCATTGGCTTTATTTCGGGGTCGCAATGAGGATATGTTAAACCTGAGCCTTAAACCCGGTACTGACGATAAACTGGAGCATGATCTTTGCGTTCAGTTTGTTACCTTACGGCTTAATATTACTGACAACTCTAAACCTGCCAATGTCTGGTTGGCAGAAACAGCACGTTTCGCCTGGAAAATAAAACTCTATACCCGAATCGATCTGGATTTAAAACTGAGATTGCGCGAAGCCGCGGAACTCGAAGCCATTCGGGTTTTCGCCAGTAATTTAAGAGACTTGTTATTGGCTGCACCTGCTGGGCCAAAGGCGACGATGGGACTGGATCCCGGCATCCGCACCGGCGTTAAGGTTGCCATTGTTGATCCAACCGGAAAAGTGTTAGGCACTGACACTATATACCCGCATCCGCCACGCAAGGACTGGGACGGATCGATTGATACCCTTGCAAAATTAATCCAAAAATATAAAGTTGATTTGGTCAGTATAGGCAATGGTACAGGTTCAAGAGAAACCGACCAGCTGGTTGCCGAAGTGATGAAAAAACACAGCGATCTTAAATTTACCAAGATTACCGTGTCGGAAGCCGGCGCTTCTGTATATTCCGCGTCTGAACTGGCCGCCAAAGAATTTCCTGATTTGGACGTCACTTTGCGGGGTGCTGTTTCCATCGCCAGACGCTTGCAGGATCCCTTGGCGGAACTTGTTAAAATCGATCCAAAATCGATCGGCGTTGGCCAGTATCAGCATGACATCAATCAAGTTCAGCTGGCCAAAGGCCTGGATACCGTAGTCGAGGATTGTGTTAACGCGGTTGGCGTTGATGTAAATACCGCCTCAGTGTCTTTGTTGAAACAGGTCTCCGGTTTGTCTGCCAGTATCAGCGAAAATATTGTTATTTTTCGTAATGAAAACGGCCCGTTTGCCAATCGTAAGCAATTGAAAAAAGTCCCCCGTTTAGGTGAAAAGGCTTATGAACAGGCGGCAGGATTTCTTCGCATCATGAATGGTGATAACCCGCTGGATGCCTCTTCCGTACATCCTGAAGCTTATCCTGTAGTTGAAGCAATCATTGCCGACACCGGAAAATCAATACGCGATTTGATTGGCCAGAGTCAGTTTTTAAGAGGTTTAAATCCTGGACAATACACCAATGAACATTTTGGTTTGCCAACAGTCACCGACATTTTGCAAGAACTCGAAAAACCTGGCCGCGATCCGAGGCCGGAATTTAAAAGCGTTGAATTCAAGGCCGGTATCGAGAAAATAACCGATCTTGTGGTTGGCATGAAACTGGACGGCGTAGTAACCAATGTCGCCAACTTCGGTGCCTTTGTTGACATTGGCGTGCATCAGGATGGTCTGGTGCATATCTCCCATTTATCAGATAACTTTGTCAAAGATCCCAGAGATGCCGTTAAAACCGGTGATATGGTCAAAGTCACCGTCATGGAAGTCAATGTCGAACGAAAACGCATAGCCTTGTCCATGAAAACCAATCCTGAAGCTAGCGAAGTCAGACCCGAACGGAATCAACAAAAAAAGTCCGATGATAAACCCAAGCCGCAAATTCCAATCCAAGGCACTATGGCAGACGTTTTTGCTAAAGCACGGATGAGTAAATAATACCAGCTCTGCTATACTGATTTTACTATAAACACACCAACAGGTTTTGCCATGCGTAAAGTAAATCGTTTTTTTGTATTCTTTTTATTGACTGGTCTGCTAGCTGTCCATGCCCCAGCAACATTTGCTGCTAATCAGTCGGGTCAATCAAGTTATGGCAGCAAAGTGGGTCGCAAAGCTGTTAATGCCCTTGCTAATTTGACTACTGCCCCATTGGAAATCCCCAAAAACATAATTAACACATCGAATAAAAGCAATGTTTTTTATGGAATTGTGGGCGGATTATTTAAAGGTCTGGTTCACACAGCAGGACGTCTTGGCGTTGGCATTGCCGATTTAATTACCATACCGCTACCCACTAAACCCATCTCTCAACCTACTTATATCTGGGATGATTTTGATGTGGATACGACTTATGGACCTGCGTTTCGTTTGGACAAAACGCAAGAAATCGCAGAACCCGTTGTTGACACTCAAATCCAAATGCCTACTGCTGCTCCTGTTTTAACGGGGCCAAAACCACAAGCTATTGATAACTCGAAGCAGTACAGACAGGAAGCCAATCAGAAATTGGATGAGGTATTTAACAAAGAAATGAAGAAATAACCTTTACGAATTTAAGGTAAAAAGGTTCGCCAAGCGAAGTCTGGCGAGCCTTTTTTATTTGGCATTATGTTTGAATTAAGTGAACTTTGCGTAGAGCTTGAAAGAATCAAAAAATATTAACTTAACATGAAAAAAATATTACTTTCGCTTTTAGCTATTTTCTTAATCCTTGAGGAATGGCTTTGGGATTTACTGACAGCTTTGGGACGCTCTTTATCTCAATTCTTACACCTGGAGCAACTTGAACAGTGGCTTAGGCAGACGGAGCCAAACATGGCGCTGGTGGCTTTTAGTATTCCAATATTGATCGTTGCCCCCATCAATATCCTGGCATTTTTCTTGATTGCGAAAGGACTGATTTTACAGGGTTTGCTGATTGAAGTTTTAGCCAAGTTACTCGGCACTTTACTGGTAGCCCGTGTCTTTGCCTTGACTAAATCACAGTTACTCAGCTTCGCTTTTTTAAAAATCATTTATACCAACATCACTGCATGGCTAAAATGGGCGCATGATAAAGTAACTGACACCACGTTTTATCAATGGATGAAGCAATTTAGAGTTTAAGATATACTCAACTCACATTGGTTCAAACAAAGCAGTCAGATCTTCCGCTGTCAGTTTTAATGATTCCTCTTTATTGCCATCTTTGTAAATACCTTCAGCCAAGGCTCGTTTTTTATCTTGCATGGCGATAATCTTTTCTTCTACGGTATTTTCGGTGATCAATTTATAAACAAAAACCGGTTTATCTTGACCTATTCGATGAGCACGGTCTGCAGCCTGACTTTCTGCCGCCGGATTCCACCAAGGATCATAAATAATAACAGTATCAGCTTCAGTCAGATTTAAACCTACTCCGCCAGCTTTCAGACTAATCAGAAAAACATTGACCTCACCACTTTTAAATAACTCAATAGCTTCATCGCGATTACGCGTTTGACCGGTCAATTTGGCGTAACCAATGTTACGTGAGTTTAGTTCGTTTTCAATCAGCGCAATCATTCGAGTGAACTGGGAGAATACCAATATTCGACGACCCTCTTCCAATTGTTCCGGTAACATCTCCATCAGCAAATCAAGCTTGGCTGATTCGTGTACTTTTTGCGCTTCGACAAGCCTCAGTGTACGAGGGTCGCAACAGGTTTGGCGAAGCTTAAGCAAGGCATCGAGAATGGTAATATGACTGCGCGACAATCCTTTTTGCGAAATCGCATCACGCACCTTTTTCTCCATCGTCAAACGAATACTTTCATATAACGCAGCCTGTTTTGGATACAACGGCACCGAGCGAATAATTTCGGTTTTGGGCGGCAATTCGGTAGCGACTTCCTGTTTGGTGCGTCGGAGCATAAAAGGTGCAACACGATGTGACAACCGCGATCTTTGCTCACTGTCACCATGCAATTCAATCGGCGTGCGATAACGTTTTTTAAATGTTGCGCTGTCGCTTAAAAAGCCCGGCATCAAAAAGTCAAATTGCGCCCAAAGTTCACCCAAATGATTTTCCATGGGTGTGCCGGTTAAACAAAGTCGGTGATTGACTTTAATCTGACGGACCAGACGCGCCGCTTTGGAAAGTGGATTTTTAATGGTTTGTGCCTCGTCCAGAATCAGATAATGATACTCATGTTCCAGCAACGTTTCTTCATCACGAGATAGCAAAGGATATGTTGTCAAAATCAGATCATAGTCCCTTATCTTATAAAACAGTTGTTTGCGTTCGGTACCCTGTAAAATCAGGATTTTCAAATCCGGCGTAAAGCGTTCGGTTTCACGTCGCCAATTGCTCATTAAACTGGTCGGTGCAATAATCAAACTGGGTAAACTCATTCGGCCGCTTTGTTTTTCCACCAACAAATGTGCGAGCGTCTGGATGGTTTTCCCCAAGCCCATATCATCAGCAAGAATGCCGGAGAACTTATATTCGCGTAAGAACTGAAGCCAATTGAGACCTTGTTGCTGATAATGACGTAATTCCGCCTGCAGATTGCTGGGCGGTGCAACATCCTGAATACCGGTAAAGTTTTTTAATTTTTGTCCCAGTTCGCGTAGCGCCTCACCACCACTGATAGAGAATAATCCATAGTTATGCTCTTCCAAATCGGCCAGCAAGGCTGCATTAAATCGAGATAGTTTTAACGAGCCGTCTTTATCCAGCGTGCTACTGTTAAACAGTTCAAGTAACACATTTAAAAACGGTCTTATTTTATCGCAGGGCAAATTCAAATAATTATGGTCGCCCAAAGGAATACTGAGCATTTCTGGCAAATTTTCCAGATCATAGTTTTCCAAAATCGGCATAATCAACGGCAATAAAGGCAAAGATTGTCCATCAATGTCAATGTTAAAACGCATTTCAAACCAGTCATTCTGTCCTTCACTGATTTCGGCATCCCAATTTTTCGCAGTTTGGAAATTAAGTAAAAAGCTTTCATCAATTTCAATAAGCCAGCCGTCTTGTTCCAGTTCCAATAATGTATTTTGCAGGAAATTGCCCCAGCGCGCGGCACTGTCCATTTGAGATATTTGCCCCGGGCTATACAAAAACAGTTCTTGCTTACTGATTTCCATGGAGGTAGTGGACATAAAACCAAGTTCTGTCAATCGCTGAACTTCCTGTTGCTCAATGTCCAGGTTCCGTTTAATCCGCACCAAGCCCAACTCGGTTTTTACCACACTATAGTCTTCAAAAGGAATTGCAGAAATCCTCCACTCGCCATAATCAAAAGTAACCGCCATATAATGACTATATTGTTGCGTATTGATCTGATGACCAAACAATAAAAGCCTTGGTGTTGGTTTAAGCTGATCTGTCTCGATCAATTCAACTTCTCTAGGTGCCGGTAAAGGTAGTCCAGGATGTTCAATAATCAGGCGCTGACTAAATTCATCGGCATATTCAGCTGGTATTAATGGTGCAGACAGAATATTTTTTAATTGTTCAAGCGAAAGCTTGTGAGTATTGACAGCGCCTATCACACCAAAAGATTCATCTAGATATTGCGGTGGTTCAGTCAGCAAAATAACCGCAAGGGGTTCGATTTTTACAACTAATTGATAAGCCCCTGACTCGTCTGTTTGCCACATAAATGATAGATCGCGATCCGATCCTTTTATTAGCGGAGCCTTATCTGTATTTTGCGAATACAACCGGCCTGTTTTCAGTAGCTTGGATAATGCCAAATATCCAGTCGATCCTAAAATCAGTGGTTCATCTTTAAAAGTCGGATTTAGTGCAGTCAACAACTTTGAAATTTCCTGATCTTCCGGTTGCACATAATTAAGATAGGAATAACTGTAACGAAGGTTATTTAAAGTGGTTTTTCTACCTTTATTCAGACCGCCGGTTTTCTTTGCCTTAGTAATTAAAAACTCAACGGTATATTCATGTTTTACATGACCTGGTTTTAGAATATACGCAATAAACTCATCCTGGACATCAATCTGCTTGGGGACTTTTTGATGTAGTGTGTCGAGCCAGTCAATACAGCTCGGTTTTACAACCGCTGTCGAAATAAGCTTATCGGAATTTTGATAATTTAGGCAAGCCGCAGCAACATGCTTACAGTTATAAGCAATTGGACAAGTGCAGTCCCCTTCAATTTCTGCCGCACTAAAGTCTGGCCGCCAAATTATGCGGATATTTTGCTTGTAGGGTGTTTTATGGCTGCCTTTGACCGATGAATTAAGTTGGACAAAAAGGGCCCCTTCGCTTTTAATATCCAGACCAAGGACCGAACCCTTTTCAAAATAACTACGTCCACGCTCATAAAAAGCATCGCCACATTCGTAGCGTATATCAGAACGCAGTAGTTTTTTTTGTTTATTCATTAGTATTTTAAGCGTAAACAGTTAGATAAGGAGCTTATTGTACTGCAATCTGGCACTATTTTATTAGGTATGTAAATATTTTCAAAACAAGTGTTTAAAAATTAAACTTTTTATAAGAATATAATTTATGCAGATTATTTAATCCCTACAAAATTTCCGTGGCTAAGCTTTTTTAATGCTGGGTCTGGTTTATTTTGCTAGATGCTATATAATAGCGGTCTTATCAAAGTTATCGATGCCTCGGTGGCGAAATTGGTAGACGCAAGGGACTTAAAATCCCTCGTTCGTAAGGACGTGCCGGTTCGACTCCGGCCCGAGGCACCATAAATATCAAGGGCTTATGCAACCGCAAAGCTCTTTTTTTATGCCTGAAATTTACGGGTCAACTCAGGGTCAACTTTCAAAAGCAATCTACAGTAAGATTGGGAACGCTTAACTCGCTCAATACTTTCCTATAATATATTTTGAATGACAAAAAACACCCGTAACACGTGCCAATATCCAAGCATAATAAATGACCTCACTTTTACAATAAAAAGTTAATCTCTGTCGATTGAGATTTCTAAATTGTAACCAAGGTGGCTTAGCCACTAGACCGTAAAATCCATTACACTATATTATAATTGCTTAAACCCATTGATCTGACCTTGAGATTTCATCTCACCAAGCATAGGTTAAAATTTGTCATAGTAGAGGCTTGGGGACATTGAGTGGATACGTGAGGGTTATGTTTTATTTATTTGCCTAATAATTGTTTTTGTTCTCGTAAGACCTCCGCCAAATCCCTTATCAACAGTCGATAACCACCTTTAAATGCATTTTTTGACACCTTGGTTTTGCCTGCCTCTGTTATTGCTCCCTTTGACGACTGCCAGGGTTGCCACTGTCTTATGGCTTCCGATTGCCTTAGTTTCTGTTCTTCTGGCCACTTTCTCGCTGCCATTTTGTTTTTCCACTAATAGTTTGTTCTGCTGATTTTGAAGAATCAGTTGTAGTGTTTTACCGCACTGATTTTGAGCGCGCAAACCAAGTCTCAAGAGCTGCTCGGCTTTATCGGTATTCGTATTCCAGCCAACACAAGCCGCTTGTGTAGCAAGGTCGTTGAAAATGGCGTCCAATGTTATGGCCTGTGCTATCAAAGTCTCTTCAGCATTAAAGTTACTGCATTGGCTGCGCAACTGTCTAATCAGTGAGGGCATATCTGCTTTTATAGTGTCAGAATATTCCCTCATGGTAACAGATGCACAAACAGTCGAATCTAAAGCAACATTCGCAATTTATTGTTGACTGGATAAGCCTTCGTCAACATAACACGCGATTTGAGCGTCAGCGGTCAGAGCATCCTTTGTATTGTCATATTTGTTACTGCCCTCTATTTCAGCGTTTATTTTAAACAGTTGAAAAAATTATTATCACACTCCATAATGCCCCTTCTGGCTGCTAAATAAGTATATTATTAAATTGGCTATCAAATAGGATTTGATAGCCTCACTTTAACCATCATAGAAATTTTGTTCATCAGCTGAGTCCTTTTTATAAGGGGCGTTTCAACTAAGCGAATTAATTTAAACACTTTAAAAATGCGGTATAGGTGGGATTTTCCGGATTTATTAAATGCTAAAAATCCAGATACCTGACGTTCGTGCTCGCAATGTTTCGAGAAGATCACAGGCAATTATCGACCCTTGCAGACAGTCGCCCTCAACTTTCCTATGCCTGCTGTCTTACGTATAGCCGCCATTCAATTGCAATTATCCAACAAGCCCCCAAGTGCCACTAACCCCCCCCCGTACTATAGTTTGTAGTGTAGCT
>CANNLO010000042.1 GCA_947505055.1 Methylococcaceae bacterium | reverse complement strand
TGGTCAGTGTAAACAGGCTTTGACCAGGCACTGGATTGGAAGAAGAACCTGAGTTGCTGAACAATTCAAGCTTTACATTTGAGAAAGGTGTGTTGTCATATCCGCCGGAGAGATCAAGCAGTAGCTTTGCTCCGGTGATGTCGCAGCCATTTGAGCATACATTCACGTTATTAATGGAAAAATAGCCTGCCGCCCAATTCTTGGGCTTGGAATAAAGGGTAATAGCAGCCCCATCGGGAAATATGGTTGTGTCAGCAACCATGCTTGCCGATGCGGCCCCGCTAAAAAGTACTAACGCTATGACCGATCCCAATGTTTTGATTGATTTAGTTTTCAACATAATTACCTCTATAAATATATATTCAACGCAGTTGTCATGATCAAGACGAACAAGGTTAAAACCTTACTTAACACCAAACCATTCGCCAAGTAACCATTGCTCATTCGGTATAACACCTATTGTTTTAAGATTAATATATACATCTAACTGACGCATTAGCGGTTGAAAAACAGCCTAAAGCTGTGGTCAAAACCAACCCGATTTTTTGATTTTTTTTCATTGTATTGCTCTCCATAATTTGATGACTATTTAGCTTGATTGCTCGAATAAACTTTATTACCGTTTGTATTGGTACTGCTTTTAACCACTGAATTAGAGATCAGATAATCTAAGGCTTGCTGAACCGACAAGCTTGACGCCTCTTCCCCTGAGGGCAACCACCATTTTGAAATACCTTCTGTGGTGTCTGCTGCATTCGGATGTTCCTTCAAATAAAACTCGATTTGATCGACTATCTTCTGCGCCTCAGGATCTTTTAATCTCGCCACTATCTTCCCCACTATTAATCTTTTCTTAATCTTTTATTAACCTTACAATTTATATAGTGCAACACCTGTGCCAAATCATATGTAATTGATTTATATATCTATAAGTTTAACTGCTTATTATTTCGGGTTAATTATGACCCAGCCAATTAATCGAAATAGACCGTATCACACTGTTTTTTAATGGCTTCGTAGCTGGACCACAAAGAATGCTCAACTGGGTTACTTTTGACCCAACTGGGTTTTACAGTGTTATGAAGCTCAATCTATTATTTTTAAACGTATTAAAGAAAGATTTCTTAACTAAAACTTGCTAACTTACTCTCGTTTTGGCACTCCGTTTGCGTCACTGGCATTTAGTGAAACCGGATGGGTTTAGTGTTGCTCTAATCTGGTAGATAAAACGACCAAAGCTGGCTTTGAATGTTGTCCGTATTGCAATGCAGTGCTCGGGAACGAGAAAGCATCAACTATTATGATTTTAAGGGCGAAGGATTTCACCCAACGTTGTTTGCCCTAATTACAGCGATACCGGGTAGGATTTATATCATGCTTTTTCAATAGCTTACCTAAGGATCGCCGTTCTTTTTGAGCGGTATCGGCGGCCTGGGTTACGATACCTTTTGAATTGGAAATTAGCCGGGTAAGGTAACTTTGCTCAAAATTATTAATGGCCTGATTTTTTGCTTCGTTAAATGAACTATCAAAATCAACAGCTTGTCTCCGGTCAATAAGCTTTCTTCGCGAATGTGCCTCGCTGGTTTCCTTCTGGATTCCTGCCGGAATAATTTCAGGATGATCCGATAATAAAAAAGACCGATGAACAAAATTTTCAAGCTCACGCACATTGCCGGGCCAATGATAGGTTTCCATCCAGGTAATAGCATCAGAATGAAATCGCTTTTCTGGTTGTTTATATTGACGCCGGTATTTATTCATAAAATATTCTGCAAGCATCGGTATATCTGACCTGCGCATCCTTAGTGGCGGCAAGTCGATATGTAAAAGATTTAAACGGAATAATAAATCCTGCCTAAAAGTGCCTTGAGCTACCAGCTCAGATAAGCAAATATTGCTGGCCGCCAAAATTCTTACATTCACTTTCTTACTCTTTACCGCGCCCAACGGTTTGATCATGTTATCTTCAATAAAGCGCAATAAAGTGACCTGACCTTTAAGTGACAAAGCCTCAATCTCATCTAGAAACAAAGTTCCGCCGTCCGCCTGTTCAGCCAAACCTACTTGACTTTGTTTGGCATCGGTATAGGCACCTTTTTCGTGACCAAATAATTCATTTTCAATTAACTGGTCAGGTACGGCTCCACAATTCATGGGAATAAAAGGGAAATCTTTACGACAACCCAAGTAATGAATTGCTCTGGCGGTGACTTCTTTTCCGCAACCGGTTTCGCCTTCAATAATTACCGGAGCATGACATTCAGACGCTTTTTTTATGAAGTAAAGCGTATCCAAAAATTTTGATGATTGGCCAATCAAGTTTAAATTTTTCCAGACTGCCATTTCTTTATCAAGCTTGGTGACGTCAAACAAGATATTATTCGTCGCAGATAAACGGCCTAAGCGAAATTCAAGTTCAAGCTGATCACAAGGCCAACGGCAACAATCTTTACTTGCCTTCAAAATCGGATTTATTTCTTCAGTCAGTTTTGGAAATAACACAAAATACTGCGAGTGTGTCGTTGCCGCAATGGCCTTGACCACTTCCTCAATCAGTATGTTTTTATCTGGTAATATCAAAATTATAAGATTGCCTGTATCTTTAACATGGCAATCTAACCAAGCTTTTGGATCTATATATAATGGTTTTTTACCTAACTCTTTCAATGAGTTAATTATTGAATCCTGATATTCATTTGATGCCGAGCTATCTAATTTAATAGTATAAATGGTATTTTGCATTTTTCTTAAACCTATTAGCTTGTAAATATCGTATACATTGACAATCGCCTGTTGTAAACCTCAGAATTTACGCAGACTCATGAGATTCTGTCTATACACTTAATATCTGTGTTTCATCTTATAGATTACTGCTAATAATGAATTTCATATGAGATCATTATTCTAAGTGCATGTTTTAAAAGTCAGTTGCAAAGTCGTCCAAGCATTAAATTTATCATTGCGATGTGAATAAATGCAGAGCTGGAATCGGTCAGCACCTCATAATCTTTACTCAATCGACGATAACGATAAAGCCAAGCAAAAGTTCTTTCAACAACCAACGGCACGGCAATAGTTGAAACCTCTTGGTATCATCAGATCGTAAAATTGCCCCATCCCGCTCTTGATCCGACGCTGCCGTTACCACTACGACAATAATCAACCCCAGTGTATCCACAAGAATGTGACTTTTTCGACCTTGAATTTGTTTTCCTGCGTCATAGCCTTGAGTGCCCGCTAAAGCTGTCGTTTTAACACTTTGACTATCAATAGACCCTGCGGTTGGATGCTTATGTCGCCCTGCTTTCTGTCTAACCCAAGCACGCAACGTGTCGTGAATACGCTGCCGGATTCCATCTATTGTTCAACTTCGATAATAGCCGTACACGGTTTGCCATGCTGGAAATTCGTGTGGTAACAATCGCTAAGCGCACCCAATTCGAACAATATACATAATAGCTTTAATAAGCCTCCTTAACCTCACACGTCTCGGACGCCCTCCTGGCAACGCATGGGGTAATAACGGGCTAATAAGCTCCCATTTATTATCATTCAAGTCTGTCGGGTAACGCTTTACTTTTAAGGTCCGCTCCTTTATCGTCATGCCAAATATGATTATTTTTACATATTAGCGATTTTTGATACTTTTAAAACACGCACAAAAAACACGTCACTTTTAAAAACATAACCTAAGTAATATTTCAGTATTAAAATATTTCTTCATTATCTATCCATTAGACAATCACTCTTAAAATTTGAGCTTAATACTAACAGTATTCATTCCTTTAATTATATTAGTAAAAACACCTATTTTTTGGCTGGGAAGCTTAACTCAGAACCGTAGCAAATATTAAAAGCCGTTTTTCATATCGGTTTTTGGTTTGCTTGAACGGCAGCAATAGCTCATATCGCAGACGTTGGTTGAGCGTAACCATCGGGCGGTTTTTGGCCGTCAACAACCTAATTATGAAGAGCGCCCCCCCCAAATTTACCGCCACGCCGCAACTTTTCGACAGTTTTTCAAGTTCGCTGCACTACAGGTGATGAAGGAGGGTAAAGGCGGTGAGTTTTTTGTTAGTGTTGATTCCACTTTATGCGTACAAGCAACTGAAAATACTCGTTTCGATTGTTCGATTCCACCCATGAGCACCATGAGTTTCCTTTGAAAATAACGACCTCTGCGTCGGTTTTTTTATGTATGAAGGTTTGTCCGGGGTATTTGCTGTAGGTAAAATCAGCTTCAACTCATTCTTGCAAATTGGTCATTTTTTTTACAAATGACTGGTTTGATCTAACGTTTTGCTATCGCGTCATAAAAATCACCTTGGGTACGCGTGGCAATATAAATGCGATAAGACTTGATGATCACACCTAAAAACTGCACGCCTTTTGTATGATGCTTCAGTCATGATTTTTCCAGCTAAAATAAAACATCTGCTAAAATGGCATTAAGGAGGAAACTTAATGCTGAAAAAAATCTTACGCTGGCTGTTAATCTTGATTTATAAGGTTGAAATTAAGGGCCTGGATAACTACGACAAAGCCGGTAAACGTGTACTGATCATATCTAATCACACATCTTTCCTCGATCCCTTGTTACTCGGTGTGTTCTTGCCCGATGACATTACCTTTGCGATTAATACCCAAATTTCACAGCGCTGGTGGTTAAAGCCATTCTTGCGGTTATCTCGGGTATTTCCAATGGATCCGACTCATCCGCTTTCGCTAAAAGATTTAATTCATCATTTGCAGCAGGATACCCGTACCGTTATCTTTCCTGAGGGTCGCATTACCGTGACCGGTTCGCTGATGAAAATTTACGACGGCACCGGTATGGTTGCCGACAAATCCGAAGCGGCTATCTTGCCGGTGAGGATTGATGGCGCAGAATACACGCCGTTTTCAAAGTTACGAAATATTGTTCGCTTACGTCTATTTCCCAAAATTACCATTCAAATTTTACCCCATACCTATATTTCAGCTCCTCCAGAATTAAAAGGTAAAAACCGCCGCAAATTTAGCGGACATGTATTGTCAGACATTATGACGGAAATGATGTTTGCCACCAGTCATCACCGGCAAAGCATTTTCTCCAGTTTGTTGGAGGCACGAAAAATTCATGGCGGCAAGCATATTGTTGCCAACGATTTGGATCGTGTGCCGTTATCCTATGACAATTTAATTACTCGCACCATTGCCATTGGTAACATTTTAAAGTCTGTTACGGATACTTCGGAAAATGTCGGAGTTTTTTTACCTAATTCGACTAAAACCTTATGCGTCATTTTAGGGTTGCAACTCCATGAAAGAGTTCCGGCCATGTTAAATTTTTCAACCGGTTCGGCGGCCATGTTTTCAGCCTGCCAGACCGCTCAGGTCAAAACAGTTTTGACCTCGCGTCGTTTCATTGAGATGGGACATTTAACTGAAGAAGCCCAACATTTAAGCGAACAGGTTACGCTGATTTATCTGGAAGACCTGGCCGAAAAAATTACAGCTTGGGATAAATTTCAGGCACTGATACGAGGTAAAACCGCCCATATCTGGTACCAACATGCACAATTTAATCCAGATAGTCCAGCCGTGGTTTTATTTACTTCCGGCTCTGAAGGCACGCCAAAAGGCGTGGTTTTGTCGCACGCAAATATTCTGTCCAACCTGAAACAACTCGAAGCCAGAATTAATTTTACTGCCCATGATGTGGTACTAAACTTTTTGCCGATGTTTCATTCCTTTGGTTTCACGGTCGGCACTCTATTGCCGATACTCCACGGCATGAATACCTTCTTTTATCCTACGCCGCTACATTATGCGGTGATTCCTGAAATCGCCTATGAAATCAGTGCCACGATCATGTTTGGCACCAACACCTTTTTAGCCGGGTATGCCAAAAAAGCTCACGCCTATGATTTTTTCAATATGCGTTATGTGGTGGCCGGTGCTGAAAAGTTACAGGAAACCACGCGTCAGCTCTGGGCTGATAAGTTTGGCATCCGTATTCTGGAAGGTTATGGCGCGACCGAAACCACGCCTATCGCCTCTGTGAATACGCCAATGGATTATAAGGCGGGCACTGTGGGTAGGTTTATGCCGGCGATGCACTACAAACTGGAACCGGTTGAAGGTATCGAGGATGCTGGCAGGCTTCATGTTAGCGGACCCAACATCATGATGGGTTATCTGTTGGCCGACAATCCTGGCAAATTAGTCCCGCCCAAATCAATTTATGGCGACGGTTGGTATGACACCGGCGACATCGTGCATGTCGATAGTGAAGGCTTTCTCAGCATCCGGGGACGTAGCAAACGCTTTGCCAAAGTCAGCGGTGAAATGGTGTCATTGACCGCAGTTGAACAGATGGCCTCCAATGCCTGGCCAGAGGCTCATCACGCAGCAATCAGTTTGCCGGATGCAAAAAAAGGCGAGCAGATTATTTTGCTCACCACCCAAAAACAGGCAACAGTCAATGAGCTAGCCTCATCAACCAAAGGCGTAGCACAAATCTCTTTACCCAAGAAAATCTTGATCGTTGAGGCCATTCCGTTGATGGCCAGCGGTAAGGTCAATTATCAGGCGGTTACTGAACTTGCGTCAGGTAAAGCATAAAAAATCTAAAGGCGGAAAAATTCCATAGCCTCAATCCAAGCTTTTTTGTCCTTTGCCTTTCATCCTTTGCCTTAATTAATTATGAACAAACAAATCTACCCTTTACTAATCGCACAGTTCTTATCCGCATTTGCCGATAATGCCATTTTATTCACGGTGATTGCGATGGTAATGCAATCTACCAATCTGGCAAGCTGGTATGTTCCCGCTCTGCAAAGCGTCTTTTTAATTGCCTTTGTTTTACTTGCGCCATGGGTTGGCGGTTTCGCTGACAACCATCCCAAATCGAGGGTCTTGATTATTGGCAATTTGATAAAAGCCTCGGGTGCTGGCTTATTGCTGTGTAACGTAGAACCCTTAATTGCATATTGCTTGGTTGGGGTAGGTGCGGCCATTTACAGTCCGGCAAAATATGGGATTCTGCCTGAACTGGCAGGACATGAGTTTTTGGTAAAAGCCAATAGTTGGATTGAAGGATCTACTATTTTGGCCATTTTGTTGGGCATGTTGATAGGCGCCAAAGTAGCCGATTATTCGATACCGATAGCATTAACCGGCACCATTATTGTTTTTGTGGCCTCGGCACTGATTACGATGTCGTTACCAGTACAAATCTTTGCCCATCAGACCAATTCTGATTCTGCAATTATCAGGTTTTGGCGGCAGATTGGTGCTTTTTTCATCACGCCACGCTCACGATTTGCTATTTTGGGCGGTTCTTTGTTCTGGGCGGCTGCGGCAACCTTGAGAGTCATTATCGTAGTTTGGGCACCTTTGGTTTTGTTGTCTAAAAATGCCACCGAAATTGCCGAATTGACTTTATTTCTAGCCATTGGGATCGTCATCGGCTCAGTTTTAGTGCCACGTTTAATTCCGCTTGAGCATTTACGTAGAGCCAGAATTCCCGCTTATTTAATGGCAGTTTTTATCATTGCCTTAAGTTTTACTGATAGCCTCTGGCCGGCACGTTCTGCACTGTTATTAATAGGAGTGATGGGCGGGATGTTTATCGTCCCCGTTAATGCTGCTTTACAGGAAATAGGTCAGCACAGTATTGGCAGTGGCAGTGCAGTGGCATTGCAAGGTTTTTTTCAAAATCTCGCCATGCTATTGGCGGTTGGTAGCTATACTTTTGCTGCCGCGCATAATATCGAACCCATATTTGCAATGCTAATCCTGGGGTTGTTGGTATTTTGCGCCACATTTTTAGTATCACTACATCTCCCTGATAATCAGGAGAGACCGAATTTATCAAGTAACGGGAGCTATTAATGAAGCTATTTGAACTTGGCAAGATCACCATGACAACCTCAGCTATTTCAATTATAGCCAGCTTTAAAGTGCCAATAGGCGATTTACTGGACAGGCATGAACGAGGCGATTATGGCGAGGTATCAGAAATGGATTGGCGTGAAAACACAATGGCATTATTGCCCGAGACCCTGGAAAGAATTATGTCCGTCTATAACGTTGGAACTGAAAAACTATGGATCATTACAGACCCGGACAGAACAGTAACAACCTTATTAACAGAGGTAGACTTTTAGCCCCGCAACGCTCTAAGAAAAATTTTCGATTGGCAAGAGTAAAATCAGGCAAAAACCTTCGCTCTGTCTGCAGATAGCTTTTCGGTTAAAGACCTTGCAGATAATTATCCCTGCGGCAGAGGTGAAATTGAGCTCATAAATTTTAGTTTCCAAATGGAATCAATAACTGCTAACCAACCTGACTTTCCGCCTTAAAAGCTATCAAAATTAAACCTCAATCAACCAACCCAAACATTTAAATACAAATATTGACTCCGAGTGCATCCTAAACATCGCCGGAATTGACAAAAAGCAGCAATAACCTTATTCTCTTGATAATTAATCGATTTTCTTCAGAGCCATTCAAATATGCCGCAATTGCGCACACCGTATTACCTTATTGACGAAGCTGGACTCAAAAAAAACCTCAAAATTATCCGCCAAATACGCGAAATGTCTGGCGCAAAATCAGTACTTGCCCTTAAATGCTTTTCAACCTGGTGCGTATTCGATCTGATGCGTGACTACATGGACGGCACCACCAGCAGTTCTCTCTATGAAGCAAAACTCGGTCACGAAAAATTCGGCAAGGAAGTACATGCATACAGCGTGGCCTATTCCGCTCATGAGATCGAAGAAGTCAGGGAATTTGCCGACAAGGTAGTCTTCAATTCCTACTCGCAACTGAACACATTCTACAACCGCGTAAGCCACCTTAAAGTCGGGTTGCGAGTCAATCCCGGCGTCAGTTATTCCCACTTTGACCTGGCAGATCCGGCCCGCAGATATTCGCGACTGGGCGTAAGTTGTGCAGAAGAACTCAAGGCCGCCGCAGATCTGATCAGCGGCGTGATGTTTCATTTTAACTGTGAAAATGATGACCTTGAAAACCTTGGCGATGCCATAGACCAGATCGGTAAAAAATACGGTTCTTTTCTTGAAAAAATGCAATGGGTCAGTTTTGGTGGCGGCATCTATTTCACCAAAGACGGTTATCCGGTTGAAAAATTCTGCAAGCTGCTGAAGTCATTTTCCGAAAAATTCCAGGTGCAAGTGTATCTGGAACCGGGCGAGGCCAGCATCACCGGTAGCGCCGAACTGGTAACCACAGTGCTGGACATTATTCATAATGAAATTGATGTTGCAATTGTTGACGCTTCTGTTGAAGCGCACATGCTTGACCACCTGATTTACCATACTAACCCTAAAATCAACGCTCCCGGTAACGGTGCTCATAAAGTTATGATTGCCGGCAGAACCTGCCTGGCTGGTGATATTTTTGGAACCTACGAACTTGAAGCACCTTTAAAAGTAGGAGACGAGGTGCGTTTCGCCGATGCAGCAGGCTATACCATGGTAAAGAAAAACTGGTTTAACGGAGTTGCCATGCCTTCAATTGCAGTCCGAAGACTGGACGGCACTGAAGAACTGATACGCAGTTTTGACTATAACGATTATTTAAGCAGCCTATCCTAAAGGAGATTTATAACATGCGAAAAAATGTAATGATTATTGGCGCCGGCGGAGTTGCACATGTTGCGGCTCACAAAGCGGCCATGAACAACGATGTGTTGGGCGATATCTGTATCGCTTCAAAAACACAAGCCAAATGTGATGCGATTATCGAGAGCGTCAACCGTAAAGGTCACCTCAAGAACCCCAAAGGAAAACTTTATTCAGCGGCACTTGACGCACTGGATGTTGCGGCAACCGTTAAACTGATTAAAAAAACCAAATCAGGCATCGTCATCAACCTGGGCTCTGCGTTTATCAACATGTCGGTACTTGAAGCTTGCATCGAAACCGGCGCGGCGTATATCGACACCGCCATTCATGAAGATCCGGACAAAGTCTGCGAAGAGCCACCCTGGTATGCCAATTACGAATGGAAACGCAAAGACCGTTGCGAAGAAAAAGGCATAACCGCAATTTTAGGCGCCGGTTTCGATCCGGGTGTGGTCAACGCTTACTGTGCGCTTGCTGTAAAACGTTATTTCGACAAAATTGAAAGTATCGACATTTTGGATGTCAACGCGGGAAGCCATGGTAAGTATTTTTCAACCAACTTTGATCCTGAAATCAATTTCCGTGAGTTCGTAAAAGTATGGACCTGGATAGACCGTAAATGGCAAGAGTTCCCGACTCACTCAGTCAAACGCGAATATGACTTTCCTGTGGTTGGCAAACAGCCTATTTACCTGAACGGTCATGATGAACTGCATTCGCTGTCAAAAAACATCGATGCTGACAACATCCGTTTCTGGATGGGCTTTGGCGATCACTATATCAATGTATTCACCGTGTTGCGCACCCTGGGTTTCCTTTCGCATCTTCCGGTTACACTGACTACCGGCCAAGAAGTTGTGCCGCTTAAAGTCGTTAAAGCGCTGCTACCTGATCCGATGACCCTCGCGCCCGGTTATACTGGAAACACCTGTATCGGCACATTCGTTAAAGGCTGGATGCAAGGTAAAAAACGCGAGATTCTGATTTATCAGGTATCCGATCACAAAGCATGTTACGAAGAAATTGAATCGCAAGGCATCAGCTATACCGCCGGCGTTCCACCTGTTGCTGCTGCCATGTTGGTTGCCAATGGTGCCTGGGATGTGAAGAAGATGGTGAATGTCGAGGAACTTGATCCGGAACCGTTTATTGAAATTCTTGACCGGATTGGTCTGCCTACAGAAATAAAGGAAATCAAACCTGACAGTAAGCGCACTTTCGATGGCACGGTCAGATCACTTGAAGAAGAACTGGCTGACTCAACCGCTACTGTCACGGTTTCTGCAGCAAACCCGATGATTGCTTTATCTCCTGCCAAAGTAGGTAAGTCAAAGAAATCGGATTCTGAAAAAGGGAAGAAATCCAGTAAAAAATAAGTCCGGTAAAAGACTTACTTAACCACCAAGATCACAAAGAAATTAATCTTTGTGATCTTCGCGTGAATTTAAGAGCTTAACTTAGCGATTAACGTGAACAATCGTAGCTGGTGGAAACCCGTTAAAATAGGTTGAGGTCGCGTTACTATAAGCACCGATGTTTTTACTGGTTAACAAATCACCACGCGCCAGATCCGAAGGCAGTTCTTCCGTCATGGAAATAACATCAAGACCGTCACAGGTCGGACCAAATACCGTACAAATTTGAGTCGGACCGGTTTTGAACGCATCAAAATGATATTGACAGTGGTCAAAAATCACACCAGAAAACGTGTGATAAACACCGTCATTAATGTAATAGCATAACTTTCCATGCCTTACCGCTTTGCCGATAATCTTGGACACCGCAGTTCCAGCAGTTGCCGCAATAAAGCGCCCTGGCTCGGCAACAATATCTACACCGGTAGGAAACAACCGATCCAATTCGTTATTTATTCTCTTGGCCAATTCACTAAAAGGCTTGACCGATTCATCATAAGGCGCAGGAAAGCCGCCACCGATATCCAATAAATTCATTTTGTCGTAACCACGCTCAGCCACTTCCTTGAAGATCAACGCCGCCATATTAATGGCCTGCATGTAATTCTCGAAATTAGTAGTTTGGCTGCCGACATGAAAACTCAAGCCCTCCATATGAAGTCCCGCATCAATGGCTTCAAAAATCAATTCAAGCGCTTCATCATGAGCCGCACCGAATTTTGACGATAATTCAACCATTGCTCCGGCGTTAGAAACCCTAAGACGAAGCACCACACCAGCGTCTGGCGCGCACTCTTTGATTTTTGATATTTCTTCGCGATTATCAAAAGTAACCAGCGGTTTGTATTTATTTAGCGTTCGCAAAGTGTCTTCTGCCTTGATCGGATTGGCATAGATAATATTTTTCCAGATCCAGTCATGCTGCTCCTGCTCGGATAGGTCTTTTATATTCTCGAAAACAGTTTCAAACTCAGCGATAGAGGAGATGTCAAAGCTAGCGCCAGCTTCAAACAACGTTTTGACGATCTCTGGATCGGGATTAGCCTTAACCGCATAATAAGCCTGAACACGTGGCAGATTATTTTTAAAGGTCGCATAATTACTGCGTATTTCATCGTGATCTATCACGAATAACGGTGTTCCATGGGTTTCGGCAAGCTGTTGTAAAGTTTCTGTAGTGATCATCAAATTTCCTAAATATTACTGATTTTGTCTTGTTGATTGGGCTTAATTAATACCCGACGCCTAATTAATAAAATTATTTCCTTAAAGCACACCCACCTATATCCACTCCAGGCGATATAAATCGTGACGCCGATTAGCGAGATTGCGAACGGCTCCGCGAGTCCGTACCTGCTTTAATAAATCCAGATTCACATCCGTGATCAGCGTCATTTCCGTATTTGGCGTTGCTTCTGCAAGAATCGCGTCATGGGGAAATGAAAAATCACTGGGACTGAAAATGGCTGCCTGGGCATATTGAATATCCATGTTTTCCGCATGTGGCAAATTGCCGACACTGCCGGTAATCGCCACAAAACATTCATTTTCAATAGCACGGGCTTGTGAACAATAACGTACCCGTTGATATGCGTTTTTAGTATCGGTCCAGAACGGCACAAAAATGATTTGCGCCCCCTGCATGGTCGCAAGCCGTGCCAGTTCCGGAAACTCGGAATCGTAACAAATCAAGACGGCGATTTTACCACAATCGGTATCAAACACTTTTAACGCATCGCCGCCCTGAACACCCCAACAACTGACTTCATCAATGGTGACATGGATTTTGTACTGAGCTTCAAAGGTTCCATCGCGTCTCAGCAACCACGACACGTTATAAAGTTCGTGTGAACTATATTCGGGCATGGAACCGGCAATAATGTTGATGTTGTAAGACATGGCCATTTCCAGCAAACCGTTTCTGATTTCACTGGTAAACCCGGCCAAAGCACGAATAGCATCAGGAGGATTCTTGTCATTAAACAAGCCCATCAGCGGCGCACTCATATATTCGGGAAACAGCACAAAATCAGATTGATAACCCGATACCGCATCAATAAAAAATTCGGCATGTTTTAGCAATTCTTCAACGCTGGTCAAAGTACGCATTTGCCATTGCACAACACCTAAACGAATAATATTTTTGGGGGCGCCTATGGAAGGCAATTTTTCCACGTAATCAAGATTGACCCATTCCAAAAGTGTCGCGAAACCTTTTGAGTCGGCATCTACCGGAAGATAACCTGTTAAAACCTTACGAACATGAAAACCGTTAAGTAATTGAAATGACAATACCGGATCAAATATTTCCCGATTTTTAACTTCTTCAATGTAACGTACTGGGGTATAGGTATCTGCATATTCGGCATAGCCCGGAATCCGACCTCCGGCAATAAAGCGTCTCAGATTCAGGTTTCTGCATAATTCTTTGCGTGCGTCATACAATCTCCGCCCCAATCGCAACCCACGATATTCGGGATGAACAAAGATGTCGATACCATACAAAGTGTCACCCAAAGGATCATGATGAGTCAGATAACCATCCCCTGTTATTTGAGCGTAGGTATGAACATCACCAAAGCGATTATAATCAACAATCATACTTAAAGCCGCAGCAACCAACTTGCCGTTATCCTCAATGGCGATCTGGCCTTGCGAAAACCTGCTTACTTGAGCTTCATACTGGTCTTTTTTCCAGGCTCCGCCCAAATTACCATAAACATGCTCCATTAAATCGGCAATGTTATCGTAATCCTCAAGCGTCAAATGCCGAAGCAGGAGCTTGTGTTTTTCAATTCTAATTTTTTTCATCATGGCTTAAGTATAGCTTTGTTATGTGTCAGTTTTGTTACAAAAAAAAGACAGAATACGCTCCATTTTAACGTATTCAAAAAACTGATTTGCTTGTAGGGAAGTTTTTATTAAAACTCAAAATGAATCCTGGCACTGTAAATGTCCAGAGGTCCACGATCAGCGTTAAAAGCGGGATTGGCTATATGCTGATAATCCAGCGCTACCCAAGTCGAACTAAATATATGGCACTGATAATATAAATCGACCACCTGCTCGGGCTGGTAATTAATTTTACCGTCACCGATAAAGCCATCAACTCCTCCCATGTTCAGATAAGCGTAAGCCCCCAGCGCAACCATCTGCTACACCTTTGGCTTTAATGATTCAATAAACTCAGGCGACAAAGGCAGCAGTTCATCGATCCGGCTATTCGGTCAGGTCGGTAGTTTAGTGAGGGTCTCTTTAAGTCATGCTCGGATAACGTGACCATTAAAGAAAACTCGTTTTCTAAATCCGGGTAATTCTCAGCCTAAAGTGGTTGTAACTGATAACAAAATACACAACGGCACCACTTTTAAAATCCTCATCTATCTATCGTCTGACATTTTATTACTAATTCGCCACGGACGAATATTTTACCAAGATTACAATTTTGGGCGATTTAGAGTTGACTAACCTAACCCCAAATTTATTAATTTAATTTAATTTCTTTTCCATCTCGGCCTGGGTCAAATGTCGAACATCTTCACCTTTAAACATATACACCAAATGTTCACAAACATTACAGGCAAGATCACCGATTCTTTCCAGTGCCCGGGCAAGTGAAATCACATTCAGCATACGGTGAACATTATTGGGGCTTTCCATCATTTTCAAACTCAACTGCCTTATAACACTACTGTACTCGCGATCCACATTTTTATCCAAACTGGTTATGCTGGCGATATCCGCCAAATCCATCCTGGCAAATATATCCAGCGCGTCGTGCAACATGCCCTGAACCAGTTGCGCCATGTGTTCCAACTCGAAATATTGGTCATGCTTGCCCGATTTAGGGTTCGTCAGTTGTATGGTGATTTTTGCAATGCGCTCGGCCAAGTCCCCAATACCCTCAAGTTCATCAATAATTTTGATAACTGCGATTAACATTCTTAAATCAAACGCTGCGGGCTGTCTCATCGCTAAAACTTGCATGCATTCTTTATCGATATCAACTTCCAGTTGATCGACCTCATTAGCCAGTTTTATAGCTATTTCAGCCATTTCCAGATCACCGGTAGTGAATGCCAGAACAGCCAGTTTTATCTGATGCTCAACGACTCCTCCCATGGTTAAAACTTTATTACGCACATCTTCAAGTTCTTTATTAAACTGACCAGAAATGTGATGTCCTATTTTACTATTGTCCATTAGCTGTTCCTGTACTTATGATATTTATTTGTCCGACTGTTCATTCGGACTATAGAGATTTTTTAAGTTATTACATTAAATTAAGCCATTATCCCATTAAAAAGCAAAATAACGACACGCTAGCCTGAAATCTTCCACTTTGTGAAACTCGTAATCAAATATAACTTAGCGAAGCTTATCTTTTTATCGGTTGTGGCTGCAATTTCCAGATGTCCTGATTGTATTCAGTAATCGTTCTATCAGTAGAAAATTTACCGCTATTGGCACAATTTAAAATACTCATTTTGGTCCAATGATCCTTGTCTTTAAAAGCATCCTCAACGCGTTTTTGTGCATCGGCAAAACTTCTGAAATCAGCAATCGTCATCCAGGGGTCATTGGGGCTTTTTAAGGAACCGATCAACTCATCAAAAATACCCGGCTCAAATTGGTTAAAATGCCCCGACTCCAGAAGATGCATGACCTGCTGCAAATCCTCATCCTGATCAATGATAGCGCAAGGATCATAATGATCTCGCCTGGCTTCAACTTCCTGCTCCGTCAGTCCAAACAGAAAAAAGTTGGTATCACCCACTTCTTCGCGAATTTCAATGTTGGCTCCATCAAGCGTGCCAATCGTGATCGCCCCATTCATCATCAACTTCATGTTTCCAGTACCTGACGCTTCTTTGCCGGCAGTTGAAATTTGTAAGGATAAATCAGCACCCGGACATATTTTTTCCATCGCTGTAACACGATAATCCGGCAAAAATAGTAACGTTAACTTGTCACCTATCTCAGCGTCCGAATTAATAACATGTGAAACATTATTGATTAACTTAATGGTGTTTTTTGCCATGCGATAACCCGGAGCGGCTTTACCGCCAATCAACACACATCTTGCTACACGAGTTCTATCACCTTTTTTAAGGCAATTATAAAGATGAATAACATGCAAAACATTTAACACTTGCCGCTTATATTCATGAATACGTTTAACCTGTACCTCAAACAAAGCGTCAACGCTCATAAATAACTCGGTGGGGTGTTTACTTTTTTTATAGTCGATCAAGCGCTGTTTTGCTGCCTGTTTGATAACGCGCCAGCGCTTCCGGAATTCAACATCCTCTGCATAAGGTTCGAGTTTTTTTAACTGCGATAGATCCGTAATCCACCCTCCGCCTATTGTTTCAGTTATCAACGCTGACAGCTCCGGATTACAGGCCGCTAACCAGCGCCTTGGCGTTACGCCATTGGTTTTATTATTAAACTTTTGCGGCCATAAAGCATAAAAATCAATAAACAAACCTTGTTGTAATAACTCGGAATGTAATTGGGCAACACCATTTACAGAGAAACTGCCTACTATAGCCAAATGCGCCATTCTAACCTGCTGTTCACCACCTTCCTCAATAATGGACATCCTGCTTAAACGTTCATTATCGGCTGGCCAGTGCATTGAAACCTCTGCCATAAACCAGGCATTAATTTCAAAAATAATGTTCATCAATCTTGGCAATAACCGCTGCATCAATTTAACAGGCCATTTTTCTAGGGCCTCAGGCAACAAGGTGTGGTTGGTATAAGCCATGGTATTTTTGGTGATGTTCCAGGCTTTATCCCAAGTTAAACCGTGCACATCGATCAATAAGCGCATCAATTCGGCAATGGCAATACTGGGATGGGTATCATTCAACTGGAAACAGCTTTTTTCAGCAAAACGACTAAAATTATTGCCATGCACGCCTGTCCAATGCGCAATCACATCCTGCAAACTAGCGGAAGCGAGAAAATATTGCTGCCGTAATCTTAACTCCTTACCATTCTCGTTGGCGTCATTGGGATAAAGCACCATGGTAATGTTTTCAGCGGTATTTTTTGCGGCGACCGCTTCCGCATAATCACCGGCATTAAACTCATCCAGATTAAACTCCTCGGTTGCGACGGCTTTCCAGAGTCGTAAAGAGTTAACGGTTCCATTTTGATAGCCGGGAATAGGGGTATCAAAAGGCAAAGCTAATACATTGCTTGTGCCTGCCCAGTGATAACGAAGCCGATCGTTTTCATCGACATGAACCTCGACATGACCGCCAAATTTTACCCGGTGTGAATATTCAATGCGCTTGATTTCCCAGACATTACCATGACGTAACCAATGATCAGGTTTTTCAACCTGCTCTCCATTGACAATAGTCTGTGTAAACATGCCATATTCATAACGTAATCCATAGCCTATAACCGGCAGTTGGAGTGTTGCGCAACTGTCTATAAAACAGGCTGCGAGTCGACCCAAACCGCCATTACCCAATCCCGCATCATGCTCGCTACTGATCAACTCTTCAATGGCAAGACCCAAATCGTACATGGCCTGAGTTACGGTATCTGTTACCCCCAGATTAAGCATAGCGTTACTTAAAGTACGGCCCATCAAGAACTCCATAGACAAATAATAGCCGCGCTTACAGTCATTATCTTTATAGGTTTGATGTGTCAGCTTCCAGCGCTCCATCAAGCGGTCACGAATGGCTAATGATAAAGCCTCACCCGCATAAAAAGGCGAGCGGCAATTCTCATCCCTCCCCAATAAATGAACGTAATATTGTTTGAAATCATCAATAAAATCATGCTTCTTATTACCTTGCTCAGGAAGCTTGGTGATAGATGATTTTGGTTTGCTGATAATAAATTTACTTTTGGGCATAGTGAATTCCTTTAATAAGTTTTAGCTGCCAGAAAGATTATCCGAAATCACTTGAAAATCCATTCATCTCTTACGAGTGGGACAAAATAAATATAACCCACTACAGAATCAACCTGGGGAGATATTAAAAAAGCAGAAATTATTTTATTACAATTCTTTTGCAGACAATATATCTTAATAAGGTTAAGTGTTCCTGAAAAAGGCGATATCGGAAATGACGTAATTTATTCGCCATATGATCAGGATTATTGATATTTTTCGATATATCCTAACTCAGGTTAAGTGATATTTAGGAACGCCTTCATTTGCGTAGATTTGGTTTGATTCGAACAATGCAGTAGCCAGAACAAAGATTAATTTAAAAACATATTTTGAGGATTGGCGGTAAATTCTTTTATGACGAACACGATTATACTATTCAATTACAAGATAATACCCCTACTTAAACCAATAGTACTCAAGAAATATGACAACTTGATGAAATAATAAACAAGGGCAATGCCCTAGAACGCACAACTTGCATATGATCTGGTAAAATCACATATAACGAGTGAGTTTTTTCGAGAAATAAAATCTCGAATTTTTCACATATAAAATTATTTACCTACTTATACATAAAAAACCCTTATGAACCTTAGGCGCCTAACTCCGTTTATTTTTACTTCTTTAATATTATCTGGCTGCAATAATCAAACACCTACTGCAAGTTGCTCTTCTCCAGATACGCAAAAATCAATTAATACACTGCTAACCGAACAAGCAGAAAAGTTAACTGTTGAAAAACGATATGATCAGTATGACGGCTCATTTGTATTTGGCGCCACTAAAATCAGAGCTTCATTAGCTCAAATTGAATTCATGATAGAAAACGTTAACACAGTAAATCAAGATGTAAACAGCAGTAAAAGCACTTGCAACGGACTATTAAAAGTCACGGTTCCGCCTGCAATATTGAATGACGCGATTATTGCTCGTGACAGTCAGCAGCAACCAAAAATTGCTCAATACGCAAAACAATTAAACATCGAAAACAATAGCAATGTTTTTACGCAAATGATTAATTATTCAGTAAAACCGGCAGGAAAAAACAAAGAACCTTTAGTCGAGTTTGAAACATCGGCATGGGTACACTTACTGGATGAAATTACTACCGCTGCATTATTAAAACCTACAGTCGATTCTCAAGAAACCTTTTACATAGAGAAAGATGAGCAACCTAAACTACAACGTGAATCTGTTCAATCTGAAGCTGAAACTGTTGCGGATCTGAACAACGACAAAATCAGAGCCTTGCAAGTAAAACACAATTTAGAAAAATTAAACCAGGAAATACTTGAAGCGGAGCAGATTGAAAAAGAACAGGGAACAGCCAGGGCAACAGAAAAACCCGTTTCTTTAAGCCCACCAAACTACCCCAGCTTTAATTGCGCAACCGTTACCAAACCAACCGAAATCACAATTTGTAACAACCCAGCATTGGCAACTTTAGATGTCGAAAACATGAAGATTTATAAAAATGCAAAAAACACAGATCCTGTGATTACAAAAAAAATCTGGATGGACTCAATAAAATCAAAATATGCCTGTGGAACAGACATAGACTGCATTACAAATATCTATAAAAAATCAATTCGTAATTATGGCTGCGTAGCTGATAAAGCACTGGATTGCAAAGATTGAAATTCGTCAATCAGCACCGTGATTTGCATTAAAACGGGACGCTAAATTAAGCAAATAATTGATCTTTAATAGTGATAATTAAAACCACACCCACCAAATATGCGACTAGATATCGGAATATCAACTACGGAATTTTGAATTAAATCGACATCGCATTTAAGATTGACCGGGGCTTTTTTAATTGCAGAACTTTGGATAGCATTATGATTAACTGCCAATAGACTCTCGGTAATTGGTTGACTGATTTTTTCAGTAACCGGCATTAGGTCTGGAAGCGTTAAAATCAAATCCGAAGGCTGATCATTTTTATCAAACGATTTTTGCTTGCCTGCCTGTGCTGACTCCGATAAATACAAAACGACACCGACTACAAGCAACATTTTTTTAAGTACGTTAAAAAATGTCTTCAAGAAAATTGCCACTCTCATGAGCCTTCTCCTAACCAAATTCCAATTACAAAAAGATTAGTCGATTTCCTGAAAAAAACAATGATTGAACAATTTTGCCAGATTTGTAAGGGGCAACTTTAATTTTTTTAAAGAGCAAAACTTTCGGCCGCTTAAAGCTTAAAAAGAACCATAGCCTAGAAAAGCAGGCAAAAACACTAACAATTCAGCTGTTTGTCGTGGTTCTTTTTTAGTCAATTTACCCCTGAAGATTAGAGCAATAACTACTCTAAAATTTTCACCAGCCAGCCAGCCTCACCTTTACAATTATTCTGACCTTCCGCGGTGATTGCAATTCTGGCATACACACCTTTTAACGAAGCTGGAAGTGTGCCACTTACCTGGAAACCACCTTCATTCCTTGGGATGACTTTAAGGGCTACCGGCAACTCTTTTACTGCGACCTTAATGGTAGTTGGGGAAGTATTTGCAGAAGCCGAAAAAGTAAAATCAGAACCCGCTGTAACATTGGCATTTTCACTTGGAAAAAAATTACTAAATTCCGGCTTGGCACAGGCTTTTGAACTACTGCTACTTCCGTAAGCCCATGAGGCACTAGCAAAAGTCATTAATATAAAAAAACCCAAGCAATTAATTATTTTCATACTGCGCCTCATAGTGTTATGTTCGTAGGTTATTGCCGCCAATAAACTGCGGCATCAATGTTAATTTATATTTAAAACCATTAAATTAAATAATCAGAATATACCTGACTAAAAATCTAAAGGCTTATTTATTTTTAGTGTAAGCTTCCAATTGAATTATTGAATCAATTGTTTTTTCTAAATTTTCTTCCGCAAGCGTTAGTTGTTCTAACTCCTGTTTTAAACTGCCCGTTAACATTTCTTCAACAAAAATCTTACGATTTCTAACTGCTATTAACGATTCTTTAAGAGCCGTAACGTTTTTAGAGTCTTTATGATCGCTTGATTTTATGATCTTGAAAGATAACTTTTTAACCATATTACTAACAGTCCCACCACTGATATTATATTTCTGCATAATTTCTTTATGTGGTTTTCTATCCAGCAGCATTTGATTAATGCCCGATTTCTCTTCTTCCGTTAATCTTTTAACTAATTTTTTCGATGTGTCAGTCATATCAATCCCCAATAAAAACTTTAGTGTAAAACTTTTCACACAACATATCAACTACATATCGCATTCTATATTTTCCATTTTAGACTACGTCCATTTATAGTCGATCAGAAAAATAAATATATTAGACTTCACAATCAAATACTCTAAATATGCCCGACCTTGTAAGCAATAATAGCAACAGCTGTGTTCACATTATTTCTTATCGATAACCTTATTCTGACCTTGTATCGCGCATGAAATAAATCGCTAAACAAGCAAAAATACTATTCAATGAAAACTTATTTAAGTGTACATAACCAATGAAGTAAATACTAAATCAAGGTCAACTTATTTTGTACACACTCGGTAACTATAAGGTTTATTTGTAATTTATTTCGACTAGTAAAAAAATCATTAATACTGCAAAAAACAATATCCATGGCTTGCCTGTCCTTCAAAAAAATCAGCTAAAACCATTTCATTCGACCCCAAGTTACTTTAAAACAAGGCTTCATATAAACCTGAAATGGTGATTTATTTAAATCATAAAAATTCCAACATCCTAGCTTACTCGTTACTTTTTGTTGCATTAGCGCTAAGGCAAAACTAAACTTTATA
>CANNLO010000041.1 GCA_947505055.1 Methylococcaceae bacterium | reverse complement strand
TATGTGATGTCTGGCAACTGTTCATTGAATTGCCTAAAGCAAATAAATTTCCACCTCAGAAATCCAGCAAAACTATGTAAAGTTTTTAACTGATTGCTGGTTGAAGCATCAGTTAAATCAGGTTATGCACCGATAGCCTTTTAAGACTACTCATAGTTGCCCAATATACATAGGGGTAAATGACCTGCCCTTGATTGCTCGTAACTATCGGTCCGGTGGCCGTTAATTGACGATCAGCAATCCTAGAATTGAACCCTTGCGAACGGCTGCTTAATTGAGATGTTTCCGACCGCTGTGCAATTCAGTTAGTGAATCTTCCTGATATTTAACCTGATTCATCTTTATAGAAGTTACCCATTAATAACAGCGTTCAAATGGCCGATTCCGGTCTTTCATGATTGTATTACCTGGATATTTTTTTGAGCTTTGTGATGGAACCATATCGTAACCTTCAAGCAGTTAAATAATACATAATATTCAATATGCCTTATAATTAGACCCTATAAAAGGTTAATTATCGAGGCATTAATGACTGCTACTGGTTTTTTACATCAAGTAATTTCTGACGAAGGGTTTATTGCGGCCAATACGTTGGCTAAGGTATTGCACATTACTCAAAGCGATCTTGCTGAGGTTACCGGCTTGTCACGCGATTCAGTTTCCAAGAGTTCCCGCTGTAAAAGTCGTTCCACGCAAACACGATTAAGGGACACGGTAGAAATAATCAACCGAGTATCGGAGTGGTCTGGTGGGGTAGGACGCGCATTTGCCTGGTTTCGCTCGCAACCTTTGCCATCATTTGGTGATAAAACTGCAGAAGATCTGGTTAAAGAAGGTCGCGCTGAGGCTGTGAAAGCCTATCTAGCGCGAATTGCCGACGGTGGTTACGCTTGACGATAAGCATTAACCGGTTTACCGGTTTGGTGTACCGTGCGCATCACCCTATGTGGTCTTACGATCCCTTGTCTGGTAATGGCGCCAAAAAACATGGTGGGAGATTCAATCCGCCCGGTTGCGCGGCACTTTATCTATCGCTTGATCCGACTACAGCTTGGATGGAAGCGCAGCAAGGATTTCCTTTTAAGCCGCAACCAATGACATTAGTTGCTTATGAGATTGATTGCGCGAAAATCGCCGACCTCAATGATGAACAGCAGTTGGTGAATATGGGTAGCTCTTCCCAAGAACTTGGCTGCTCTTGGGAAGACTTGGCGACTCAACAGATTGAACCGCCTACATGGCGATTAGCCGAACGACTACGCACACTTGAGATTGCGGGGATATTGGTGCGTAGTTTTGCGCCCGGTTGTACTGCAAAAAATCAAAACCTGGTTTTATGGCAATGGTCTGCTTTAGAACCGAATTCGGTTCGGGTGATCGATGACTTTGGCCGGCTTCCTAAAAGTACTGAGTCATGGAGCGGGCAATAAAATGAAACTATTAATAATCAGTTTCGAGAGCGCTTCAATTTTTAAATAAAGGATCAACTTTTTGAAAACCTAAATTATAGAAATAGATCAAAAATGACTACACCAAAAACATTCTCCAGCGACTTAATTGATAGCCTTTTATCGACCTATAAAAAAGTATAAAAAGATTTGATGAGTGGGAATGGATATATTATTAAGGCTGCATCGCAACAATCATGCCTTTATGGCAAAAAATCCTTAGCTTAGCCTAACCATTCTTCCGGCTCTTCAATCACCGGATTAACCAGTGTTCCAATACCTTCAATTTCAACACGGGCGGTTTGTCCGGGTAACATATAACCGCGTGGCACCATGCCTACACCAACTCCGCTGGGCGTTCCGGTACTGATCACATCACCGGGTTCCAAGGTCATCGCTTGCGATAAATAGGCAATCATTTCATAGCAGTTAAAAATCATCTGCCGGGTATTAGAGTTTTGCCGAAGGTCATCGTCAATCCAGGTTTTAATATCCAGATTATGCGGATCGCTGATTTCATCGCTAGTGACCAGCCACGGCCCCAGCGGACCGTGGGTGTCAAAGGATTTGCCCACGGTAAAAGTGGGTGAGCGAAACTGCCAATCGCGCACTGAAACATCATTGGCAATAGTAAAACCGGCAATAACCTGAGCCGCCTTATCGATCGGCACATGGCGGCAACGGGTGCCGATCACAAACGCCAGTTCGCCTTCATAATCGAGCTTATCGGAAACTTTGGGGCGATGTATAGCCTCGCCATGACCGATGACGCAAGTGCTTTGTTTGGTAAAAAAGCTGGGGAATTCGGGTTTATCACGCCCGGTTTCTTTGATATGGTCTCCATAATTCAGGCTAATGCCCAAGTACTTGCCCGGCCTGGGTATCGGCGCCTTCAGCTTAACCTGAACCACCGCGATTCGGTCATTGCCGCTATCAATCTGTTGTTGCATTGTCTCCAGCGCCTGACCACCGGCATTCAGAAATTCAAGCATAGTTGCCGGGATTTTAGTATTATTTTTACTGTCAACGACATAGCCATCAACGACAGCGCCTACACGGGTTTCGTGGTTATGGGTAAAGGTGACCAGTTTCATGAGCTAAGCTAATCCAGATGGTTTTAAGTGCAGCTATTATAGTCAGCAAATGTAAACACAAGAGCTATAACAAAAAAAAAGATATAATGACCGATTTTTAACTTTAGAGGATCAGAAAATGAACGAAAACTGGATTGCTCCCTCCATCCTGTCAGCTAATTTTGCAAAATTGGGCGAAGAAGTTGATAACGTTTTAAAAGCCGGCGCCGATGTGGTGCATTTTGATGTCATGGACAACCATTTCGTCCCAAACCTGACTATCGGGCCTTTGGTTTGCGAAGCTCTGAGAAAACACGGCGTTACCGCACCGATTGACGTGCATTTGATGGTTGAGCCGGTTGACCGTCTAATTCCTGACTTTGCCAAAGCCGGTGCCAGCATCATTACTTTTCATCCTGAAGCTTCGGTACATATCGATCGCACTCTGCAATTGATTAAAGATTGCGGTTGCAAGGCAGGCTTGGTCTTTAATCCAGGCACACCTTTGCATTATCTGGATTATGTTATGGACAAACTGGACATGATTTTATTGATGTCGGTTAACCCCGGTTTTGGTGGTCAGTCTTTCATTCCATCAGCCTTGGATAAATTACGCCAAGTCAGAGCCAGAATCGACAACAGCGGTTTGAACATTCGTCTGGAAATTGACGGCGGCGTTAAAGTCGACAATATCCGTGAGATTAAAGCAGCTGGCGCTGATACTTTTGTTGCCGGTTCAGCTCTCTTCAGCCAGCCGGATTACAAAAAAGTGATCGACGAAATGCGAGTTGAATTGGCTAAAGCGGTTTAATTTTGTAGAGCGAAAGCGAAAACCATCATTTGTCGCTTTGATGTGTTGGGTTACGCTAGCGCTAACCCAACCTACGGGCTCTATTGGAGCAATATATCTATGAAATCTTCGCTCAATTTGCCAGATGATTTAATAAAAGAAGCTATGCAGCTAACCGATAGTAAAACAAAAACTAAAGTTATTGTTTTAGCATTGCAAGAGCTTATTAAAAAAACAAAGTGGCTGATTTGAAATCGTATAAAGGCACCTTTGATTTGGATATCGACTTAGACAGGATAAAAAACCGTAGTGCGCGTTTTGATTGATACATTTATTTGGATAGACTATTTTAAAAGTGGCAACAATGGAATTGGCATTCCTGATTTACTGATTGCCCAAAACTCAAAACAACAGAATTGTAAAATCTATTCATTGGATAAGCACTTTCGTCTTTTAAATGAGACGATTGAAGATATACAACTATTCACCTAACACCATGACCCCAGAACAATTCAATCATTACTCCCAACAGGGCTATAACCGCATCCCAATTTGCCGCGAAGTCCTGGCCGATCTTGATACGCCTTTAAGCGCCTATCTGAAATTGGCCGATGGCGCTTATTCGTATTTATTTGAGTCGGTACATGGCGGCGAGCAATGGGGGCGATATTCTATAATTGGCCTGCCTTGCAAAACCATTGTCAAAATCACCGGCAATCAAATCTGTTTGGAAAAAAATGGCCAAGCGCTAGAAACACTGACACACGAAAATCCGTTGGTCTGGATTGAACAATTTAAAGCACGTTATAAAGTGCCTGACATTGATACCTTACCGCGCTTTAATGGCGGTCTGGTTGGTTATTTCGGCTATGAAACCATTGGCTATATCGAGCCTAAGCTGCGTCGTACAGGAAAAGCTGATCCCCTGGAAAATCCTGACATTTTGCTAATGGTGTCCGAAGAAATACTGGTATTTGATAACCTGTCCGGCAAAATGCTGTTGTTGACGCACGCCAATCCTGAAGAAACTGATGCTTATAACCTTGCTGTTACGCGCATCGCTGACTTGTCGGCCAAGTTGCGCGAACTGCAAGCCAAGCCGCAAAAAAATCACGCACCCAAACAAGTTGAGGAATCTGACTTTATCTCGGGTTTTACCCAACAGGGTTTCGAAGAGGCCGTTTTAAAAGCCAAAGAATACATCACCGATGGCGATATCATGCAGGTGGTTTTATCGCAGCGCATGTCCATTCCTTACACTGCTTCGCCACTGAATCTGTATCGGGCGTTGCGCTGTTTGAATCCTTCGCCTTACATGTTTTACCTGAATCTGGACGACTTCCATATCGTCGGCTCGTCCCCGGAAATTTTGGTTAGGCTGGAAGATAACCAGGTCACGGTGCGTCCAATTGCCGGAACGCGCCGACGTGGTGTCACGCCGGAACAGGATCTTGAGCTGGAACAAGAATTATTGGCTGACCCCAAAGAATTGGCCGAGCATTTAATGCTGATTGATCTGGGTCGCAATGATGTCGGACGTGTCGCTGAAATTGGTAGCGTGCAATTAACCGACAAAATGATTGTTGAACGCTATTCACATGTCATGCATATTGTCTCCAATGTTACCGGAACGCTACAACAGGGCGACAATGCTTTTGATGTGTTGGCTGCGACTTTCCCCGCCGGTACCGTCAGCGGCGCGCCAAAAATTCGCGCCATGGAAATTATCGATGAATTGGAACCGGTCAAACGTGGCATTTATGCCGGTGCTGTCGGCTACATTGCCTGGTCAGGCAATCTGGATACCGCCATTGCCATCAGAACTGCCGTGATCAAAAATAACCGCTTACATATCCAAGCCGGCGCCGGTATCGTTTACGATTCGGTACCCAGAAACGAATGGGATGAAACCATGAATAAAGGCCGCGCAATCTTTCGCGCCGTGAGTATGGCTGAAGCAGGTCTGGAAGGGGAGCAATCATGAGTTCAATTAAAGTCGTTATGGTCGATAACTATGATTCCTTCACTTACAACCTGGTGCAATATTTTGGCGAACTAGGCGGCGATGTCACCGTTGTGCGTAACGATCAGGTTTCTGTTGAAGACATAGAAAAACTGTCACCCGATAAACTGGTTATTTCTCCAGGACCCTGCACACCCAAGGAAGCGGGTATCTCGGTTGAAGCCATTTTAAAATTTGCCGAAAAATATCCAATACTGGGCGTTTGCTTGGGGCATCAAAGCATTGGTTACGCTTTCGGCGGCAATATTATCCATGCCAAAAGTATTATGCACGGCAAAACCTCCTTGGTTTATCATCACAATCAGGGCGTATTTAAAGGATTAAACAATCCGTTTACAGCGACTCGTTATCATTCACTGGTTATCGAGCAATCAAGTTTACCAGAGTGTCTGGAAATAACTGCCTGGACACAGGATGAGGCGGGTAATCTGGATGAAATCATGGGCGTAAGGCACAAACAATTAGATATTGAAGGCGTTCAATTTCATCCCGAGTCGATTTTGACTGAGCATGGCCATGATATGTTGAGAAATTTTTTGGAGCGGTGATTAACTGACTGCGTCAGCCCTACAAATCGTGATTTTTGAAATTTAAAAGCTTGTTGGACAAGGCATAAAATAAATTAACCAGTGAACCCTTATTCCATAAGTGTGTAGTAGCTATATTATCGGTTTAACTTTATTTTATGCTCGTTTCTTTGGTTTATGAATCAGGAGAGCATTATGAGTCGTATCATCTGGCTATTTCTAAGCGCAGTATTAGTTAGCTCCATCACTCAGGCAAAGCCGTTAACCCCGGAACAGGTTCCTGATTCGCTTAAACCCTGGGTAGCCTGGGTATTACAGGACAGTCCCGAACCCCCATGCCCTTTTCTCTACAACAGTTTTGAGAAAAAGAAATGTAGCTGGCCTACGCAAACGCAGTTGACGTTAAGCTCCGAAAAGGGCGTTTTTTCACAGAGCGTGTTAGTGTATCAAGAGAGCTGGATCAGCTTGCCGGGCGACAAAGCACACTGGCCGCTCAATGTAACGGCTAATAACAACACCGCTCTGGTTATGGATAAAAACGGCATTCCCTCAATCAAGCTGGCTGCGAACGGTCATTATGTGATCAAGGGAGAATTTTTATGGTCAGCTATTCCGGATAATTTAAAAATTCCCGACGATAACGGATTGCTCGAACTGCGAATAAACGGGGTGGCCATAGCAACACCAAGCTTTAAAGAAGGCCAGTTATGGCTAAAAGCAAGCGACACCGGCTCAATAAAACCGGAAAATATCCAAAATACGCTGGATATTCAGGTGTTTCGAAAAATCATTGATGAAGTCCCCACACAGGTTTTAACCCGACTGGACCTGAATGTCTCCGGCGAACAACGCGAAGTAAAATTACCCAACCCACTTTTGGACGGCTTCATCCCATTAAGCATAGAAAGCCCGTTGCCCGCTCGCCTGGAATCAGACGGACAACTTTTAATCCAGCTTCGCCCCGGTCATTGGCAACTTGACCTTCTCGCACGAAACAGCAAAGAACTTAATGTGCTTAATCTGACTGAGGGTGTCGATGACGAAATCTGGGCTTTTGAAGCGCGCCCCCAGCTTCGGGTCGTTGCAGTCGAACAGCTTAGCGCCATTGATCCCAATTTAAGTAATTTACCGGACGACTGGAAAAATCTCCCTGCCTATAAAATCAGTCAGGGGCAGTCTATGGTTTTTAAAACCCTACGCAGGGGCGATCCTGAACCTGAGCCGAATCAACTAAACTTAACCAGAAAGCTTTGGCTGGATTTTGACGGCTCAGGTTATACGGTCAATGACACTATTACCGGCAAAATGACCAGCGGTTGGCGACTGAATACTTTACCGCAAACACAAGTTGGGAAAGTTCAATTGAACAGCAAAAATCAGCTGATTACCCAGGACAAATCAGGCAAGCAAGGCGTGGAAGTCAGAGCCGGCTCAATAATGCTGGATGCCGACAGTCGCACCGCTGGTGCTATCAACGAAATTAGCGCAGTGGGCTGGGAGCAAGACTTTCACACAGTCAGTGCCGAACTGAATTTGCCACCCGGGTGGCGTTTGCTGGCAGCCATTGGCGTTGATAATGTGCCTGAGAGCTGGTTGTCCCGTTGGACCTTGCTGGATTTATTTCTGGTTTTGATTGCGGCGCTTGCAACCGGTCGGCTATGGAATCGCTATTGGGGCGGTCTTGCCTTGCTTTCACTGGTCTTAATCTGGCATGAGCCGGGCTCTCCCCAGTATGTTTGGTTAAATATTCTGGCCGCCACCGCTTTGATTAAGGTATTACCACAGGGCCGTTTTTTTAAACTCATGAGTTGGTATCGCAACGTTTTCTGCTTGGCTCTAATCATAACGAGCGTGCCTTTTATGGTTCAGCAGATTCGTACCGGGCTTTATCCACAACTTGAAAACCTTGTTCAAAGCCCACGCTTCACAATCGATGCGAGCAGGGTTGATAAGATGGCAGAAATGGACTTACCCGCGCCTGCCGCTCAAAATCTTAGCATGATGGAGGCACCCACCTTGAATCGCACGATTCCCACAATATCATTACCTGATAGCTATTCAGACACGGAGGTCAATTTAGAGCGCATCGATCCCAAGGCCAAAGTGCAGACCGGCCCGGGCTTACCGCAATGGCAATGGCATAAGGTGTTGTTAACATGGAATGGTTCGGTTACAGCCCAACAACAGTTGCATTTATGGTATTTGACGCCAACATTGACCCTGTTACTCAATTTTATGCGCGTCATTTTGGTTGCTGTACTGGCTTTATTGATGTTTGGCGCTTTGGAAAAAACTAATTTCAAATCCATTCGCCCCGCGACACCCTTATTGCTCTGGCTTTTTCTTTTACCGATGCTGTTCATGCCGTCTCCTAAGGTTTATGCCGATATTCCGAACAAAGTCCTTCTGGACGAACTCAGAACCCGGCTACTGGAGAAACCGTTGCCGCCTGACTGTTTACCCAGTTGTGCACAAATTCAGCAGATGAACATGGTGCTGACCGACAGGGACATAACGATTTCTTTGCAGATTCATGCCCAGCAAACTCTGGCGCTTCCTTTACCCGCTGCTTATGAACAATGGTTTCCAAACCAAGTTCTGATCGACGGCAAGGCCGCCTCAGGACTGTATCGCGAAAACAACTATTTATGGATGGAGGTGGATGCAGGCGAACATCTGGTTACACTGAACGGAAATACGCCGTTATCAAGTCAATTTACCTTGCCTTTGCCATTAAAGCCAAATTGGATCCATGTTCAACAGAGCGGCTGGCAAGTCATTGGCCTACAGGAAAATGGTCAAGCCGACGAGCAACTGCAATTTAGCCGAATCAACACCAGTGGTCAGCAAAAAAAGACCCTATTGGAACCAGGCACTTTGCCGCCATTTGTCAGGGTTGAACGTACATTGCAATTAGGGCTTGATTGGCGCGTCACCACACAAATATTACGGCTTTCACCGCCTGATTCTGCTGTGGTTTTAGCTGTACCTTTATTGCCTGGCGAATCGGTGACCAGCCCAGGCATTCGGGTTAAAGACGGTAAAGTCGAAATAAATCTTCCGGCCCAGCAAAGCACTCTGCAGTGGGAATCAACGTTAGAAAAATCAGAAAACATCGATTTTATTGCCAGCGATACCACTCAATTCATAGAGGTTTTAAAAGCGGATATCAGTCCCATCTGGCATGTTGAAACGTCAGGTATCGCCATGAATCAATTAAATGGCGATGGGCAATGGCTACCCGAATGGCATCCGTGGCCGGGAGAGAAAATCACATTACAAATAACCCGGCCTGAAGCTTTGCAAGGCCAAACCCTAACGCTCGACAAAAGCCATTTAAGTGTCAGACCAGGGCAACGTTCTCAGGAAGCTGACTTAAACCTCAGCCTGAGAAGTTCACAAGGGGCACAGCACACCATCATTCTGCCCGAACAGGCTGTGTTACAGGCTGTTGCGATTAACGGTCAAAACCAACCCATCAGGCAAGATGGTCGTAAACTTACCTTACCGGTTAATCCCGGCAAGCAGGAAGTTTCGATCAGCTGGCGGGAAGCGGCCGGCATAAGTAGCCTATTTTCAACACCTGAGCTTGATTTGGGTTTAGCAGGTGTTAACGCCAACCTGAATATCAGCCTGGGGCAGGATCGCTGGGTGTTATTTACTGTTGGGCCGACTATGGGGCCTGCCGTTTTGTTTTGGGGCGTACTGTTGGTTATCCTTTTGTTGTCGTCAGGTTTGGGTAAAATTTCGCTAACGCCATTAAAAAAACTACAATGGTTTTTGTTATTGGTGGGACTTAGTCAGATTCCTTTGCAATCGGCAGGCATTGTGATTGCCTGGTTAATATTGCTGGGCTGGCGCAAGGAACAAACAGTTACCGGTTTTCGTTATTTTAATATGCTGCAAATTAGCTTAGTCGGCTTAACGCTGGTTTCGCTGGGTATTCTATTTGTAGCTGTTGAGCAAGGGTTATTGGGGTCCCCCGATATGCAGGTTATCGGAAACAACTCAACGGCGTTTAACTTAAACTGGTATCAGGACAGAAGCATCGCAACCTTGCCACAAGCGACGCTAATCTCCGTACCGTTAATGACGTATCGTTTGTTGATGTTGATCTGGTCATTATGGTTGGCCGTTTCTTTACTCAACTGGCTAAAATGGGGTTGGGCCTGTTTTTCCTGTCATGGACTCTGGAATAAAAGCGTTGCTAAAAAGATAGTCGTTGAGACTAAATCTGATGACAAATGATTAGCTGCCAAGCAGGAAGATATGTAATTGCGACTATTTTTTTGGATTAATAATGTTTTATGTCAACCTTCCGTTTCCAGCAGTTTTCAGTAGTACAAAAAAACTCAGGCATGAAAATATGCACCGATGCTGTTTTATTCGGTGCAATGGCGCCCATACAATCGGGCGATATGGTATTGGACATTGGAGCAGGTACCGGCGTACTATCATTGATGGCCGCTCAGCTGGGCGCAACGCAAATCACCGCAGTCGAATTGACCCTGGAAGCCTATCAGGAAGCCAGCGTCAACTTTGCAAACAGCCCCTGGTCAAAACAACTTGAGGCGGTACATCAGGATATTCAAAGCTTTGCCATAACGGCTACCCGACTTTACGACCTCATCATCAGCAATCCACCGTTTTTTGAAAACCATAGCAGAACCAGCGATGTACTTCGGAATACCGCCAGGCATACAGATCAATTACCCTTCTCCGATTTATTGAGTATTGCGGAGCAATTATTATCCCCACAAGGCTTGTTTTACCTGTTAATTCCCGTTCATGCGGTAGCAAAAGTTTCTGCTCAAGCATTAAGTGTGGGGTTTTATTTAATCCATCAAACCGATTTTCGAGGCTTTGAACATAATGTAGCCAAAGTATCTGCACTGACATTTAGTCGCTGTGCTACAAAATATACTGCAAGATTGCTGACCATTTATGCCTCTCAAGGCATTTACAGCCAAGAAAGCGAGGTTTATCTATCGGAGTTTCTGTTACGATTTGCAGAACAATCAGAAATAAAAAAAGGCAACTGATTTGGTTGCCTTTTTTCTGGATCGTATCAAGAGAGTCTGAAAGACTCCGGCTAAACCTATTAATTAGGTAACGCTGATAACTTTTGTTGAACTTGAGCCGTAACATCAATTTGTTCGTTGGCATAAATAACGCCATCGGTTAATAACAAATCAAAGCTTTGATCTTTAGCTATTCCACGAATAACTTCAACGATACGACCTTGTAATTTACCCAGTTCTTCATTACGACGAACATTAAAATCTTCGCTGAATTCTTGTTGCGCTCTTTTTGCATCACGTTTCTTGTTTAAAATGTCTTTTTCCATGTTGCTACGAGCTGATTCGCCCATAACTGCAGCATCACGGGTCATTTTTTCGTCCATGGTTTGAATTTCTTTTTGTTGAGCGACTAACTGTTTGTCGCGCGGAGAAAATTCTTGTTCCAGACGTTTTTTGGCTTTTTCGGCTTGTGGAGCTTTCTCAAGAACAGCAGGAATATTGACGAAGCCAATCTTTAAGTCAGCAAAACTTACGTTGGTGATAAGCAACAGTCCCAAAAATAGGGCAATTTTGGTTTTCATTGTTAAACAGGTCTCTGGTTGTAGTGAAATAGAGGGAATAAAAAACTTGTTAGTTTTGTTGAATTATAAAGGGGCTAAGCCTTTTAAACAAAAAGTTTTAACAAATCTTTATAAATCTTAAGATTTTATTGTTAACAGCCCGCCTGACTGGCGCATTTTATGCAGAGACTGGAGTAGGGTATGGCTTTTAAACGCTCGACATTAATCGCTTTACCGCATACCTGACAAACACCGTATTGGCCTTTATCAATTCTGGAAATGGCTTGTCTGACCAATTCAATTTCGGTTCTTGCAGCATTGCCCAAACCATCCAGAACCTCGTCATTCTCCGCCTGTGTCGCCTGCTCTTCAAAGTCATGATCCAAAGGCTCCCTGACATCACGTGTGATTTTCGCCAGTCGATCGTCAAGATCTTCCAGCATGTCAATCAGGCTGTTGCGTACTTGCTCATATTCGTTCATAACAAATCACTCTTTTACGTCTGACAGATGTGCGTTTAAAACTTGCTTTAAATAAAGTCAAATTCAATGCATTGAATCTTATCCTATCACTCTACAGGCAAAATAAGCAAAATACACGCACTTAACTTGATAAGGTTTCCACGCCGAAATTGAATAACTACTGGTTTAATCTTTCGCTTTTCTGAAAATCAAATCCCAGACACCATGTCCCAAACGAATGCCACGCTGTTCAAACCTTGTTAACGGACGATATTCTGGTCGCTCACAATAGTCACCGGCAGGACTGGCATTTTTAAAACCAATGCCCTGAGATAATATTTTCAACATGTTTTCGGCGTAATTTTGCCAATCGGTCGCAGCATGAAAATAACCGTCCGGCTGAAGTTTGTTGACTAATAATTCAACAAAACTGGGACGGACAATACGCCGCTTATGGTGCTTTTTTTTAGGCCACGGATCTGGAAAAAAAAGATGCACACCCGCCAGGCTATTACTTGCAATCTTGTGTTCAATAATATCAATCGCATCGTGGCAATAAATTCTTACATTGGTGAGTCCTTGCTGATCCAGCAATAACATTAAATGCCCGACGCCCGGCTTGTGCACTTCAATGCCGATATAATCGTTTTCGGGATTGGCCGCCGCCATTTTTGCCAGACTGTCGCCGGTCCCAAAACCAATTTCAACAATTAAGGGCGCGATGCGACCAAAAACCTGTTCAAAATCATAATCCAATTCAGGATCAAGACTATAGCGATCCCAATGATTATCTATCGCTAATTGCTGGCCTTGAGTAATGCGTCCTTGTCGACGAATAAAACTTCTGATTCTGTGAGCGGGATTTTTTTCAGGGGAGAGCATAAAAATACAATTACCAGAGGTATTCGGTGGGTTCAAAATTGGACTTCCCAGTCAAAACGGGACAATTTACAGATAACATCCCTTAAAAAATGTTATCTGTTTGACTTGAAGGGCAGCAAAAAAATCAAACGGTTAAATTAAAAGAATAAACCGTCGATTGGCGACGACGCAGAAGCAAAACGTCTGCGCGGCATGCGTCCCGCTAAAAATGCTTCCCTACCCGCTTCGATACCTTTGCGCATTGCCGAAGCCATCAATATGGGATTATTGGCGGCTGCAATAGCGGTATTCATCAACACGCCATCACAACCCAATTCCATCGCAATAGCCGCATCAGAAGCCGTGCCTACGCCGGCATCAACCAAAATAGGAACCTTGGCATTTTCAACAATGGTTAAAATATTATAAGGATTACGAACACCCAAACCTGAGCCAATGGGCGCCGCCAGCGGCATTACCGCTACGCAACCAATATCTTCCAGTCTTTTTGCGGCAATCGGATCATCGTTGGTGTAGACCATCACATCAAAACCATCTTTAACCAGCAGTTCAGCGGCCAGATAGGTTTCAGCGACGTCAGGAAACAAAGTTTTCTGGTCGGCCAGCACTTCCAGTTTGACCAGTTTATGCCCGCCCAGCAATTCCCGACCCAAACGACAGGTTCTAACGGCGTCTTCGGCAGTATAACAACCCGCCGTATTAGGTAAAATCGTGTATTTGTCAGGCGAAATAACATCCAGCAAATTGGGCTCACCGGGATTTTGGCCGATATTGGTACGACGTAGCGCTACCGTCACAATTTGTGCGCCACTGGCTTCAATGGCCAGACGGGTTTCTTCCATATCCTTATACTTACCTGTACCAACCAGCAATCTTGAATGATAGCTAACCCCGGCCAGCATAAAAGAATCATCCTGCCCGCCGCCAATCGCATGAACGATTTCCAAACGATCACCAGCCTGTAATGTTTGGGTGGCATATTGCTGAAACGGTAAAATTTCTTTATTCAATTCAATCGCAATTTTCTTGCCGGTTAATCCCAAATCGGCAACCACATCGGCGACTTTGCTATTTTCAGCATAGTCTCGCGTATCGCCATTCACATAAACCATCATTTGCTTAAACTCCGATTGGTGTCCACAGTCCTGCGTTTTCTTACCGCTCCGGCCAATCCTCTTAATAATGGAACAGTATCGTCCCATGATAAACATCCATCGGTAATACTTTGACCATAGACCAAAGGCTGGCCCTCAACGACTTTTTGACTGCCGGCTTTAAGATGACTTTCAATCATCACACCCATAATCCGGTGATCACCGTTGGCGATTTGCGCGGAAACATCATCACCGACGATTAATTGTCGCTGACATTGTTTTAAGCTATTGGCATGACTGAAATCAATCATGATATTCGGTCTTAGTTCTGCATTTACAAGCCCTTCAGCAACCTGTTCAACGCTGACCGCATCATAGTTTGGGCGATCGTTGCCGCCTCTTAAAATAATATGGACATCGTCATTGCCAGTGGTTGAGAAAATAGCTGACTGGCCCGCTTTATTCAATGAGATAAAGTGATGCGGACTCATCGCCGCACCGATCGCATCAATTGCGATTTTGATGGTGCCATCGGTAGAATTTTTAAAGCCGATTGGACAAGACACGCCCGAAGCCAGCTCGCGATGCCCCTGACTTTCAGTAGTTCTGGCACCAATAGCACCCCAGGCGATCAAGTCGGAAATATACTGTGGCGTGATTAAATCCAGATATTCAGTTGCGGCAGGCACGCCGGCTTCATTAACATCAATTAACAATTGTCTGGCGACACGCAAACCTTTATTGATATTAAAACTGGAGTCCAGATCAGGGTCGTTAATCAGACCTTTCCAGCCTACTGTTGTTCGAGGTTTCTCAAAATAAACCCGCATCACAATAACCAGATCATCAACCAACTCATCCTTAACCACTTTGAGAAGCCGGGCATATTCATGCGCTGCTACCGGATCATGAATAGAACAGGGACCGACCACCACAACCAATCGATCATCCAGACCAGCCAGAATTTTGTGTACATCCTGCCTGGCCAATAAAGTCGTTTGTGCCGCAGTATCGCTAATTGGCATTTCAGTATGAACCTGAACCGGTGCAATGACTTCTTTAGTCGCACAAATTCTCAAGTCATCAGTGTTGTATTTTGTATGCATGAAAGCTATCAACCCGTCGCAGGATTATTGTCAGATTTATTATTTTAACCGATTTTAAAGTGTTTGGGGTGAGTTCTTGAGTGTTATTCCGGATGGCATAAATAAGCTTGAATCTTAGTATTTGGAACTGATTTATCTGCAGCCTAATTAAACTATGTTATTTAACACACTAAGTAGGTTAAATAACATAGTTTTATTGAAATTGAGTGCTTTTAACCTGCTATCGCAAGCAAAAATCACGCTCATGAAAAGCACCACCCACAAAAATTTATTTAAAAAACACATAAATCATTGATGTATATTTAATATATTATTTTCAATCGATTTTGACAGGATTGGTCGGGGAACCATTAAATACTATCCCAGATCGCATAAAACTAAGTATTTCGGCCTCATTTCGCTCGGAGTTCAATAAAACTATGTTATTTAACGTAGTAAGTGTGTTAAATAACATAGTTTTATTAGGATTTGACCTCCTTAAGCCACTAATCACCACCGCATATCAGCTTCATGCTAAACTAAAATAAATAAATATATATTTCAATAAAATTGTAAGCCATTGTTTACAATTTATTAAAAATAAAACTCTGTAGTAGCTCATTTCTTAATTTTCACAAACATAATGATATGGCAAGAAACATGCTTATGGTTTTCCCTATGTTTAAAATAATAACAAAATGGAATAAATGAAATGAAGCGATATTTACTTTTACTTGGCGTGAGTTATTTGGGCAGCGCAATTGCAGCCGAGCCGACAAAGGTTAAAAAAACCGATGGACAACAAGTTACGGCCACCCAACCGACACAGACAAAGCAAAAGCCTGAAAAATATCAGGGTGAGGACATGGTTACTTACGGCAACATAACCGATAGAAAGTTCCCGGATACCGCTAAGTCAACTCCTACCTATACCATTGATGCCGCTGATGTAGCACTCAAAGTCAATGCAACCACTGTTGAAGACACCCTAAGGTACGCACCCAGTTTACATATGCGTAAACGCTACATCGGCGATCAAAATGCGATGATGGGTATACGAGGAACCAATATTTTGCAAACAGCGCAAAACATGGTGTTCGGTGATGGCATGCCATTACATAATCCGGTTAACGTCAGTTTTTCCGGGGTGCCCAGATGGTCGATGATGGATCCCACTGAAATCCAATCAGCCGAAGTACTGTATGGACCTTATTCGGCGCAATACGGCGGAGGTTCAATGGGCGGCGTTATTAACTTGAACTCCAAAATGCCAGAAAAATTTGAAGCGCAGATGAATGCAACCGGCATGCTACAGGACATGCATAGAGGTGGGCGCAATGAATTACTAGGCGGCTTTAGAACCTTTCTTTCCGGTGGTGATCGTATTGATAAATTCAGTATTTACACCTCTTACAACCACTTGGAAAATGATGGGCAACCGATGGATCCTATCGATACATCTGCATTAGCCACAGGTGCACCTGGCACAAGAACCGTTGTGACAGGTGGTCAGTTAACACGAATTCCAGTTGACGCCAACAATGCGAATAATAAATCAGGGGTTCTGGGAATTATTTACGGTGATGACGGCACGCAACACGCTACTACCGATTTATTTAAGCTTAAAACGGCTTATGATTTAACAGATGATTTGCAAGCACGCTTCACAATCGCTTATGAAGAACGTGATAATCGCAATAATCCTGCACTAAGTCTGCTGAAAAACGCGGCAGGGCAGACAGTATATAGTGGTAGTTTTAGACAAGATGGCAAGAACTTTAATGTGCCGGGTACTGCTTTTAGAAATTCCGTACTTAGCCGTCAAGCACTTAATTATGGCCTTAATTTAAAGGGAAACATTTCGAAGGATTGGAAAATTGATACGACTGCCAGCTATTACGATCCATTTAAAGATACGACCGTTGCCTCGAGTTTTAGCCCTTTGGACCCCGCAAATAACGGGAAGGGCCAGATTACAGACGTCAATGCTTGGTGGGCCAGCTATGATTTAAAGCTTGCAACTGACAAGTTCTTGGGTCGGGATGATTTGTCCTTTATGGGCGGTTATCAATTTGTACATGGCAGCACTAATCAAAAAACATTTAACGCTAATAGTTACACGTTAGCTAACCGTGATCAAGCCGTTAATGATAGTGGGGGCGCAACGCAAACCAACAGTATTTTTTCGCAACTAGATTGGCGATTTATACCGGACTGGAGCATTATGGCAGGAGCAAGGCTGGACCAATGGCAGGCTCTTGATGGCCATTTTAATGATTATTTAAATGCTAAAACAAGGTTAAGGACTCAAAACTACGCTGATCGTGAAGCTACGCGCATTTCACCTAAAGCGGCACTAGAGTTTTCACCTGGCAACTGGACTTTACGCTATTCATTTTCAAAAGCCTATCGCTTCCCCGTCGCTGAAGAACTTTTTGCAAACGCTAACACCTTTGCAGCTCTGACCAGAGCTGATCCAACTTTAGGGCCTGAGGATGGATACTTTCATAATTTCATGACGCAGTACGATATTCCAAGAGGCTATCTCCGCGCCAATTTCTTTTATAACATCGTTAATAATGAGATTGTATCTGTAAATAAATTACCTAGTAACGGCGGCCCTACTATTTCCGCTTTTCAAGCCTTCGGTCAAACTGAAACTATAGGGGCTGAATTTACAGCACTTCAAAACGAAGTGTTTGGCTTGCCTGTTGACTTAATGGCAAATACAACCTTCATGAATAAGCAAATAACCAAAGATCAAGATACACGCTATGTCGGTAATGAGTGGGCGCGCATTCCCAAATTACAAGCTAACGCTTCTGCGACCTACCATATCCTACCAGTATGGGATGCTTCCGCTGGAGTTCGTTATCGCAGCAATATTTTTCAACGCTATGAAAACAACGATGTTATCTCAAATGTCTTTAGTGGTTCTGACGAATATACTTTTGTTGATTTTAAAACGACTTTTCATTTACCGATTAATCCAAAATTAAAAAGTTCGCTTTCATTAGGCGTCGATAATATTTTGGATCAAGATCGTTATGAGAATAATCCGCTTGCCCAACGCTCTTACTATGCAAGCGTTTCATTAAAATATTAATTTATAAATTTTTATTAACCATTAAACTGCACAAGGATGTGTTAGAAACAAAATAGCCTAGCTTTTTATGAAAGTCCGGCTTTTTTGCTTTAAGTGAGCTTTGCTTTTTTGCGTTTCGCGGCATCTATTTTCTTTGCGAGACTTAAAGTCAGCAAAATTGGTAGAATGGGCAATGACCAACTCCTGATGATGATTTTTTAGCTGGCAATTGCTCAGGTAGTGAAAGCTGAGTATTTGATAACTGGGGATAAATGATTTGCAGGACATCAAATCTCACGGTTGCACACAGATTGTCACCACCAGGGAGCTTGTGTAATTGTTACAAAAACATAAATTAATACCCGTTATAGTCAGACAAGTAGATGGACATTTATTCCCGATTACATCTATATTTTTTATCCTTTACTCCACTTAATTCATGAAAATATTAAGCTTTTCCCTATTTATTGCTTCGCTGGCAGCATCAGGATGTGCAAATGACGCGACGGTAAAACCGACTGCCGATGGCAAGCAAGCACAGGCGCATCATCATGTGCCCGAAAAAACAGGTGTTTGCGCAGATCCAAAAGCATTACCTGTAAATCTATGCGCTGATACGATTAGTTCTGCCTTCGACAACCAGGGGGTTGTATGGATTACCTGGGCAAACAATGATCGCCTTTATGTACAATCGTCCAAAGATAAAGGCATTAGCTTTTCTACGCCCGTATTGATTAACTCAAAACCTGAAGCAATTGCTGCTGATGGCGAAAGCCGTCCTAAAGTGAAGCTGGACGCACAGGGTAATATTTACTTAACCTGGGTACTGACCCTGGATAAAAAACGCAGTACTTATATTCGCTTTAGCCGCTCAACTGACGGAGGCAACCACTTTTCTGAACCGGTTACCGTCAACGACAATGTGGACATAATTCGTCACCGCTTCGATAGCATGGCCATCGGTAAAAACGGCGAAATATTTATTGCCTGGCTAGATGCGCGTGACATTGAAGCGGAAAAAAAAGCCGGCCATGAATTTAAAGGTTTATCCTTGTATTACACTTGGTCTAAAGATGGAGGCGCTCACTTTTATCCTAATCAAAGAATCGCTACCCATACTTGTGAGTGCTGCCGACTGGCTACCGACATAGCGCCTGACAACACGCCCGTTATCTCCTGGCGACATGTTTTTGACGGCGATATACGCGATCATGCGCTGATTAAATTTAATGACTGGAATACGCCCGGCGATACCCAGCGTGTTGGCCAGGATAACTGGAAAATTGATGCCTGCCCACATCACGGTCCGGGTCTGTCAATTTCCGCCTCCGGCATTTATCACGAAGTCTGGTTTAGTAACTCGCCTACCCGTCAAGGTCTGTTTTATGCTTATTCGACCGATTCCGGACAACACTTTTCCGAGCAACTTAAGTTTGGTAATGATGGCGCAAGTCATCCGCATGTGCTGGCTTTAGGTTCACAGGTCAGAGTGGTTTGGCAGGAATTTGACGGCACTCATAATGTTATTAAACTAATGAAATCTGCTGATGACGGTAAAAACTGGTCCAAGCCAGAGTCAATTGCACAAACGGCACAAGCTGGCGACCAGCCTTTTCTGATCGGTGATAACGGCAAGTTTTATCTTTCCTGGAAAACACAACAACAGGCTTTTCAGTTAAAATTAGTTGAATAATTAACTACGGCCCGACATGAAATACATTCGATGTTTAAAAACGTAATAGTTCCCGTGTTTTCATTTAACCGTCACGAACATGGCATGAATTTAAACTGTTCGGGAAATGAGGAAAACCAGTTAGTGCAGAAAAATAGATCTCCCTTTACCGTGTTAACCGGTCATGAGCGCTCCCGCTTTATGGCAGGATTGCTATTGACTTTAGTGGTGCTGCTACATGGATGGCTGGCTATTTGGCTGTTAAAACCCGCCGATACCAACAAAAAGCCAGAACTGGTGATCATGGAAGTTTCCATGGTATCAATGCCCGGGCAAAAGGCTGAAGTGACGCCTCCTGCACCACCCAAACCTGAACCTCCCAAACCTGAGCCGCCAAAAAAGGAACCGGTAAAACCGCCGGTCAAGAAAAAAATACCGGTTATTCCCAAGCAGGTAGCGCTGCCAAAGCAGGCTGATTTAGCCAAGCCACAGCCGGTCGTGGAAACGCCCGTCGCTATCCCGGCGCCAGTTTCAGTTTCGCAGCCGGTAAGTCGACCAACTCCTGCGGTGGTTAGTAGTGAGCCTAAAATCAGTACGGGTGTTATTCCATTGGAACGCGTTCCACCGAAATATCCAATGCGTGCCGCAAATCGCCACATTGAGGGTTGGGTTAGAATCGAATTTACCATTACTACCAGCGGTAACGTTGATGATGCTGTGGTTATTGAGGCAGAACCTGCTGAAATTTTTGATGAGGCGGCGCTGAATGCGATTAATCAATGGAAATTTAAAGAAAAAATAGTTAACGGTGTCGCTGTTGAACAACGCGCGGTGCAAACACTGCAATTTAAATTAACGCGATAAACAGTAACCAACTCAAGGTTACACAACCATGAATTTAATTTTTAGTTTTTATAATCAAGGAGAAGGGAATGCCCAATCATATTTCACCGACCGTTATTATCGACGGTACTTTATACGCTTTGCTGGTTTTTTCTATAGCCACATGGACGGTGATTCTTTTCAAGATCTGGCAGTTTACCAAGAACAGTTATTATAACCGGAGCTTTACCAAGGCATTTTGGGACGCTGAAAATCTGGAACAGGCTAAGACACTCCCCCTAGAAGCATCTAAAGGGCCTCAAGCCAGAATTGCCCAACAAGGTTTTGCCTGGATGAGCGAAAGCCAGCAGTTTGCCGGGAAAAGCCTTAAATATCGTGGTATTCCAGAAGAATTGCTTGAGCATTCATTACTGGTACAAATGCAGCAAGAGCAACACAAAATGGAAAGCGGCCTGACGCTGTTGGCTAGCATCGGTAGTACTTCGCCATTCGTTGGTTTATTTGGCACGGTTTTGGGCATTATGCATGCAATGCATGAAATTACTGCCAGCGGCTCCACCAGTCTGGACGTCGTAGCCGGACCTATTGGCGACGCCTTGGTCGCAACTGCAATCGGTATTGCAGTTGCAGTTCCGGCCGTACTGGCCTATAACTTTTTCTTACGCCGCGCCAAACAGCAGCGCGCCGGCTTGGAGAATTTTGTTGTCAGCTTTATGCATATCGCGTCAAGTGCGAATGCCAACGTTAAGGAATAAACATGGCCTTTAAACCACAGTCTGAAGACGACGGAGCAATGGCGGACATTAACGTCACGCCCCTGGTTGATGTGATGCTGGTCCTGGTCATTATTTTGCTGGTGACCGCACCGTTACTAACACAGTCAGTGCATGTAACCTTGCCTAAAACAGCCGAGACCACTGCAGATATTAAGGAACAACCTTTGCAACTGGGTATTGATGCGCAAGGTGTTATTACGCTGAATAAATTACCGATTGCAAGCCTTGAAGCCCTGGAAACTGCATTAAAGGGCGAGATGCAAAGAAATCCTGAAATTGGCCTGCATTTGTATGCAGATCAGGATGTTGTTTATTCAAAGGTTGCCGAGGTAATGGCCTCGGTTCAACATGCAGGCATCGCTAAAATAGCATTCGTTACCATTAAACAATAGTCAAAAAAACCACGAAGAATAATGATTTCTTCGTGGTTTTTAAATTACTTTGGTTAAAAACAACAGATCAACCATAAACG
>CANNLO010000040.1 GCA_947505055.1 Methylococcaceae bacterium | reverse complement strand
CTCGGTGTCGAGAGACCATCAGCCGTTTGTGGCAGCAAAGATTTAGAAAACTGGAAAGTGTTTCATAAAGTGTTAAAGCATGACCTGAGAAGTCAGATTATTTATGAATGATTATTTAATGCCACTCATACCGTCTTTTTTTAGGAGAATAAAATGAAAATAAGTATCGCTTTATTACTAATCATGACAGTTACAACAGCCAGTGCAGTTGAGATCTACGATAAAGAAACAGGAAAATATTTGGGGCAATTAGGTGGCAATCAATATGCACCTGACTCAACCAATAATCCTTATGGCCAATACGGCAGCAAATATAGCCCTGATTCCATCAACAACCCTTATGGTACATACGGTTCGCAATACAGCAACAGCTCACCGAATAACCCCTATGCAACTAATCCACCTGTGATTATCGATACTAACAAGTAATTAAATGTTAATGTATTGAAGATATTGAAAAAATCAATCATAAAAAAAAATATGCCTAAAATCCGTTTTATATTCTCTGATCTCTTACATTTAGATAAAAAGAACTAAATTATGACTTTAAATAAATAATCTCATTTCATGAAATCTGGTGATAAAGTTCGTCTAAAGTCTGACCCATCAAGAGTTGGTGTGCTTAGTGGAGTAGAACAGATTCGTGGTGACCGACGCAGATTGGAAGTACGGTTATTCGATGGTACTGATCAATTTTTTTTGGAAAATGCCCTAGAGCTGGTTCCAAGTGACGACACTAATCCTTATGCCTTATTTCGAAAAGGCCGTTACGGCCACCTACGCGACTTAAGAGGATCCTTAACGTATTATCGTCTATCTGGTAAATTGGCCAATTTAATATATAGCATGGATACAACTAATACGGAGTTCTATGCATATCAATATAAACCAGTTATTTCTTTTTTGGATTCCCCTAATCATGGCTTGTTGATAGCCGATGAGGTTGGCTTAGGTAAAACGATAGAAGCAGGTTTGATATGGACTGAGTTACGAAGTCGCTTCGATGCAAGGCGTTTGCTCATTATTTGCCCTGCTATATTGCGTGAAAAATGGCAAGAGGAGCTATCTACAAGATTTGGAATAGAAGCAGACATTTGTTCTGCAAAAGACTTGATAGGTAAGATTAAACGCTATAAAAAATCCGATCTAGATGAGTTTGCAGTTATTGTAAGTCTTCAAGGTATTCGACCACCACGGGGTTGGCAAGATAAAAACAATTCATCACAAACTGCTGCGTCTGAATTAGCGCGTCTATTTGAAGAATTAGAAGATGAAGACCCGATCTTTGATTTAACAATCATTGATGAAGCTCATTACTTACGTAATCCAGAAAGCCAAACATCAAAGTTAGGTAGTTTGATTAGGCCCATTACTGACGGCTTGGTCATGCTTTCTGCAACACCAATTCAGTTAAAAAGTATAGATCTTTTCCATTTGGTTAAATTTCTTGATGATGCAACTTTTAGTGACGAGTTTTCGTTCAATCGGGCTTTAGAATCCAGTCGTCCATTATTAGAGCTCAGAGATCAAATTTTAAAAGGTAAATCAAGCCGCAAACTCTTACAAAAAAAATTAATAGAAGCACAACAATATTCACAGTTAAGCAACTCCCAACAAATTAAATATATTCTTGATAATCTACCATCAGACGAAAATCTCTTGGATTATGACTTTCGTGCTGAATTAGCAGAAACAGTAGATCGAATTAATCCACTAAGTCATGTTATTTCAAGAACGCGTAAACGCGATGTTCAGGAAAGACGTGTTATTAGAGATGCCAGAGCAATTCGAGTTAGCATGACAACTATTGAAGAAAGATTTTATTCGGAGGTAACTGATAAAGTTCGAAATTACTGTGCAAAATTCAATCTCCACGAAGGCTTTCTTCTTACAATTCCTCAACGTCAGATGACAAGCTCTATGCCTGCAGCTTGCCGTGCTTGGCTCAAAAAAGAACAAGGAAAGATCAATGAAGATTTTTTGACTGAGGGATTAAGTGTTGACCTAGAAACAGATGTAAAGAAAATTAATTTAGGTCCTCTAACTATAGAGCTCATTTCTATTGCCAAACAAATTGGCGATTATAAAGTACTAAAAGAGGAAGATAGTAAATTCAAATTCTTATTAAAAATATTACGTAAATATTGGGAACAGTACCCAGACAATAAAGTAATTTTATTTTCATTTTATCGAGAAACTTTAGCATATTTAAGTGAGCGATTTTTTGAGGAGTCAATTTCGAACATTGTGTTACAAGGTGGCACAGATAAGCAACTCACATTAACAACGTTTAAATCTCCCAATGGTCCAAAGTTATTACTTGCCTCTGAAGTTGCAAGTGAAGGTATTGACTTACAATTTAGTAGTATTTTGATTAACTATGATTTGCCTTGGAATCCACAACGCATTGAACAAAGAATTGGTCGTATTGATCGAATTGGTCAAAAAGAGGAAAAGATTAATATTTGGAATATTTTTCATGAAAATACAATTGATGATCGTGTTTATACACGATTGCTTGAGCGATTAGATATTTTCAGATCAGCCTTAGGTAGTATTGAAAGTGTATTAGGTGATGATATACGTAAAATGTCTTACAAGTTATTTTCCCATAATTTAACTGAAAAAGATGAATTGGAGGTAATCGAACAAACTACTCAAGCATTTGCAAACCGTCAAATTCAAGAACAAAAATTGGAGGAACAAGCATCATTTCTTATTGCTCATGGTGACTATATTCAAAATAAAGTCAAAGCAGCTAAAGATTTGAAGCGGTACATAAGTGGAAAAGATATCTATAACTATGTTAAAGATTTTTGTGATGACGAATATCCTGGCTGCAGATTTGAACAATTAACACAAGAAAAATTAATATTTAAAATCGATCTATCGGGTACCGCAAGATTTGAATTTGGTGAGTTTCTCCGAGCATCGAAATTATTAGGAAAAACACGTTTATCAAATGCAACTGAAAAAATGCGTTTCTTATTCGAAAATCGTGTTGTTACAGATTCAACGGACGAAATTATTTCTCAATTCCATCCATTCGTAAGATTTATTAGTGAACAATACAAAATAAAAGGTATTCGCAAATATTTTCCAGTAGTAAGTGTAGAAATTTCTTCATTACACTTACCCAACATAGAACCTGGCACTTATATTTTTGCTATAGAAAGATGGTCAATGCGAATTGCTTTAAGAGATACTGAACAATTAGCTTATCGAGCAATAAAAATTACTGGCGAAGAACTAAATATTGATCAAGCAGAATTTTTGGTAAACACAGCAATTCATCTAGGGCAAGATTGGCTATCTGCAAATAATGAGCTGGATGGGTTATTAGTAGAAGAGTTATTTACGCAGTGCATAGATATCTTAGAAGAGAAATATCAGTTATATGTTGGTGCAATGCAACGTGAAAATTACGACAGATTGGAATTTAAACGTATAAATATAAACACTCAATTTGAGAGAAAAGAAAAGGAATGGACTCAACGCATTAATCAAATGCGTTTTGAGAAAAAGGAAATAGGTGCGCGTCTTTGGGAAGGAAAGTTGAAGAAGCATCGTCTAAGAGCACATGAAGTTCTTACATCGATCGAAAAATCAACAACCTCTTCTCACGATAAAATATTAGTTAATAGTGGCATTATAAAAATTATATAAATTAAAAAAGGACTGCTATGTCGAATAATAAAAATAAAAAACCTAAAGTAGGAAGTTTTGGTAACTTATTAAAAGAAGCAGGAATAGACTCAAGTAATTTTACCCTACCTCCAGAAGATATAAAAACCGCTGAAACGAATAAGTCTAAAAAATCATATGATGAAAACTGGGGAAAAACAAAATCTTCAGCGAACCCCTTCAACAAAAAAAATGATACTAGCCAAGTACGAATAAAAAAAAGACGAATAATTTCAGACTTACCAATTTTAGATTTGAGCTGCTATGAATCTAATTCCAAACAAAATACATATATTACCGTTCCAACACAGCAACATATTGATATTAAATGCCATGGTGATTTAATTGAAAATATAAATGCATTTTCTTTCCAAAACTTTAAAAATAGAGAAATACCAAAAAATTCTGGCATTCAAATTCAATTAACTAATTCTCCAAACGAAGGTGAGGAAAATGAAATTATCATAGGATTAGACTTTGGCACCTCCAATACTAAAGTGGTTATTCATGACCCTCAAAGAAATGTGTTTTATGCAGTCCCATTTTATAAATATACCTCGAATAATCCTTACTTATATCCTTGCAGAGTTTATTTACACAACAACCATTATTCCATAGATGAGATAGGTGATTGTTATGCCAATTTAAAACTGCCTCTACTTGATGACGATACTCAACCACTCGATTTACGAAACGCTGTGGCTTTTCTTGCACTTATTGTTCGTCATGCACGAGGTTGGTTTTTAACTGAAGCTTCAGAAACTTATAAAAATTCTACAATATTTTGGGAGTTAAATATTGGTTTACCAACAGAATCGTACGAAAAAACTAATTTACATTATTGTTTTAAGGAAATAGCACTTACTGCAATTAATCTTGCTGGTGATGTATCTAAGAGCCTTTCTGAAAGTTTAATAGACGAATATATTTTAAAAACTAAACACGCTCTTGCAGGTAAATTAGCACTTCAAATTCATCCTGATTTAGTTAACGTGTACCCAGAAATTAGCGCTCAAGTCGTTGGCTTTATAGAATCAGATTCTTGGGATGATAAGGATCGGTCATTTATAACAATGATTGATATTGGCGCTGGTACAGTTGATATTTCTTATTTCTCAGTACAGGGCAAAAAGGGAAATAGAAAATTTAGTTTTATAACAAACAGTGTAAAAAATAATGGTGTAATTAATCTTCATAGAGAGCGCACGAACTGGTTACTCCGAGTATTAAGTGAAAAAAATATTTTAACTCCTAAAGTCAAACAATTTCTTACAGATATCTCTAAAACAACTACCCAGTTAAGCCATATTCCAGAGTCTGTTTATAACTATATTTTAAATCTTGAAATAATGGGTGATTGGCATATAGACACAATATTTTTACAAAAATATAAAAATCAAATTCGAACTTTATTAGAAGAAACTAAACGTAATCGCGTTCCGCTAAATAAAGAAAATTGGCTACGATTACCTATTTTTTTATGTGGCGGGGGAAGTCGTATGAGGTTCTATAATTCTCTCATTGAAGAAATCAATCAATGGCATCCTAATTGGCTTCATGTTGAATTGTATGCTTTAAATAAGCCAGATAATCTTCGTGCACTTGGTCTTAGTGAATTTGAATATGACAGGTTGTCGGTTGCTTATGGTCTAAGCTTTCAGAATTTAGGTAAGATTATTCAATCAAATCAAATTGAAGATTTCAGCATTAATGACATTCCTAAGAAAGAAAAACCAATTGATCTAACCGATGATGGTTAATCATTAATGGTCTGATTCAAAACATAACCTTTATTTTCGCCAATTGAAGATAATAGTTATGTTTTAAAATCATAATAAATACAAATTACAACTGTACTAACATTAAACTCTAAGAAAATTTTCTAATACCTAATAAACGCTCACCTAATATTATAAAACTTATTGTATATCTCAATATTAATAAGCATTATAAACTTCTAATGCAGAAGATTATTAAAGTCGGTAATACCTAATAACAACTTTTATAATTATTACTTTAGACCGTATTCTCTTCTAAAATTATCTGCTGTGATAGCTACATTTTCAATAATAGGAATAAGGGAGTTATTATTTATACTTGAAACCATTTGATCAGAAATAATTAAGACTGATTTTTCAGCCTCAGAAACACCAAAACGACAAAAAACACTAGGTTCACAATTTTTTTCTAAGATTGCTCGCCACATAGCCTTATTGAATATTTTTTTACCTTTTGTTGTGGAAATATCGAGACATTTAGACCAAAACCTTATAATTTTATAATTTTTATTAGTTGATTCACATACACTTATATAAACCATGTTGCTATGACCATCATTGAATTCATAACAATAATTCAACCTTAAATGCCCACGTTCATATATCATATTGATACCAGTACTTTTCGCAAGAGTAAGTATCGATCTTAATTCTTCAGGTCCCTCATCTTTTATCTCTAAAAGAGTCTTATCATCAATCAGTACCTCATAACATTGACCAACCACAGCCCATTCAGTAATTATTATGTTTACTTTAGGTACACAGCTATACGCATGTAAAACAGATTTCTCCCAAGCTATATTAATTAAATCTGATTTTAAATTAGCATATAAACCGAACCCTGGCTCAGTTGATTTCAATTCATTAGGTAGTGATTCAAATCCATATCTTGCGCCAGATAACATTGCAGCTAAAGATAAAACTTCCATCCCAGGTTTAAGTGATGAATTAGATGAATTCAAAACATCTATGGGATTTGGCCTTAATAATAAAAGTAATATCGCACGACCAACTTTCATTTTACTATCTGAGAGAGGTGTAACACTCCTTTTGTTATTTAGTATATCCTCACAGGCTATTAACCAGACATTTAGCTGTTTTAGTTCTTTTTCAGTTAATATATCTTTATTAATTGATGCATATATATCAGAAAGCACTTTCTTTGCTTGCCATCCTTGTGACACATCCATTTCCATCATCATTGAAAATGCAGTTGCAAATAACGCGCAATCAAGCTTATCTTGGATTATTTCTGAAGCTACTAAACTAGGAATACAATTATAGTCTTTAGATATTAGAATTTTTTCTAATAAGTAAAACCAACTATCATTAGTCGGAATTGTGTTGACTAATAATGCAACACATCCAGTATAGGAATCTGACTTTGCATAATGTTTTTTTAACTTACAATCATCATTGTTACCCTCAGATAATCTTTCCAGTGCTTGAATGGCAATGTCTGATACATCGTGTTTGAAGAGTTGTTCAGAAACTTCAAACGGAATGATATCCATTGGAACATTTTCAAACTGCCTAACAATAAAATTTTTTTTATCTGAATCAGATCTAAAATGAACTGCCTCAACCTTTGTTATCGGGATGACCCCTATCAAAGACAAAAAACAAGCATCACTTTTATTGATTGATATCGTACTATCAGAAAACTCACCCTGCTCATCTAATCCATAAGAAGCAGTATCTAGATCATCAATATTAATTTCAACTAATACAGTAAATCCAGCATTGCCAGATAGATCCTCAGAGTCAATTACCTTTGAAGAAATTCCATTACGAACCAATAAAAAACCATCACCAGCAAATCTTTGAAGATCTTTTTCATAATTAGCATAACCCTTAGACGGTGAAATAACCCCACCAGCCAACAAAACAATCAAATTATTTCTATTTAATGGGGCATACCATCTATATTTAACCTCATTCTTTAACTCAGTATCCACAGCCATCTTATCTTCATTTCCCATTTACATACTCCAGCAAACCAGAATTGCGACTGGGAATATAAGAGAGAATCGCAGGAACACTATCACCTTCATTACTATACATTAAAGTGACTAAGCGTCTTGCTCTTGAAGTCATAACATACATTTCCATCATAAACTGATCCTTATCATCGGGAGCAACCGATACACTCTGTAACTCAGGTAAAAAAACAGCGTCAAACTCTAAGCCTTTACAACTTTGTTTATTTAAAACTGTTATAACCCCACCCTTATCAAATTCAAGTTTATCACTATCATTCCATTCTTTATCTTTACTAGAGTAGCTTTGTAATTTCAGAGTTGTACTTTCTTTTAATCTACTACCTAAACGATTAATCAACTGCTTTCTTACCTTGTCGCTTTGGGTTATCACACCAATATCCTCATTTTCATGATTAACCGCGTAGCGATAAATATATTCAACTGAATCATTCAGATTTTTACCCTCAAAAAGCAAAGGAAGCTCACCTTCTAAAATAGGCAAATCTGGTATTCCTGTCTTTAGTCCAGTATAAAAATTTGCTGCCAACTTAGCAATCTGAAGGGTATTTCTATAGTTTTTTGATAGAGAATATATTCTATCTTTAGGTAATCTAAGTTTATTTACAATATCATTTATTGTTGAGTTTGAATGCTCTTTCAATCTCTGATTCTCATCAGCAAAGACTGTAATGGCTGGTTTAGAACCCATAGAATCAGCTTTAAATATTAACTTCATAATTAAATTCAACGCTTCAAACATTTCAACTGGGAGATCCTGAGCCTCATCTATTATTAAGTGCCCCCAGTTAACATCATTTTTATTAATATTTCCTTTTGTAACCCCATTAAATACAACCTCAGAAATCTTACTCCAATCATGCTGCCATTCATCTTCAATTTTCTTCGGTAACTCCATATTTCCGAAGGTTGGATTCCAACGTGCAAATGATGAACTACTTGATTGATATACGTCACCTGATACATACCATTTTTTTTTGAATTTATCCCATTTAGCACCAAACGCCTTAGCCTTATCTTTTTCACCAAATGGACATTCCAGATAAACGTTTGTTATTCCGTCCATTTCTCCAAGAGGACTTAAAATATTCCACCAAGTATAAATCCATTTATGAATAGTCGTTACGTCGAAACTATTATCTCCAACGTTACTGGTATAACTTCTCAAGACATTATTGAACATTCCGACTGTAGACTTACTACCGAGCTTTGAAACTGTCTGAGCCCTTAGAAAAGCGATCACCGTTTTACCTGTGCCAGGCGGGCCTGTTACTAAAATTGATTCATCCAAAGGTGCATCGAGATAAATACGTTGCTGTTCTTTACTCATTTCTTTCGAATTTGGCATTCTCACAATATAGGCTCCTTTGCAAGACGGGAAAGTACTGGTGCAAAAAAACCATAATCACCATATTCAACATCAGTGCCTATTACAGTCATACGATCCAAAAGTGTATTACTACAAGTACAACTAGTTTCAGACATAAGTGCACAAGAATGGCATGCTGCTCTATTCAGACCCTGCAAACCCTGCCCAGATAACTCTCTACATATTGGATCAGCAGAACACCATGAGCCACGCTCAAGTGCAGTTAATAAGGTTGGTATTAACCTATCTGGTAATCCTTGGCGTACCAGTCCACCAAGCGAACCTTCTGAATCAGCATCAGCAGTGTAAATAAGAACGCCAGCCATTGGCCCTTTTTCGCTATTAGGTTCTGCGGAGTAAATTCGTTCTCTTAATGAAGAAGATGAATATCCACACTCAAAAGCAAGCTGACGCATCAGTAAGTGTGAAAATGTATGTAACATAACAAATCGAGGGGTAGGCTCAGGAAGATAATCTAACTGAATGTCTTTATAGCGCTGCATCATCTTATCAAGACGCTTTCCAATTTCAGTACAGTGGTTTTTTTCCCATAAGGCAATTGCCTGCTCAGAAAATGAAATGAAAATGCCTTCACCAAAGACTTCGATGCCTGGCAACCATGATTTATGTTTATCTAAGTCAGCCTTTACAAGCGTATCTTCATCGCCTGGAGATATTCTGTGAAAACCTCTTAACACTCTAACTTCACGTAAACGACGCACCAAAACCAACTTATCTATTAGATCAGTCAATCCATATGAGTTATGCAATCCATTAAGTGAGGTCGACTCTGCAAAAAAAAGACTACGATTTTCAATATCAATAGGTGGGTTAGTGAGAATTGGCCATTCCTCAACTAAGACATCCTTCTCGTTAATTGATAACTCAGATTCAGTATTATCATTTATTTCGACATTACCGTAAGCCAAATCTAAGACAACCTGAATATCACAATTAACATCTATTGCAATTTCCTCAGCTAGACCACGAACAAACACAGTAACATTATCACCAGATGCTGAATTCAGTCTTTTGACCATTAGATCAAAATATGAATTGGAACGAATCTCTTGTTCCAAATTCGTTATGTATGGATCGGCATATCCTAGAGGTATATCAAGAGCTGAAATGGTTTTGGGATAATATAAATTTGTTGCTCCTCTTTGCAGTACTTGAGGCGTTTGCACACATTCAGCAATATGACCATGTACGATAAATTCCCATGGCTGTTTACCGCGACAGGTTATACCTATTGATTTCATGCTTTCCTTGCTTGCAATTCCCTGCAAAGATCTACTTGATCCACATCCAATGCATTTGATTTCTAATGAAGCAAGTCCTCCTCCTTTTCCAAACAAAGATCTAAACTCAAGATCATTACTTTCACACCGACCTTTTTCAGCAACGTTATGACGAGAATGAGCCCATCTTTGCCAAGGAATATCTCCAAGATGGCCATTTTCACAAGCCATAACAAAACGCATAGGTACAAGTACTTTATGCCCACGACAATTATTATTCTCACAACGGGGAAGTTCACCTTTTTTTTCCTTAGTTGTACTCCATTGAATGAGTTTTCTACAAGAAGGGCAAAAAAGCCATTGGGGAAACCGATAATAAGGCAATTTATGAGAATAACTGTCCCAAAATCCTTTAGGGACAGGTGGCATACGAAACTCTTTAACTTTTAGTCGATATTCAAGTCTTTTAAGATGAATAACCTGTCCGGAAGAATTACCCCATTTGGATATATCACTCGCAATAAAAGATTCATTACCAAGATCTAAAATAGCACCGACCCCAAATGATGAAATATATTGCGAACGCCTGATTTGCCTTAATGTTCCATCAGCCATATTAATCCTCTCCCGTGATTTTTATTGAAGATGCCATGTCTACATTTCGCATTGAATTTAATGTTGGCCAACCTTCTCCATCATTTTCACCAAAGTGTTTCAACAAAGAAGCATACTGTCGCCCCGCTTTATTAGAATATCTCAACGGTTTATTATCAGAGGAGGCTGTTAAAATTTTATTAGTCCATTCATCAACTATGGCTCTAACATGCCTCACAATATTAACTTCTTCCGCCGGTTCTGCGCGAATCATTCGCTTAACAAGAAGATCAATATTTTTCTTGATAACCGCATTTTGAGGGTCAAATTTATCGGCATCATTATTAGCACCTAGACCACAAGCATGACGAACAAGAATTACTATAGCTGCATGTAAAGCTCTATCTCTCGATGGTGAAGCGAAGGGAGTAACACTGGTTGGTTCTACTGCTCGATATAAAGCATTATGGTAAGCCTCAAAATTTTCGTAGTGCGACCTATCTCTAGGTTTTGAACCAGAATACAGCGTAACAACGATACCTGGGGGGAGATTGTCATCACGGCCAACTCTACTTGAGGCTTGAATATACTCAGCAGTAGTTTTAGGTTGACCTACTATCAACATCAAACCCAATCTATTGACATCAACCCCAACTGAAATCATATTTGTACAAGGAAGTATATCAATTACCTCTTTATCATCAGAGGCTTTTTTTAATCTTGAAAGAATTTTTGGTATTTCAATGCCTCTCACATTTGCAGAGAGTTCTTCGACATTATCTATTCCTCTCATATTATCTTCATTTGAGGCAATGACCTTCACTCGTTCAGGAATATCATCTCGTGCAAGTGTCATGGTTTTACCTAACTCACGTCGACTATTATGATAGATTACCTGTGTCCACCATGAGTCTTTTGCAACATCACCTATTTTGTTTTCAAGAACAGACTGACTCAAAACTGCAGAGGTATGTACCATGGTTGTAATCGGGGAGTGCCCCTGCCCCATCACACCAACATATATACGACCTGATGCCTTATGATCAATACGTGCAAAATATGAATCATCTGACGAAATACCAGGCGGCGGAAATATACGTACATCACTACCGTACAATCTTTGAACTTGATCAGCAGCTCGTCTAATCGTGGCAGTCGCGGCTATCACTTTTGGCTTTCCACCTCTGGCTTCAATAATAGTGCTTATCCCCGCTTCATAAACGCCAGCAATTGTACCTAAAGGTCCCGATATTAAATGAAGCTCATCTTGTATTATTAAAGAAGGAGGTCGGTGTTTTCCTGTAGGGTGACCAAACATGCTAGATGCTCGATCATCCCAAGCAAGCCGTGCGAATTTATCCACCGTACCTATTATGAAGCTTGGGGAACACTCAAAAATATCTTCATCTACAACAGTTACAGGTATTGCTTCATGTAGTTCACAATCACTTGAGGTACAAAAGAACTTGAAGGATGTCTGAGTCGCACGCACGCCGTAGTCATCTTCATCTTCCGTGCGCTTGTATGGAACTATTTTTGTGCCACACCATGGGCAAATTTGTAACTGGAAAGGATTTTCTGGCCTATCCTCCTCAAGCATATCCTTATATAACTCATATGCACCTTTAGAATGATCACTGTCCGACGTATACTTATTAGGGCTTGAAGCCTCACCAACCCATAGACCTAACTTAAAGGGTGTTTTTCCTAACAATTTCTGATTTTCTTTTCTCATCAATTCAATTGCGCAGACAAGTGTTGCTGCTCGCTGAAACTGCTGTGTAGTAAGAAGTCTTAAAGTATATCTTTTTATTACCGATGTACCAGCACCTTCTTCACCGTACACAATTCTACGATAAATCAACTCGAAAGCCGCAAGCGCAAAGTAAGCTTCTGTTTTACCACCACCTGTCGGAAACCAAAGCAAATCAACATTAGAGTGATCGTCACTATTTGGATTTACCATTGATTCAAGTACAAGAAGCTGAAAAGCGAGCTGAAATGGCCTCCAAGCAAATTCCTTATATTGTTGGGACCTATAGTCGGGACGCAAATAAGGAATTTGATCCCTATTTTTTTCACTACCACTAAATTTATTCCCTGTGTGAATCATCTGCTTCAACATTGCAAAATTAGCTAAAGCAAAGGCTTTTCTTACATTTTTATTATTACCCAGTAACTCAACCCCCTTTTTCATTCTTACAATCGCATTTTGAATGCGATTTGTAATTCTTTTCTTTGCGGCGTCAAATTTATGATCTAATTTTTCATCGTAAATTTGATCATACCAATGACTATATCCAGCTATGAAGATTTCCAAGTTCTTTACTAGCTCTACTGATTCAATACTTTCATTTGCAAGATACTGAAGAGAAAGTACATTCGTCATATCTATTTTTATATCATTTAGTACCGTAGTAACTGGTCTAACTTCACAGATAGGCATTGTAATTGTTTGAATACTTTCAGGAGATTCTCCCATTTTTTCCCATGTAGCAGCACATCCATGGCCTACTGCATAGGTGATATTTTTTCGATACTGAAGAGCCAGTTCCTCTTCCTCCTCATCATAGGAAAGCCTGCTAATTGATGGGTATTCATAAATAATTCCATTGATAGGGCGACATTTAAATCCTACTTGAAAAAGACATTGTTCTGGATTAACACTATCAGCTTCATTTTGTTCAATAGCATTTAGAATTGACACTGTTATTAAAGCACCCTGCCCCATGTGGCGCCAAACAGTATGTATTTGCGCTCTAGCTTCAAGGACTGGTATTTTATTAATATTTTTGTAATTGGAAGCTACCGTTATGGTCTCAGGCGCCAATTCGGTTGCTAAAGACTGTCGAATCCATTTTGGCCATCCTCTTAGCCCATCTTCATGTATAGAAGACTTGTCATCAGGCAAAGACATTGCCAAACTAATATCCTCTTTCGTTATATTTCTATAACACCCCCCCCAAATATCAATTTCCAGCGCATCACAATTTTGCACATAAAAACTAATACCCATTGATGCAGGTAAACGCTGAAAAATCATGCTTAAAGGTGAATCATCAACTTCATCATCTACAGATGATAGATAGCTTTGATCTTCATTATCATTTATTAAAGCTGTATCTGTATTTTGAGGATACAGAGTCCCCATCAAATATCTTTCAGTTGGTTTATCGTTATAAAGACACTCCTCATTACCATCAAATGGTCCTACTGTTTGCCTATAGATATAATTTATTAGTAAATCTCGCTCTCTACGATAGATCTGCCTTTTATCCATGATCATTTTTTATATATCCTGTTCTTCATATTCTTTTTTTGTATTTCAAATAATAGTGATTTGAATTTCTGTCCAATTGCGATCCATAAGCCCGCGTGAGAACGAGTCATTCCAACATATAATAATGATTCATAACGATCTAATCCATTAAGCATATCCGTATCGATAATCATTACAAAGCGGCGCTCCAGCCCCTTAAAATCGACAATTGTGCTGAAAAGTAAAGAACCATAGCCTGGGCTAATTACATTTATAGTGTTAATGAATTGTAACCGTTTACTCCATTTATTTGGCAATCTCATTACAATTGACTGATCTCTGCTCACTGGAGAAAGAATAACCATATCATTTAACTCAACACCACTTAAAACAAGCGATTCAATATGTTTCACTAATTTATCGATTTCATCCTCATCATTTGCAACTTGGCAATATTCAACAAGAGGTCCCTCACCTTTGATTTCTGTTATCCCTACATAAGCGCCAGTAGTTAATTCAGTTTCACTTATAATTTGCTGCGTATTTCTACAGTTATATTTCAATGACATATAAGTCGCACTAGTCGACTTTAACATTTCAATTACATCTAAATCACAATCTCCCAATACACCTGCTTGGGCATTCTCATCCATAAACCAACGCCATCTTCCCCCATCTATACCTTTTTTAAGTGCCTTATCGAAACAATCTAAATTATTCAGTGATAAAAGGTCTTGACCCTCATCAACTATAAGAACATCAAACTGACATTTCTCAACATCATTTATAGTGTTAGAAAGTTCTGAGAAAGTACATGTTTTTAATAACTTATGCTCTAATTGAATTTTAAGATAGGCCACAAAAATTTCATGCATTGCTATAAATAAAACAGTGTTACCGTTCGCAAGTTCCCTACGAGCGGTTTCGACTGCTAGAAAAGATTTTCCAGTACCAGCACCGCCTGAGCATATTATTCTATCCTGATTTTCTAATGCATCTAAATACCGGTATTGTTCATTTGTAAGCTGTACAATTTCTTGATGAATGACGTTAATCTTATTATTTAATGATGGTGAAAAATCAAAATTTGGGCGTAAATAGGCCGCTAAATTTTTAAGCAATATGTCATCAGGTTCTAGATTTGATATAATCTTTCCCTTGCCTCCCCAATACTCAAGTAGCCGTTTTATATATTTAGTAAATTCATTAATACTTTTCGTGGCACGCTCATCACAAATAACTTCTTTAGGTGTTTCAGGGCTAGATGAAGTAAAAGTGATATCTGGGAAGATAACCCCCCAACCTAATTTGATACGATTTTGCCAATCGCTCCCATAAACACTACTAATTTTATCCCGTAAGGCATACATTCCAGACTCAGCTTGTTTAAAAGGACCTTCCGATTTCTTATGAATAATTCCATATCGATCAGTAAATGACCAGATACCATTATTGTAAGCAATACGTCCACCCTTTATCTCTAAGACAATAATGCCTTTCGGCCCAACAATCACAAAGTCAAGTTCTGCCCATTGTTTATATGCGTGTTCCGAAACATTTAATGAATGATAAGCGGTCCACCCAGTCCCGAGATCAAGATTTTGTAATAACGAAAAAACCTTAAGTTCAGCATTACTGTTAATATTATGTATAACATTTGGTATCACTCTCAATGAAATAACTCCCAAGGGAAACTGGTTTTACAACAATAAAGAAACGTTATTTTATTTATACGGACTTATACCAACATGATCAATTAAAATAATGACGCAGTTAATTTATTGAAAATTTGCCTTACAGGTTAAAAAAACCTTATGATTTTATATAGGTGCTTAACTTTATCTAGGCTATTTGGTTCCTAAAAGAGATAACGCCCTATCAAAAACATCATAAAAAATATGCTTTATTCTGTAAATCATTCAACAGTATGATTGGACTCCAGCATTCAACACAACTTAATTACAAAGTCTTTTCCAGTACAATGTTGCTGTACAAAACCATGTACAGTCCATAACAAATGTATTAGCCGATAAATGGATACTAATGAGTCATTTTTTTCAAAAAATAGAAACCTTACTACTTCATGAAGCAGGGCTCTATACGCCTGATGGTACTGACCCAAAAGCAGTGGTACATCAATGGATACACTCTCTAGCTTATGATTTTTTACCTTTTGCTGCCCAGCAGGGTGTAACCAAAAAGAATTTAATCGACATTCTGATTCCTGAATACCTCTTTACCGATGCCCTAGCTTTCAAAAAGTTAATGCCAAAGTTACCTATTACCCCTACCCACAAAAGCACATTTACTTTTATTGATTTATTTGCTGGTATTGGCGGTATGAGAATAGGTTTTCAGGAGGCTGGTGGTACTTGTGTTTTTTCCTCAGAGTTTGAGAAAAATGCACAAGCAACTTATTTTGAAAATCACGGTGACTACCCTTTTGGTGATATTACTAAAATAGCTGTTGAAGATATACCAGATCATGATGTATTGGTTGCTGGATTCCCATGCCAGCCTTTTTCACATGCTGGTTTGAAGAAGGGAATTGATGATACTAGAGGTACGCTATTTCATAATATTGCAAATATTCTTAGAGAAAAAAAACCAAAAGTTGCTCTATTAGAAAATGTAAAAGGTTTGATTAGTCATGACAAAGGCTACACGCTACAGGTGATCTTAAAAACTTTAATTGGCATGGGTTATAACTGCAACATAGACAATGAAGTTATTATCAGTGGCACACTAAAACAATTGCAAACTGAAGCAAAGAAAATGGTACTCAGGTCTATCGATTTTGATGTGCCCCAGAACAGACAAAGAATTTATATTGTGCTGTGGAAAGGTGATTTAACTAAACAATTCAATTATCCTGATTCAAAACATAGTAATACTCACGATAATACTGAAATAAAAACGCCATTTAATTCGATTTTAGTAGAGAATCCAGACCCAAAATACACTATATCTGATCGTTTATGGGAAGGTCATAAGCGAAGAAAAATAAATAATGCAATAAATGGGAAGGGGTTTGGATTCGGCTTAGTAACTGAAGACTCACTTTACACCAATACGATTTCCGCAAGATACTATAAAGACGGTAGTGAAATACTGATTGATCAAAAAAATAAAAATCCTCGTAAATTAACACCAAGAGAAGCGGCTCGGTTACAGGGATTTCCTGATTCTTTTGTGCATAACAAATCCGAAGTACAAGCATATAAACAGTTCGGTAACAGTGTTACCGTTGATGTAATATCAGCCTTAGCAAGGCAAATCCAACTGGTTATAGGAGAATAAAATTAATGTTAAAAAATTTAATTGAAGTTTCGAGTGAATTGCCAACACCAATTGTTAATGAATCAACTTTTGGAGATTTTCAGCTACCAAATGATTTAGCAAGAAAGCTAGAAAAGAGCATCAACCTAAAATCTTTGAAGATCGACAAAAACACATCTACTTATAAAACTACAGATAACACTAATCCTCAATGGGTTATTTTTCCGAACCAATATTTTGTTTTTGCCTCTCATTTTTATAACTTTGCTAACGAGCTTATCAAATATTTCATTTTTCTTGAAAATTTGCAGGAAATATGTGTTGAAAACGGGTTAATAGACACTGATATATTCTATGGAAAATGGAATGAGATCAAAACAAATATTGAAGAAAATAGTAAACTGCTTGATTTTTTCGATAATGATGATGATCTTGAATTGTTTTGTAGGTTTATTGATAAAGTCGACGATACCTATCGATTAAAAGGCAAGTCAATTTTAAACGACAATAAAGGTCAGGGTCCTATTTCAATTAGAGGGCCTAGTGGTGGTTGTTTTAGTTCCATTATTCTAAAATGCACAAATATGCCTGATGTATCCGCTCAGGCATTGGGTGATATAGTTTTGGGTTTAATAAATAAAAAAGATATTTATTTAGAGTTAACAGAATATTGTAATAAGTTTGAGCATAAGAGAATAGTAAAAACAATTACAGTAAACTCGGATCAAAAGCAGATACCCAAACCTTTCATTTTGTTAGCAGGTATTTCTGGCACAGGAAAAACCCGTTTTGTCCGCGAACAAGCTGCCGTACATTGTAATGGTGACTTATCAAATTATTGTCTAATTCCGGTTCGCCCAGACTGGCATGAGCCTTCAGATTTACTAGGATATATTTCTCGTATCGGCCCAGATGGTTCACGTTATGTGGTAACAGATCTTTTACGCTTTGTTGTAAAGGTTTGGCAGAACGCATGGGCATCAGCTACCGCAGAATCGTTAGCATGTAAGGCACCTGAAGAAATGACGCCTTATTGGTTGTGTCTGGATGAAATGAATCTGGCGCCGGTAGAGCAGTATTTCGCCGATTATCTATCGGTATTGGAAACACGTAAATGGGAAAATAGCAGTTATAGTTGCGATCCGTTGTTAAAATCCGAAACCATTCGGCAACTTGCTTCATCGGGTCAAAGAGAGTTACGCAAAGATTTAAAATTGGATAATGTTTTTTTTGACGACTTATGGGAATATTTTATTAATGTAGGTATTCCATTACCGCCCAATTTAATTATTGCTGGGACGGTAAACATGGATGAAACGACACACGGCTTTTCACGTAAGGTGATTGATCGTGCTTACACTATCGACTTTGGGGTATTTTATCCCAATATATTTCCTGAATATTTTAAGTCTACCACAGTCCATAAAACGTTAAGCTTCCCAGTATTATCTCAAGTAACCACTGAAGATTTGAAAGATGTAGAGTCTGATCCAGAGGGTGCTAACAGTATTAATTTTCTGATTGCTATCAATGCGATACTCGAGGGTACTCCATTTGAGTTGGCTTACCGTGCTCTTAATGAGTTATTGTTGGCGGTAGTTTGCTTTAATCCGCAAGATGAAGCTGAGCTTCAGGCAGTCTGGGATGACTTTTTAATGTCAAAAGTATTGCCACGAATAGATGGCGATTTAGAAAAATTAAAGTCCATTGGAACTGAGAATAGTTTACTAAACGAATTATTAGATGCTCTAGAGCTACAGTTTAAAGATATTTGGTCAAAGAAACGCCCAGATCTATTGAGGGAAGCTGATGATGGAGGTTTACTTGAGATCGACAGCCGAGCTAAACAAAAGCTCGAGTGGATGCAGAACCGGCTTGATACTAATGGTTTTACCACTTTTTGGCCTTAATACTCAATATGTTTAGTGCTTCATTCTAGGATATTATTTCGTGCCTGATATTCTGACAATTAAAACACCGCACTTTGAGTTGACAGTGTGGACTAAAGACATACATAAATCTCAAGTTCTGCTAGCTAAAACTCATACGGTACGTTTAGCCTCACAACCTACCAGCAAATTACAATTCAATCCTCCCCTAAATCTTACTCAAACTACGACGAAAAATAACCTCTTGTCGTTTATGCAGCCTATAACTCAATTAGAATTGCAAGAGGTCCTTTTTTTTGAAAATAAACAATACGAATTTGAGTTTTTATTTGGTAATGATGTATGCAAAACCAACATGCCACTAATAATCCACCGCTTACGTAATATTGAAGAAGCCTTTCAATACAAGCGGGGGGCTTTGCGGGGCAGCGTTAATTTTGGCAATGATATTGGCTGGTTTCGTTTGGGTGTGCGTTTTCAGGTTGCGGAACAAGAAATAACTCAATATATTTCTTTTGAAGTTCAACCGATCAAAATGGCTATGAGTCATGATCTAGATGTTATAAATAGCACGATTGATGCATACTATCCACTTCGGCGTTTTTCTTTTGTTCATAAAACTGATCAAGAGTTGGCTAAATCCAGCAAATCACACGAACAATTTCCCTTGTTATGGTTGGCACTTTTTCAACGCTTGCGGATAAATTTGGAAGTCGGAATTAAACGCATTTGTAATGCACCACACACTCGTTTATTACCCTATCAACATCATGTACGTGCTGAAAATATTCGTAGTCGCTTGTCAACCAAATTGGAAGAACATGTTATTGGTCATGTCAATAACGCTGAAACACAACATCTCTACCAAATAACAAGAAAACGTCTTTCATTAGACACACCTGAAAACCGGTTTATAAAAATGGTACTGACTCGGTGCAGTCAGGATATTGCCCGTTTTAAAAAACGTGCTGAAAAAGAAGATAACGTGCGTGATAACGGTGGGAGAGTTTCTGAATCATTTTTTAAAGAACTGGATAATTGGAAACGGCCTTTAGATCAGCTATTAAATCGCCCGCTGTTTTCAGAAGTAGGTGCATTTAATGGCCAAACTTCAGAATCATTGGTTCTGCATCAGCGGAATGGTTATTCCGGGGTGTATCGTATTTGGCAAGAATTGAAACTGTATCTTGATTTATTTGGCCGTCATGCCTCTATTTCCATGAAGTCTATAGCCGAGTTATATGAGGTATGGAGTCTACTTGAAATACGGCGAATATTACTAGAGCTTGGTTTCAATGAAAAAAATCACCATCGAGCCTTGTTGAATAACAACGGCCTAGAAAAAAGTCTTAAAGATGGGATTGGTGCAGCTTTTGTTTTGGAAAGAGATGATGGAATCAAAATACGCTTAGCGCATGAACCTGTTTTCCGACAAACTAACAATCCATCATTTGGCAAAATTTATTCATGGACGACAATACAAAAACCTGATATTTTTCTAGAAGCTACCTTCCCCAGCGGTGAAAGTGTTAAATGGCTTTTTGATGCAAAGTATCGTATTGCAGATGATGCTAAAAATAGTGACTTTGCCCCAGATGATGCCATAAACCAGATGCACCGTTATCGTGATGCTTTAATTTACATCAATCAAGCCAATGATGGGGGGGTTGAGAAAAGCCGGCCCATTCTCGGTGCTTTCATCTTATATCCCGGCTGGTATGATGAAGCCAATACAATTAATCCATATCAAAATGCTATAGAAAACGTTGGTGTAGGCGGTTTCCCATTATTGCCAGGTAGGGATAATTTCTGGTTACGGAATTTTCTGCAGACACGATTTGGAAATTCTAATAAATTGCCATACTCTTCACCTGACCCAGATCAATATTTTATTGAAGAATCTGCTCGTATTGGTATCACAGGTATGCAATTGTCCCGATATTCCGACTTGGCACTGGTCGCTCCCTTAGAGTCGATTAGTGGGCTTGATGATAACTATTTACAAAGATTCAATAATGGGAAGGCCGGTTGGTTTCATATCCGCCTAAGTAACACGGAAAAAATGTCTATTGCACGCCACGTAATGCGTGAAGTAAATTATTGCGCCATTGCTGTCAACCACGATGGAGGAGTGAGACAAGTCATTACACATCTTTACGAAGTAAAATTTGTACGTCTGGTAAAGTTTTGCGACATGAACATTAATCAAGCGGGGAAAACAGATACTACTAACGAAACAGAATACTGGTTGTTTGAATTGGGTTATGCGCGTCCTTTAGAGAAACCAGTCACCATGTTAAGGCTTGAGACATTCCGATTTCAACTGACCAACGCAGCACAACTCCTAATTGCCGAAAATTGTGATTCCTTGCCTATATACTATAAAACGTTAAGTAGTTAGGTAAAACGATATTCTGGGTACATTTAAAATTCAAGGATATTAATACCAATTAATTTAATTGATCGGGACGATAGGATTTGAATCTACTATCCCTTGTCCCCAGAACATTGAAAGATATTTATGACCATTCTGCTGAATGAATAATAACTAGTTTGTGGAACTAATTCAGGGAACCCCACTTGATCTAGAAAGCTAATATTGTTCAAAGAGCTAAAACTAATGCTTGGATATTAATCACCAGAGCCTTAACTACCATTGAGCGTCTTGATTGAAAGTATTTTGTAAGATTACTCGGCAGAGATTGCCAGTAGTTTGTTCAAAGATGTTCAATATGAACCACCGCCAAGGGTGGGGCAAGGGGTGGGGCAAGAAGACATAAAAAAACCGAAAGTCCTTTAGGATCAATCGGTTATCT